>ONVI01000028.1 GCA_900321275.1 uncultured Eubacteriales bacterium | reverse complement strand
AGAACCTCATGTGAGCCATGTCTTGTCTGCAAGGCTCAGCTCCAGGCCAATGGGGTGGAGCAAGGAGACGCTGACACGCATAAAGAAATATTTGACAGCGAGAGCCTGATTGCATATACTTGATTCAATTGAGTTCTCTTCTTTGCGGAGAGTATCAGCGGGTGCGAAAAGCCCAAAAACCGGGGAATACCGACACTTACGGGGTACTATGAGATGAACATTCAGATATTCGGCAAATCGAAGTGCTTTGATACGAAAAAAGCGGAGCGATGGTTTAAGGAGCGGCGGATCAAATATCAGTATATCGATATCCTGAAATACGGCATGAGCAGGGGAGAGCTCACAAGCGTGAAAAACGCCGTCGGCCTTGAGGCGATGGCGGACCCTGCGGATCAGGATTATCCGATTTTTCAATACCTTGCGTCCGGCGAGGCAAAGCTCGACAAACTGTTTGAGGTGCCTTATCTCATCAAAACGCCGATCGTGCGCAACGGGAAGCAGGCGACGGTCGGATATTGCCCGGAAATCTGGAAGGACTGGAAATGAGGGCGTCCACCTGTAAAAAAACGGGAAACGCAACTTTCATTTGAAAGAAGGGTTTCCCGTTTTATGCGTCTTTTCAGCTCCGATCAGGGAGACCGTCCCCATGACGGCGGAGACCGTATCTACCGCGAAAGAGACAAGATCGAGGATGATCACGTCATAAATTGCCCACAGAACCAGATTGAGTATGAGATTGCGTTTGATGGCCCGCGTGCTCTTCGCATAGAGGCAGCCCACGGTATAGACGGCTGTCGTCACCACGGGGATAAGACCGATGAGGCCCCTGTTGTTTGCCGCAAGACCGACAGCCGCCACAGACAGGACAAAGATCAGACAGCGCCTGGGGGTGAAGCGGTCATAGGCAATCAGACAATTGCGCAGGGCACAGAGAAAAAGCGTGGTCGTTCCGCTGACGGAGGCAAAGAAGATATTTGCCGCGGCCAGAATAAAACACTGTGCGGCCTGATACAGGTATATCCTTTTTCGATTACGGCTCCAGGCGCTTGCAACCGTAAAACAGGCAGCGAAAAAGGAGCAGATATTTCCGACGATCACAGCGTTCAACGAAAGCACCCCATCATCTTGCCAAACGGATGTTCTGGCTCATAACAGGGTGAGTTTATCCTGACCGGGGAAAAAAGTCAAGCCGGGGCGCGGATGAATGCTGCGCGGCATTTCTGTGAAGCAAAAGCGGGAAACAAGAGATCACCGCCTCCCGCCTTGATGGTTTCAGCCTCCGGGCTGCCTGCACTGTCTGCCGGTACTGTCAATAAAGCAGTCACCCTGAAGCAGAATCTGTGAGACCGGAACGATCCGATATCCTTCTTCGAGCAGCGTTTCGATGATCTCAGGCAGCGCTTCCGGCGTATGCTCGGCAGCATTGTGGAAAAGCACGATACTGCCGGGCTGGACTCTGTCGAGCACGCGCCGGGTGATCTGGTCTGCGGAAATGCCTTTCCAGTCAAGACTGTCCACATCCCATTGAACAGCGGTCATGCCGAGAGAATTGACCGCTTTGATGACATGATCGTCATATTCTCCGTAGGGACAGCGAAAAAGCGTCGGACGAATGCCGGTGACGGCTTCGATCTTATCATTGCAGGCTGAGATATCAGCCGTGATTTCACTGCTGCTGAGGGAAGAGAAGTGCGCATGGCTGGAAGAGTGGTTCATCACCTCGTTTCCGGCTTCCGCAAGCGCGCGAACCGATTCGGGATACCGGTCCACCCAATCGCCGACGACGAAGAAGGTGGTATTGATTCCGTAATGATTCAGAATATCAATCAGCGTTTGCGTGTCCTCGTTGCCCCAGGCGGCGTCAAAACTCAGCGCCGCGATCTTTTCGTTCTGCTGCACGCAGTAGACAGGCAATTCGCGCCTGGAGGCGGAGACCCCCACAACCGAGGGCGTGTTGACGGCCCAGAAGATGATTACGACTGCCGCCACCATGGTCAGTGCGTGCAGGATGGCTCTGCGGCGGAGCAGAAGAGCGTTCCTTTTCAATATCATCCCTCCCTTTGAAAAAAGCTTATGCGGATCTGACAGCGCATATTTGCCGGCAGGGGAGAGAACGCCTGTTTTCGCGGCTGTTTGACTTTTTTATTAAAAAGGAAAAATAATGCTTGACAATTTGATTTTCATTTGGTATTATTAGCGAGCGCTCAGGGGTCAGATGCATGACCGATCACGGGCGATGCCGGTAAGATGCTGGTGTAGCTCAGTCGGTAGAGCAGCTGATTTGTAATCAGCAGGTCGGGGGTTCGAGTCCGTCCACCAGCTCCATCCGGCGCAGAATCGAATATGGGGGAATTCCCGAGTGGCCAAAGGGGACAGACTGTAAATCTGCTGGCAATGCCTTCGGTGGTTCGAATCCACCTTCCCCCACCAAGAAGAAAACCGACTGGAAAACAGCCGGTTTTCTTCTTTTCTATGTACTTTATACACGTATTTGTTCCTTTTTCCTGCGCTTCTTACGACGGCTTCCAATTGCAAAATGTCGGTCAAAGTTGTCAGACTGTTTACGGCACAGGTGTGGCGCAGATCGTGAGAACGGAGCGCTCTTTCGCGCGATGCCTTTTCCATAAAGCATAATGTTTTACGAAAAACACTATTAACATTTATTAAAGCGCTGTGCCGGCGCTTGACTTTCCCTCTTTCCGATTGTAAAATAAGGCAAACTTTGATTGGGAGGTTTTGTAAAATATGAAAAAAGCAATTGCGCTGATTCTGACCCTTGTCATGTTTGCCTCGCTCCTGTCGGTATCCGCGATGGCCGAGGAAACCTGGTACCTGAACTTTGACGGTGCAGGCATTGCCCTGTACGTCCCCGACTCCTTCATGCAGCCAAAGGGTATGCTCTATCCCAGCATCGGGGAAGAGCTTGGCTACAACACCGGCTGGTATTACCTCGATATGGACTACTTCGCCATGAGCGAGGACGAGTACAACGCCATCATCGACAAGGATGATTTCACCGAGGAAGACCACAACATGCTCTTCAGCAACATGGCGAACATTTTCTCCATGTATACCCTGGCCGACGGTGCAAATCTGGACGCGATGGCCGCTTACCTTGCACAGCATGGCTTCCCCATCGACCTGAGCTGCGTCTCCAAGATCGACGAAAGCGCCGGCTACACCTACTATCTGTATATGAACCCCAACCAGAACATCTCCGCCTTCCGCCCCGAGTTTGCCGATGAGTTCCGTGCCATGCAGGCACGGGTCCAGGAGATCGTCAAAAGCGCCGAGCTCTACATGCCTGTCGATCCCTTTGCCGAGATGGAGGGCAGGAAGCTCAGCTTCAGCACCACCGACATCAACGGCAATCCCGTCTCCAGCGAAGAGCTCTTCGGCCAGCATGAGATCACCATGCTGAACGTCTGGGCAAGCTGGTGCGGCCCCTGCGTGGGTGAGCTCTCCGAGCTTGAGGCCATCAACGGCCGCCTTGCGGGCAAGAACTGCGCCGTTGTCGGCCTGCTGTATGACGGCGCCGACCCCGATGCCGTGCAGACCGCCAGGGGCATCCTGCAGGAGAAGGGCGTCACCTACACCATCATCCTGCCCCCCGACAATGTGGACGAGCTGTTTGACATGAGCGCTTTCCCCACCACCTTCTTCGTGGACAAGACCGGCACGCTGGTCGGCAAGCCCGTGGAGGGCGCGGCTGTGGACGCCTACGAGGGCGCCGTTGACGGACTGCTCTCCGCCGGCAGCACGGCCGAGCTGAAGCAGGGCGGCTTCACCGCCGGTCTGAACGAGGGCAAGAGCGCTGCTCCCAAGGGCGCCGCGGCAAATGACGCCGGTATGTACCGCGTCTACGTCTCCGACGAGTCCGGCAAGCCCGTGGAAGGCGCAACCGTGCAGTTCTGCTCCGACAGCGAGTGCACGCTGGGCAAGACCGACGCCCAGGGCGTCGCCTCCTTCCAGGTGCCCGAGGGCAACTACACCGTGCACCTGCTGAAGGTCCCCGCAGACTATGAAAAGAATTCCACCGAGTACACCATGCTCAGCACATACAGCGATCTGAGCATCGTCGTCGATCACAAGTAACGCTGAAAGCAGCGCGCCTCCCGGGCACTTCGGTGTCCGGGAGGCGTTTTTCATGCAAGCGGGGAGCCGGTGCCGGGGGCCCGGCAGACCGGTTCCGCCATGTCCTTTTCACAGCGGGATCAGCCGGCCATCGACGCGCTGCAAAATGCATGTTGAGGCAAAACCGCAGGGGTCGACCCCCGGATCGACCCCTGTTTATGTCATCATCATGATTTCCTGGGAGTTTTTGTTGTTTTTTAACGAAAAGCATGGTACAATAATCGTGAATACCCGCAGACGACTGTTCAAAATTGCCATATTCTTTTCGCAATGAGGACGATCGCGGCGCGGAAACTAAGATAAACCAGCTTTTGACCGCAAAAAGCGGATCATACAGGCATCAAAGCAAACGAAGGATGTCCTGCCAGCCATGTTAAGAATCATGAGGGGGACCGGAGCAGATATGAAAGCAAAACGAAGCCTGAGGGGAAGCCTGGCGTTCCTGCTGTGCGCGATCCTTGTGTTCGCCATGACCCTGCCCTTTGCGGCCCGGGCGCAGGAGCCGGATCAAAAGATCGTACGTGTCGGCTGGTATGATTCTTCCTATAATACTGTGGATTCGTTCGGACGGCGCTCCGGCTACGCCTATGAGTACCAGCTGAAGATCGCGGCTTATACCGGCTGGTCGTATGAGTATGTGACCGGAAGCTGGTCGGAGCTTCTGGGCATGCTGATCAAAGGCGATATCGACCTGATGAGCGACGTGTCCTATACCGCGGAGCGCGCGGAAAAAATGCTGTTCCCGGAGCTGCCCATGGGGGCGGAGGAATACTACCTTTTCGTTTCTCCCCATAACCACAGGATCAGCTCGTCCGACATCTCCACGCTCAACGGGAAGCGGATCGGCGTGAACAGGGACAGCATTCAGGCGGTTTTCTATCAGGAGTGGGCAAAGCGAAACGGCGTCGAGGCGGAGCTTGTGGAGCTGACAAACTCCGAGGACAAATCCCTGAGCATGCTGGAAACCGGCGAGCTGGACGCTTATGTCACCGTCGATTCCTTTACGGATCCGAGCCGTGCGGTGCCGGTGGCCAAGGTCGGCTCCTCCGATTTCTTCTTTGCCGTCAACAAAACCCGGCCTGATCTGCTGAAGGACCTGAACAGCGCATTGAGCCGCATTCAGGATGAAAACCGCTATTATAATCAGCATATGTTTGAACGATACATGAAAACCGCCGGGGCCAATGCGTTCCTCACGGCGGATGAGCTGAGCTGGCTTAAGGATCATGGGACGATCCGGGTGGGCTATCAGGACAATTATCTGGCTTTCTGCGCCGCGGATAAGAACAGCGGGGAGCTGACAGGCGCCATGAAGAATTATCTGGACATCGCCTCTGACTGCCTGGAAAACGCGCACCTTTCCTTTTCGGCCAAGGCTTACCCCACCATGGAGGGCGCTGTCAGCGCGATGAAAGACGGGGAGGTGGACTGCGTCTTCCCGGCCAACCTCAGCGGATATGACGGGGAAAAGCTCGGCATTGTCATGACGCCGCCCCTGATCCGCACGGATATCTACGCGGTGGTGCGCGAGTCGGATCTGAACACCTTCACCAACAGAGAGCATGTGGTCGTGGCCGTAAATGATGGGAATCCGAATTACGATAATTTCCTGCTTGACCACTACCCGAACTGGCAGAGGGTGTATTATACCAGCACCGCCGACTGCCTGAAGGCGGTGTCCGAGCGGGTGGCGGACTGCGTTCTGATCAGCAGCTATCGCTACAACAATATTCACAGACAATGCGAAAAGGATCATCTGACAACGCTCCCCACCGGCCTGGAGATGGATTACTGCCTCACGCTCGACAAGGGCGAAAAGGAGCTGTATTCTATCCTGACAAAGATGGTCAGCCTGGTCCCGACCTCCACCTTCAACTCGGCACTGTCCTATTACATTACGGAGGACGCAAAGCTCAGCCTGGGTGAATTGATCGAGGATAATCTGACCGGCGTCATGACCGGCATCTCCGTTGTGGTGCTGGCGATCCTTCTTCTGCTGCTGCGGAGCGTGCGGGCGGAGAAGAGGGCACAGCAGCTCATTTCCGCGACGGAGACGGACAGCCTGAGCGGCTTGTATAACCGGGACTATTTCTTCCAGTACGCAAACCGCATCTTTCATGAACACCCCGATCAGCCGATGGATGCCATCGTGCTGAATATCGAGCGGTTTCATTCCATCAACGCCCTCAACGGGAGAGACTTCGGCGACCAGATCCTCCGCGTTCTCGGCAGCGAGCTTCACGCAATCGCGGAAGAAGCCGGCGGGATCGCGGGCAGGTTCGGGGCGGATCGCTTTGACTGCTACTGCCGTCATAGGGAGGATTACAAGGCGGTATTTGACCGTTTGCAGAGCAAGGTGGACGCCATGTCGCCGAACGCCAGCGTGTTTTTGCGTATGGGCGTGGCACAGTGGCAGCCGGGCGTCGAGCCCGTCCAGCTTTTTGACAGGGCGAGGATTGCGTGCACGCAGGCGCGCGGGCACTTTAATGAGCATTTGATCGTCTTTGACGAGAAGGTGCGTGAGCGCGAGCTGCTTGACCAGCGCCTGCTCAGCGATCTGCGCCGCGCGCTGGATAATTACGAGCTTGAGGTTCACTATCAGCCGAAGTTTGACGTCGGAACCGAACCGCCGAAACTTGTGAGCGCGGAGGCGCTGGTGCGCTGGCGGCACCCCGAGCTCGGCATGATCGCGCCGGACGTCTTCATCCCGCTTTTTGAACGCTGTGGGAAAATCAGCGAGGTGGACAAATATGTCTGGTCTCAGGCGGCCAGGCAGATTGCCCGCTGGCAGGTCCGCTTCGGGAGGACGATCCCCATCTCGGTCAATCTGTCGCGCGTGGATGTGTTCGACCCGGCGCTGGAAAAGAACCTGGAGGATATCGTCCGCCAGAATGGGCTGGAGCGTGACGCGCTGAAGCTTGAGCTCACGGAGTCGGCCTATACGGAAAACGCGGAACAGGTGATCCGGGTCGTGGAGGGTCTGCGCGATAAAGGCTACACGGTGGAGATGGACGACTTCGGCACCGGGTATTCCTCGCTTAACATGCTGTCTGCCATGCCGGTGGACGTGCTGAAGATGGACAGGACCTTTATCCGGAACATGGAAAATAATGAACGGGACGTTCAGCTGGTGGCGCTGATCCTCGGCATCGCGAAGAACCTGAAGATACCGGTCATTGCCGAGGGCGTGGAGACGGAGACCCAGCTTCAGATCCTGAAGAATCTGGGCTGTACGCTTGTACAGGGATATTATCTTTCCCGTCCGCTGCACCCCGCCGAGTTTGAAACGGAGATTCTCAACAATTCGGAGAATAACACCCATGCGCCGTAAATCGCACCACGACGCATGAAAGCTCATAACGCATGGGTGTTTTTTCGCATCTGTTTCGGTTGCCGCGCCAGCGGCGAGAAACAGGCGTTTGAATCAAATATTTACTGTGGAAGCGGAGCTTTCACAGTAAAGCCTGATAGATAGAGGTGATGCGCGAATGCGCTCGTTACGAACAAAAATGACAATGCTGACCGTCTTTGCCATCATTGTGGCCGTGACCAGCATTACGGTTCTCAGCGTGGTGTTTATCCGCAGCACGGAGCACCGGAAATCCGACCAGCTTCTCCTTCTGCTGTGCGAAACAGGGGAGAGAAATCTCGACTATTATTTCAACAGCGTCCAAAAGTCTGTCAGGAAGCTTGCAGCCTATGTGGAAGCGGACCTGGACGGCGTGGAGAGCGGGCGGCTTGCGCGGCATATTGAACGTGTGAAGGCCTTTTTTGAAGAAACCGCGGCCAAGACAAACGGGGTGCTGACCTATTATTACCGTATTGATCCGGCCGTTTCGGATACGGTGACGGGCTTTTGGTACACAGACCTCGACGGGGAAGGCTTTGTCGAGCACGAGGTGACGGATATCACCCTCTATGACACGGCGGATACCTCCAAGCTGGTGTGGTTCACCGTCCCGAAGTATCTGGGCGAGCCGATCTGGATTCCCCCGTACATTACGGACAACCTGGATGTGCGCGTGATTTCGTATAACGTTCCGATCTATTGGCGGGGCAGGTTCGTCGGCGTGGTCGGGATCGAGCTTGACTATTCCACCATGGCCGAGCAGGTGGAAAGCATACGCCTGTTCAGTAACGGCTATGCGTTTCTGAGCGACGGGGAAGGCAAACTCTTCTACCACCCCCTGATCGACGTTACCCGCCTTACCGAGGAGACAATGCCCGCGGTGCCGGATGGACTGATCCAGAAGAACACCTTTTTCCGGTATAACTATGAGGGCGTGGAAAAAGTCGGCGCGTGGCTGCCGCTGTCAAACGGGATGCGCCTGAACGTCACGGTTCCGATCACCGAAACGGAGGGCGACTGGCAGAAGCTGATTTTGAACATCGTGATCGTGTCCGTCGAAGTCCTGGTCGCCCTGAGCATCTTTACCATGTTTTATACCCGGCGCATCACAAAGCCGCTTGAAGAGCTGACCGACGCCGCGGAACAGGTGGACAGAGGCAATTATGACGTTGAGCTGAACTATGACCAGGATGATGAGATCGGCAGGCTTACAAGCACCTTCAAGCGCCTTGTCGCCCATATGAAGGATCATATCTCCGACCTAAGCAAGCGCGCGTATGTCGATTCGCTGACCTCCGTGCGCAACAAGGGGGCTTATTCCAGCTATATCGAGCAGCTTCAGAAGCGCATGGATGACGCAAACGGCCTCATCTCCTTCGCAATCGGCATGTTTGACTGCGATGACCTCAAGCAGATCAACGACATCTACGGTCACGAAAAAGGCGATATCTATCTCAAGACAGCCAGCCGCCTGATCTGCCGCATCTATCAGCACAGCCCCGTGTTCCGCATCGGCGGGGACGAGTTTTCCGTGATCCTGCAGAACGACGATTATCGGAACAGGGAGGCGCTTGCGCGTCAGTTCAACCGGGAAATGGCGGAGAGCTGTGCCGTCAATCAGAACAAATGGGAGCAGGTACATATTGCGATGGGCGTCGCGGTTTACGATCCGCAGAGCGACCGTTCTGTGAATGACGTTATCCGGCGCGCGGATACCTGCATGTACGAAAACAAACGCAGTCGGAAAAGCGTGAGATAGACAGTGCCGGGGCTGGAGGCGGAAAGATGGAATCAACAAAACGGATTCGTTATGCTGCGCGCATCGCGCTCATGCTCGCGCTCGCGGTTCTGGCTGCCCTTGCGCTGCCGATCGGCGCGCATGCCCGGGAGTCCGAAAAAATCGTCCGCGTCGGGTGGTATGAATCGCCGTTCAATATCACGGACGAGCTGGGGCGGCGCTCCGGCTACGCCTATGATTATCAGCAGAAGATCGCCGCTTATACCGGCTGGACATACGAATATGTGACAGGGAGCTGGCCGGAGCTGCTGCAAATGCTTGAGGATGGCAGAATCGACCTGATGAGCGATGTCTCCTATACCGACGAGCGCGCGGAAAACATGCTGTTCTCCGCACAGCCGATGGGTACGGAGGATTACTATCTCTTCACCGCGCCCGATAATAAAGAGATCACACCGGAGGACTTTTCCACCTTTAACGGCAGAAAGGTCGGCGCAAACAAGGGCAGTGTTCAGATCACATACTTCCGGAATTGGGCGGAGGCAAACGGCGTCCGGGCGGAGATCGTGGAGATGACCGGCACGGAGGAGTATAACATCACCCAGCTCAAACTCGGCAGCATCGACCTGTATGCGTCGCTTGACGGCATGGTCAAAGCCGGGGACGCCGTACCTGCCTGTAAGATCGGCTCCTCCGATTTCTTCTTTGCGGTCAGCAAATCACGCCCTGAGCTTCTCGGCGAGCTGAACAACGCCATGTCCAGAATCCTGGATGAGAATCCGCTTTATAATCGGACGCTCTATTCCAAATACCTGGAGACCGCAAAAATCAACCACTATCTCAGCGCGGAGGAGAGCGCCTGGCTCGCTGACCACGGACCGATTCGGGTTGGATACCGGGACAATTATCTGGCTTTCTGCGCCAAAGATCGGAAAACGGGGGAATTGACCGGCGCGCTGAAGGACTTTCTGGAAGCTGCCTCCGGCTGCCTCGAAAACGCCCGTCCGGAATTCGAGCCGGTTGCCTTTTCCACTGCCGAGGCTGCTATGGAGGCGCTGAAGGACGGAGAGGTGGACTGCGTATTTCCCGTAAATCTCACGGACTATGACGGGGAACTTCAAGGCGTTTTCATAACCCCCGCGGTGATGCGTACGGACATGGCCGCGGTGATCCGCGAGACGGATGTGGACTCCTTCGCAAAGAAGGAACGGGTGGCGGTTGCCGTCAACGTAGGAAATCCCAACTATGAAATGTTCCTGCTGGATCATTTCCCGCAATGGCGGACGGTCTATTTTGAGGATACGCCGAGCTGCCTGCGCGCCATTGCGGACGAACAGGCGGACTGCCTGCTGATCAGCAGCTACCGTTTTAATAACATCGCAGCCATCTGCTCAAAGTATCACCTGACGACGATTTCCACCGGCGTCGAAATGGATGATTGCCTCGCGGTGAACCGGCAGGATACGCTCCTGTATTCCGTCCTGAGTAAGGTCACCGGGATCGTACCGGACGCTACCATCAACGCCGCGCTGACAAAGTATTTTGCGGAGGACGCGAAAACCACGCTCATCGACCTGTCCAGGAAAAACCTCATCGTTTTGCTGGGCGTGTTCGCCTTGGCGGGAGGCGCGTTCCTGCTCCTGGCGCTGCGCGGAAAACGCGCTGAAAAACGAGCCGATGAAAGCCGGCGCCTGATCGCGGAGACGGAGTTCGACAAGCGGACAGGACTGTACAACCGGGAATATTTTTACGCCTATGCCGAACGGATGTACCGGGAAAAGCCCGACCGACCGATGGACGCAGTCGTGATGAGCGTCGATCAGCTTTCGGCTGTCGCGGTCATGTGCGGACAGCACTTTGAGGACGATATCCTGAACACGCTGGGTACGGGAATCCAGAACTTCGTGAAAGACCATGGCGGGATTGCCGGCAGAACGGACACGAACCGCTTTGCCGTTTTCTGTCCGCCTGTGGAGGATTACGACAGGCTGTATCGCAGCTTGCAGGGGAGCCTGGACATTCTCTCTCCGGATATGAGCCTGCGGCTGAAAATGGGCGTTGCGCCGTGGCGCACGGATACGGAACCCGTGCGCATGCTGGAGCTCGCGCGGATGGCCTGCCGCACGGCGCGCCGTATGGGCGAGGAGCGCATGAGCGTCGTCGACGAGAAGTTTCTGGAAAGAGAGGCTTATGAAAGGCGGCTTCTGCGGGATCTCAAGTGCGCCGTGGAAGACATGGAGTTTGAGATATACTATCAGCCGAAGCTTGATATCCGGGGCGAGACGCCGAAGCTCGCCGGCGCGGAGGCGCTGGCGCGCTGGCGGCACCCGGAGCTGGGCCTGATCGAACCGGGCGATTTCCTGCAGCTTCTGGAGCGCAGCGGAGAGATCGGCACGGTGGATCAATACATCTGGAAGAAGGCGGTCCGGCAGATTGTGGCCTGGAGGGAGAAATACGGCGTTACGGTTCCGGTGTCTGTCAATCTGTCGAGCCAGGATCTGTTTGATCCGGCGCTGAAGCGCACCTTGGGCGAGGCGATCAGGGAGAACGGGCTTTCCCACGGCGAGCTGAAGCTGGAGATCAGGGAAGCGGTGTGCGCGGAAAACAGGTTCCAGATCTTTGACATTGTGGAAAGACTGCGAAGAGCGGGCTATGAGATTCAGATAGACAGTTTCGGCGCGGAGAACGGCGCGCTCAGCGTGCTGTCGTCCATTGCCGTTGACGGCCTGAAGCTGGACAGAGGCATGATCGCCGAGATGGAGCAGGATGAAAAGGCTTCTCGGTTTGTCGATCTGATTCTGGAGGCTGCGGGATATCTGAAGCTTCCCGTCGTCGCTGTGGGAGTGGAAACGGAGGGGCAGATGCGGCTCCTGAAGAAAAAAGGCTGTGCTTTTGCGCAGGGCTATTATTTCTCACATCCGCTGCCGACGGAGGAATTTGAAGCGCGCTTTCTGCGTTGAGCGTCCATCCCGCGGCAGGAAAAAACCGATCACCGGCCATCACCGATAAAAATTGCCCACCCTGCCGCTTGCTCAGTGCATTGAGAAGCGGCAGGGTGGGCGGCTTTTTTGCTCTGCGCAAGGCGCGTTGCCCGTATCGAGGGGAAAATATTTCAATTCGGCATTGAAGAATGAGGGCTGTTCGCTTATAATATGGTATAGCTGGCGGAATGTCGTGTTCCAAAGGCGGCGCGCAATCGGACGCGCCGCTGCCTGTGATCGAATCAATGATTGTCTATATACGATGACTCTCCCGGCACAAAATTGCGGAAGGACGGGATACGCTGTGAAAAAAAACTGGGTCATCCTTGTCAATGTATTCATTATGCTTGCCATGCTGACCTTCGTGATCCTTTATTCCGGCTTTGAGAACAGAAAGAATACCCAAAGGCAGATCGAGCATTTTGAGAATACCACCATCACCATGGAGCATGTCACCGAGAATTATCTGGAAGGAGAGCAGCGCATCTGTGATGTGTGGGCGCACTACATCAACAGCCAGGACATGACCATCGAGGAGGCCGTCTCCTTTATCCGCATCTCCCATGTGCTGCCGAGCGCCTCTGCGCATCTGATCTATCTTGATACGCTGTCCGGCCTGTCCACGCGGGCGCGGCGCGAGAACGCCGACGACTTCTCGGTCTCTTATGAGCGGATGGAGCTTTTAAACGATGTGAGCTGGATTCATGACATCGGCCAATCCATCAACATTTCCCGCGCCTACACAAACCCCGTCAACGGGGAGCAGTCCCTGGCCTTCTGCAACTTCATCACGCTGTATGATCCGGAAAGCGATGAACCGCGCAAAGCCATCCTGCTGCGCGTGCTGCCCCTCTCGGAGCTGGAGCAGAAATGGGTCTTTCCGCAGGAGGAGTTTGAAAACGCCGAGCTCTCCCTGATCGACGCGAACGGCGATTACATCATCAAGGGGCATTCCTTCAAAAACGCGAGCTTCTTTGAGTTCTACCGCTCCTACAACGCCATAGAGCCCGGTACCGCGCAGGAGCTGTTTAAGAAGATCACCTCGTCCACCGGCTCTCTCACCATGCGAAACTCCCGGGGCGAGGAATGTATCCTCGCCTATATTCCGGTCACCGCGACAGAGGGCTGGACGCTGCTCAGCTTCATGCCGGTCAAGGATCTGCGCGTGAATACCGAAAACTGGCTTTTGATCGGCTTTATTTCCGCGGGGCTTCTGATCCTGTTCATATTTGATGCGGCTGTGATCCTCTCCTTTGCCAGAAAGTTCCATGCGGCAGCCATGGAGGCGGCCTCGGCCAACAAAGCGAAAACCGATTTTCTCTCTACGATGTCCCATGATATCCGCACGCCGATGAACGCGATCATCGGCCTTACGACGATCGCGGAAAAGAATCTCGGGGATACGGATGCCGTGAGAGAAAGCCTGCGGAAAATCACGCTGGCCAGCAATCATCTGCTCACGCTCATCAACGATATTCTGGATATCTCCAAGGTTGAGAGCGGAAAGCTGAACCTCAGCCCGGTGACCTTCTCCGTTGTGGAGACGGTGGAAAACCTGGTCAATCTCTCCCAGCCGATGGTCAAGGAAAAGAATATCGAATTCAATTTCCGCATCAACCGGATGGAGAAGGAATATTTCTATGCCGACCAGCTTCGGCTGAATCAGATCTACATCAACCTCCTTTCCAACGCCATCAAATACACGGAGCCGGGCGGCCGTGTGAGCGTGGATCTCTGCGAGGAGGAGAGCCAGAAGCCCGGCTGTGTGCGCCTGACGTACACGGTGGCCGACAACGGCATCGGCATGAGCCCGGAGTTTATGGCAAACATGTATCAGCCCTTCTCGCGCCAGACGGACAGCCGGGTAAACAGCATCCAGGGCACCGGCCTCGGCCTTGCCATCACAAAGCAGATGGTCGATCTGATGGGCGGCTCCATCGACTGCAGGAGCGAGCAGGGGAAGGGCACGACCTTTACCGTCGTTCTGGATCTTCCGGTTGCCGAACGGCAGAGGGAGGACATGCTGATCGATCCGATGGACATCCTGGTCGTGGACGACGACGCGGTCTTTCTCGAGACCACGGCCGACACCCTGCGTTCTCTCGGCGTGACGGCCGAGTGCGCGTCGAGCGGGCCGGAAGCCGTCAGCATGATCGCGCGCCGCCATGAAGAAGGGCGGGATTACAGCATCGTGATCCTTGACTGGAAGATGCCGGGCATGGACGGCGTGGAGACGATACGCCGGATCCGCAGGGAAGTGGATTCGAACGTTCCCGTCCTGCTGATCTCCGCGTATGACGGATCGGACGTAGAGGACGCGGCGAAAGAGGCCGGGGCGAACGGCTTCGTCAGCAAGCCGCTGTTCCGCTCCACGCTGTATGACAGGATCAACGCCCTGCTCGGCACCGGGACCAGATCCGTCGAGCCGGAGAACGACTACTCCGACCTGAAGGGAATGAACATTCTCATCGCGGAGGACAACGATATCAACTGGGAGATCATTTCCGCCATCCTCAATATGTTCGGCATCACGTCGGAGCGCGCCGAGAACGGGCGTGTCTGCGTGGAAAAAATGCGCGGCGCCGCGGAGGGAAGCTATGATCTGATCTTTATGGATATCCAGATGCCGGAAATGAACGGGCTTGACGCCACCAGAAATATCCGCGCGCTGCCGAATCCCTGGGCGTCCTCCATCCCGATCATCGCCATGACGGCGGACGCGTTTTCGGAAAATGTCACAGAATGTCTGAACGCCGGCATGAACGGCCATATTGCAAAGCCTGTCGATATCAAGCTTGTCATCAAAGAGATCCGAAGGATCAAGGAGGAAAAGAAATCATGAAAAAGCTGCTCTGTATCATCTGCATCCTCTGCGCGGCGCTGTCGCTGGCGGCCTGCGGCGGAAAAACGCAGGAGGAAAGCGCCGCCGGATTCAAGCCCTCTCTCGACAAAAACACGCGCTGCGCCATCACCGTAGCCGGAAGCTATGACAACTTTGAGGCACTGGAGGCGGAATTTGACAGATTCAACACCTATTATCCCAATGTTCAGCTCAGCTATGTGAAGCTGGATGACTATAACAACATCCTGGCCACGGCGCTGGAGGGCAAGGACAAGCCCAACATTTTCTTCTCCCACACCTGGATGTTCGGGAACGAACTGTATGACCCGGTGTTTGCCCGCATGGAGGATCTTTCGGACCCCGCCCTCAGGCTGAACCTGGACTGCATCCGCCCCGGTCTGCTCAGTCATGACGCGGAGGGCCATGTACCGATGGCGCCGGTTTTCTCCAGGACCTACGGCATGCTGGTGAACAACGATCTGTTCAAGAAGGAAGGTCTCAGCATCCCGACCACCCTGACGGAGCTGGTAGCCGTCTGCAAAGAGTTTCGCGGCAGAGGCTACGATAGCCCCATGATGGGCTACAGCCTCAAAGCGTCCGGCTCCCTCATGAACACGATTGCCTATCCGCAGTTTGTGGCAACGCTTGCCGACAAGCCGGAAGCGCTGGCCCTTGCCAATGCGCTGGACCCCGCGGCGGGAGAATACATGCGCCCGGCTCTGGAGACGGTGGAGCTGCTGATCCGGGAAGGCTGCATTGATATCGACGCGTGTGATCAGATTTCGGACAACTATAACCAGGTGATCCTGCGCTTCTTTGAAGGCGATGTGCCGATGATGCTCTGCTACGGGGATACCGTGTCCGGGACCCGGAAACGGGAAAGCCAGTCCGAGGCGTTCGCCAGGTCGCCTTTTGCGTACAGCTTTTCTCCGATCCCGCTGACCGATAAGGGGGGATATTTTATCGACAGTCCCTCCGTGGAGTTCTCCGTAAACAAGGACTGCGAGAATCTGGACATGACAAACGAATTCATGCGCTTTCTGATTACAAAGGAAGAGCTCAATGAGATGGCCGCCGTGAAACGGCTGGTAACGCCCACCACGGATCTGTCCTTTGACTCGCTGTTCGCGCCCTTCGCCCGGATACCCGCGGATCGTACCATGTCCCCGGAGGTGCTTGGCATCAGGGATCCGCTCACGGTTCAGCTCCGGGTCGCGGCGTTCAAGGTCGGGAAAGGCGAGCTCAGCATCGATGAAGCCGTCGCCATGTACGGCAGCTTTGAATAAGCAGGAAAACCGCGCCGCCGGGGAAAAGAACCGAAACGACATGAAAAACTACCACGCTGAGGAGAAAAATATATGAACGAAACGCCATCCGCTGCCAATTCCACATCCAAGATGCAGCCCTACCTTTCACCGCTGGCCGTCTGGGCCATATCGGTAGGCTCGGCCATCGGTTGGGGCTCCCTTGTGGTCACCAGCAGCTCCTACCTGTCCCAGGCCGGCCCGCGAGGTTCGGTTTACGGGCTTCTGATCGGCTTTGCCATGATGCTGATGGTTGCCGACCACTACACCTTCCTGGGCAAGCGCTACCCCGGAACCGGCGGCCTGTACGAATATATCAAAAACGTCTTCGGCTATGACCGCGCCTTTCTGGTGGCCTGGTTCATGTTCCTGACGTATATTTCCATCTTCTGGGCCAATGCCACCAGCATCCCGCTCTTCGCGCGCTACTTCCTGCGCGGCGCGTTCAAGATCGGCTATCTCTATACGATCTTCGGGTATGAGGTCTATCTGGTAGAGGCCATCGTCACGATCGCTGCCATCGCGCTGATCGGGCTTTTGTGCATGAGGAGCAGGGAAACGACCGCGCGCATCATGGTGATCCTGGTGCTGGTGTTTACCGTCGGCATCACGTTCTGCTTTGCGGCGGCGATGCTCGGCTTGCGCAAAAGCAGCTTCACGATGGAGCCTGCCTTTGTTCCGGACGCAAGCGCCCTCGGGCAGGTCATCCGCATCGCCTTTCTGTCCCCCTGGGCCTTTATCGGCTTTGAGAGCGTGTCCCACTCTGCCCCGGAGTTCCGCTTCAGGCAGAGCAAGCTTTTCCGCATTCTCGTCATCTCCCTGATCGTCACGACTGCGCTGTACATCTTTATCGTCCTGATGAGCGTGTCCGTCTATCCGGAGGGCTGCGCAAGCTGGCTGGACTATATCCGCCGCCTGAGCGAGTTTGAGGGGATCGCGGGGCTTCCCGCCTTTTATGCCGCGAACCACTATCTCGGCCCGACCGGCGTCCGTATCCTGATGGCGTCGCTGCTGGCCCTGGTGATCACGAGCCTGATCGGGATGCTGCGCACGGTCGGCCGCCTGTGCTACGCCGTGGCGCAGGACGGTATCCTGCCCGAGCAGTACGCCCAGCTCAACGACAAGCAGGTTCCGGCCAACGCCATCCTCCTGGCCGTTCTCCTGTCCCTGCCCATCCCCTTCCTCGGCAGGACCGCCATCGGCTGGATCGTGGATACGACCACCATCGGCGCGGTCATTCTCTACGGCTTCGTCTCTGTGGCGGTGTTCAAGGTCTCCGGGCAAGAGGGCTGCAAAAGGAATCGCATTATCAGCGGGATCTGCCTGTTTATCCTGGTTGCCTTCCTGCTCTTCCTCCTGTTCCCCAGCCTCTTCTCCGACTACACCATCGAGACGGAGACCTATGTCCTCATCGCCATCTGGTCGATCATCGGCCTGGTGTTTTTCAACAGCGTCATCCGCAAGGATCACGCCAGAAAGTTCGGCAAAGCCGTCATCGTCTGGATCGCCCTGCTGGCCTTCATCGTCCTGATGGCAATGACCTGGGCGGAGCGACTGAACGAGGCGCGGGAAAATGACATCGTCGATGATATTTCCGTTTATATAGACGACGTGACCGGCGGCGAATCGAACGCCGAGGACAAGGACCAATTCCTCGATGTCCAGCGTGTGCGCCTGCACGACGCAGACAACACCAGCGTGCTGGTCATCGCGGGGCTCTTCGCCATGTCCCTGTCCGTCATGCTGATCAACTATTCCACCACGCGCAAGTGGGAGAAGAAGGCTGCCGAGGAGCGCGACGAGGCCCGCACCGCGGCCTTTACCGACCCCATGACCGGCGTCAAGAGCAAGCACGCCTTCCTCCTGAGCGAGAAGCAGTATGATATCGCCATCCAGGAGAAAACGGCCCACCCCTTCGCCATCGCCGTCTGTGACGTCAATGGGCTGAAGGTCATCAACGACACCCTCGGCCATAAAGCGGGCGACGAGTATATCATCAAGGCCAGCCGGATGATCTGTGATATTTTCCAGCACAGCCCGGTATACCGCACCGGCGGAGACGAGTTCGTCGTGATCATGACGGGGCGCGATTATCTCATCCGCAAGGAGCTGGTGCTGGCGCTGCATGACCGCTCCGTGGAGCATATCAGCACGAATGACGTGGTGATTTCGGGCGGCCTTTCGGATTACAGGCCGGACGAGGACGTCAGCTTCCATGATGTGTTTGAGCGCGCGGATGCGCTGATGTATGAAGAAAAGAAGCTTTTGAAGGGTATGGGCTCCATCACGCGCGAGGATGCCGAGGTGGCGGCCAGGCAGGTGTTCCCGGCAAACGAAAGCGCCGATATCCTGAACCTCAAGCGACTGATTCTCATCGCGGAGGATGAGCAAATCAACCAGATGATCCTCGGCAACATGCTCCAGGGGGAGTATGAGGTATTGTACGCCTCGGACGGCGCCGAAACGCTCGAGCAGATCAAGAAGCACAAGAACGATCTGGCCCTTGTCCTGCTGGATCTGCAGATGCCGAGAATGAGCGGCATGGAAGTGCTGAAGGTCATGAAGGAAGAGGACGAGCTGCGCGGTATCCCCGTGATCGTGATGACCGCGGATCAAAGCGCGGAGGTCGACTGCCTCAAGATCGGCGCGATCGACTTCATCCCCAAGCCCTACCCCTCCTTTGAGATCATCCAGGCCCGCATCAAGCGCTGCATCGAGCTTTCCGAAAAGAGCAACATCATCCAGTCCACGGAGCGCGACAGCCTGACGAATCTCCTGAACCTCGACTACTTCCTGCGTTATGTGCGCATGTATGACCAGCACTACACCGACATGGCGATGGACGCCATTGTGCTTGACGTCAACCACTTCCACATGCTCAATGAGAGATACGGAAAGTCGTACGGCGACAGCGTGCTTGCCCGCATCGGCAAGCGCATCCGTAAGATCTCGCGCGAGGTCGGCGGCGTGGGCTGCCGCCGCGCTGCGGATACCTTCTTCATCTACTGCCCCCACCTGGACGATTACGCGGGCATCCTGGACAAGGCGTCCGAGGGTCTTGTGGACGGGGATGTGTCTGAGAACCGCGTCCGCCTGCGCATGGGCGTGTATTCCAATGTAGACAAGTCCCTCGAAATCGAACGGCGCTTTGACTATGCGAAGATCGCCGCGAACACGGTGAAGAACGGCTACATAAAGGCAATCGGCATCTACGATACCGAGATGCATGAGGCGGAGCTCTACAGGGAGCGCCTGCTGGAGGACTTTAAGCCGTCCCTGGAAAGCGGGCGTTTCATGGTCTACTTCCAGCCCAAGTACGATATCCGCCCCGACAAGCCCATCCTGGCCAGCGCGGAGGCCCTGGTGCGCTGGGATCATCCGGCGCTCGGCCTGATCAGCCCCGGCGTGTTTATCCCCCTGCTGGAGGACAACGGCCTGATCCTCGAGCTGGATCAGTATGTCTGGCGCAAGGCCGCCGCGCAGCTGCGCGACTGGAAGGACCGCCTCGGCTTTGCCGTCCCGGTTTCGGTGAACGTCTCCCGTATCGACATGCTGACGCCGAACCTGAAACAAATCTTCAAGGAAATTCTGGAGGCCTATCGTCTGAATCCGGAGGATCTGGTGCTGGAAATCACCGAGTCGGCCTATACCGGCGATTCCGATCAGGTCATTTCCACGGCCAAGGAGCTGCGCGGCATGGGCGTCGGCTTCCGCATCGAGATGGACGACTTCGGCACCGGCTATTCCTCCCTGGGCATGCTTTCACACCTGCCCATCGACGCGCTGAAGCTGGATATGAGCTTTGTCCGCAGCGCCTTCGGACAGACGCGGGATGTGCGCATGATCGAGCTGATTATCGACATCGCGGACTATCTGCACGTCCCGGTCGTCGCCGAGGGCGTGGAGACCGAGGAGCAGTATCTGACGCTCAAGGCCATGGGCTGCGATTATGTGCAGGGCTATTACTTCTCCAAGCCCGTGCCGCCCCAGGCGTTCGACCGCTTCCTGATTGAGCGCACCAACGCGAAGACCGAGATCACCCCGGCGGAAAAGAAAACCTGCATGAGCATCTCCAAGGCGCTGACCAGTGATTTTGAGAGCATCTTCTACGTGGATGTGATCACGGACTTCTATCTTGAGTTCCACACCGGCAGAAACGGCGAGCTGGAGATCCGTCCCGGCGGAGTGGATTTCTTCAATGATATCGGGGAAAAGCTGCTGGCGGATGTACCCGATGCCGACGCGGAAAGACTCAGGGAAGCTCTGAGCAAAACAAGCCTGACACGCTGGATCGGTCAGCAGGAAACCGTTGAACTCCCGTTCCTGAAAATGAAAAACGGCGTAGCGACGCCCTGTTCGCTTCAGACGATCAAGTCACGGGAAAGCGATACCCATCATATCGTATTGGGTGTAAGAGAAGGAAAGGGAGGAAAAGCATGATGACACTGGAGGCCTTAAAGCACTACGGCGCAAATACCGCCGAGGGTATGGGCAGATGCCTGAATAACGAGTCGTTCTATCTCAAGATGGTCGCCATGGCGCTGGCGGATAAAAACTTTGACAGGCTGAAGGAAGCCGTGGACGCCGGAGATACCCACGCGGCTTTCGCGGCTGCCCACTCGCTGAAGGGCTCGATCGGCAATGTGGCGCTTACGCCGATTTACGAGCCGATCTGCGCGCTGACAGAGCTGCTGCGCGGCAAGGACGCGCCGGTCCCCGGCATGGAGACGCTGGCGGAGCAGATCACAGCGGCGCGGGAAAAGGCGCTGTCTCTGTGAGTGCGGAGAACGGGACGGCGAAGTCGGAGACCGGTTCAGCAGGCAAGCGCCTGTTGCTGGTCGAGGATAACGCGGTCAACATGCAGATTGCGCAGCTGATCCTCAAGCGGGCGGGTTTCACGGTGGAGACCGCGGAAAACGGGCAGCTTGCCGTCGATATGGTATCCGCGTCTGAACCGGGGTATTATGACGCGATCCTGATGGACATTCAGATGCCGGTCATGGACGGCTATGCAGCCACGCGGGCAATCCGCGCCCTGCATCGGCGGGAGCTGGCGGAAATCCCCATCGTCGCTCTGACGGCCAATGTCTTTCGGGAGGATGTGGAAGCGGCGAAGGCGGCCGGGATGGTCGCGCACATCGCAAAGCCCGTGGATGTGCAGAAGCTGCTGGCGACGCTGTGCAGCGTGCTTTCACAGCGGTAGTCAGACGTCCGCGGCGAACGCGCCGATACAGATGAAAATACAGGTAACACAGCAAACGCCCGCCGACAGCTTGCACATAAGCAGTCAGCGGGCGCAATTTATGAAAGGCTCCTGCAGCGAACAAAAAATTTATGACAGACAGAGAAGCTTGTCAAGAATATGTTTTGATGATGTTCTCCGCGGCCATGCGCTTGGTGATACGCTGATCCATGCTCTGTTTTTCAATATAGCGCTGGGCATCCGCCTCCGTCATGCTCAGGCATTCGATCAGCAGCCATTTGGCCCGGTTCACAAGGCGGATCTCTTCAATCTTGTCCTCCACACTCTGCTGCTTCTGCTCCATGCGCCGGAGCCTTTCCCGCTGGGCGCAGAGCATACGCAGACTCTGGCTCACGAGGGCGCTGGCGCTGGGCATGGAGAGTGTCACCACCCCGTACTCCATCACGCGGGCGTTTACGCTCTCATAGAGATCGGCCTTGACAAAGAGCAGCGCGCCCGCCGCGCTGTCAACACAGACGTCGATGGCAAGCTGCGTGCCGAAGTCGTCCTTCAGCGGGGTGTTGATGAGGACCAGATCAAAGCTTGACCCCAGCAGCATACGCCGCGCTTCGCCGACGCTCCTTGCGCTCTGAACCGGGTAGTATTCCGTTCCGGGAAGGAGGCTGCGCAGCGAATTATCCAGTTTTTCGGACGCGGAAACAATCAAAACGGAATAGGTCCGTTCCTGAAAGATCACGCGCGCACCTCCTTTCAAACTTGCCTCCCCAGCCGCTTGCGGCGTTGGGGGGAGGATTCTGACGCGCGAAAAACGCGCGACATTCCAAGCCTGTCTGATCGCTTCAGCGGTGGAAGGGGTTTGGTTTTCCGACCGATAAACTCCTTCCGTTATGGCTTTGAGGGAGATCGGCCATGCCGCCTCCCCCGGAGGGGGAGGCAAGTGCCTGGGCTCAAATCATGGGCTTGGCTCCCCCCCTCTGGGGGAGCTGTCACGGCGCGTCTCGCGCAAGCGCCGTGACTGAGAGGGTCAGCGCTCGCAGTACGCGGAGATGATCGCCTCTGGGACAGTGCGCCGGACAAAGGCACTCTCGAGCGCCAAAGCGTTTGCTTCCCTGAGCGTAGTCGGCAGGCGTTCAAAGCCGCGCAGGATTTCCTCCGGCGCCGTAAAGAGGTTGAGATCGGCGCTCGGCGGCAGGGGCAGTCCCGCTTCGATGCCGTCAAGCCCCGCGTGGATCAGAAGGGCAAAAGCAAGATAAGGATTCACGCCGGGGTCGGCGGAGCGCAGCTCGGCGCGTTTGTTGAGCCCAGGCGCGGCGGGGATGCGGATGAGCTGGGAGCGGTTTTCGCTCGACCAGGAGAGATAACCCGGCGCTTTCCGGCTGCCGAGGCGGAGATAGGAATTCTCCGTCGGGTTGAGAAAGGCGGTGATCTCCCGGATGCGCGCCATGATGCCCGCGATCACCTGCCCGAGCAGATCGCGTCCGTCGGCGCTTTCCACGGAGATGTTGATATGCATGCCGTTTCCCGCCTGATCCGGAAGCGGCTTGGGGGAGAAGTCTGCCGCAAGACCGTTTCGCGCGACGATCGCCTCCACCACGGCGCGGAAGGTCAGGGCATTGTCGGCGGCGGACAGCGGATCGGAGTAACGAAAGTCGATCTCGTTCTGCCCCGGCCCCTCCTCGTGGTGGGAGCACTCCGGCTGGATGCCCATCTGACAGAGGGTGAGGCAGATTTCGCGCCGCACATTCTCGCCCTTGTCCATGGGGGCGATGTCCATGTAGCCCGCCCGGTCAAAGGGAATCTTGGTCGCCTCGCCGTCCTCGTCGGTCTTGAACAGGTAAAACTCCATTTCCGTGCCGAAGGCAAAGGAGATCCCGCTTTTCGCTGCGCGCTCCACGGCTTTTCTGAGCAGGGCGCGGGAGTCCGTTTCCAGCGTCGTCCCGTCCGGGTGGGCAACACCGCAGAACATGCGCACCACCTGACCGTTTTCGCCCCGCCAGGGCAGGGAGGCGAGCGTGGCGGGATCGGGATGCAGGAAAAGATCGGAGCGCACCTCGCCCCCGAAACCGGCAATAGCGGAGGCGTCTATGGCAATGCCGTGCCGAAAGGCGCGGTCGAGTTCCGTCGGCAGGATGGCGATGTTTTTCTGCTTCCCGAAGACATCGCAGAAGGCCAGGCGGATGAAGCGCACATCCGCCTGCTCCACATATTGGCGTACTTCCTGTTCGGTAAAGTCCATGATGTTTGGCTCCTTTCCGATTGGTTCAATATGCTGAAAGATAACACCCGGGAGATTCCTTTGTCAATGCAAATCGGTGAAAAATTTTGAATAAACTTGACAAAGATCTCAAACAGGTCTATACTCACGAGCGTCTTGAGACAACGACGTCTCAGAGGGCCGGGTGCCCCTGTGCGTCGTTGTCTCTTTTTTTATCTTGAAAGGAGAAGCATCATGTGTGGGATCGTTGGATTTACCGGAGCGCGCGCCGCGGCGCCCGTGCTGCTCGGGGGACTGGAAAGGCTGGAATACCGCGGCTATGACTCCGCCGGGATCGCGGTATTCCACGACGGGGCGATTCAGGTGGAGAAGGTCAGCGGGCGCATTGCCAGACTGCGTGAGAAGACGGAGGACGGCGCTTTGACGCCGGGCTCCGCCGGCATCGGCCACACCCGCTGGGCAACCCACGGCGCGCCGACGGACTTGAACGCCCATCCGCACCTGTCCAATGACGGGCGCTTCGCCGTGGTTCACAACGGGATCATTGAAAATTATCTTGAGCTTCGCAAAGAGCTCATCCGGGACGGCTATGTCTTTCAGAGCGAGACGGACACGGAGACCATCGTCCACCTGCTGGAAAAATACTATGACGGCGACATCAAAACCGCCGTCATGAAAACCGCCGCGCGGCTGGAGGGCTCCTACGCCCTCGGCATCGTCTGCACCGATACGCCGGACGCCCTCTATGTCGTGCGCGAGGCAAGCCCGCTGATCCTCGGCGTCGGCGTGGAGGAGAACTACTTCGCCTCGGATGTGACGGCGCTGGTGTCCCATACGAAAAACGTGATCTACCTGGACGACGGCGAGTTTGCAAAGCTCACGCCGGACAGCATCAAGGTTTTCGATTGCACCGGATGCGAGGTCAAAAAGCCCGTCAGCCGCGTGACATGGAGCGTGGAGGCGGCGGAAAAGGGCGGCTATGAGCACTTCATGCTCAAGGAGATCATGGAGCAGCCCGCCGCCGTCAAAGCAGCCCTCACGCCGCGCATCCACGACGGGCGCGTACAGCTTGACGGCTTTGAGCTGAGCGCGGAAGAACTTGGGGGCGTCAGCAAGATCATCATTACGGCCTGCGGCTCGGCCTACTACGCGGGCTGCTCCGGCCGCTACGCCATCGAACACCTCTGCCGCGTCCCGGTGCAGGTGGAGCTTGCCAGCGAGCTGCGCTATGCCGACCCCATGGTGGACGAACACACCCTGGTGCTGGTGATCTCCCAGTCCGGCGAGACGGCGGACACCATCGCCGCGCTGCGCGAGTGCAAAGCCCGCGGGGCGAAGGTGATCGGCATTGTAAACGTGGTGGGCAGCACGATTGCCAAGCTGTCCGACCATGTACTCTATACCTTCGCCGGGCCGGAGATCGCCGTCGCCACCACCAAAGGCTTCACCACACAGCTTACCGTTTTGTATCTATTCGCCCTGTATCTGGCCGAAAAGCTCGGGCGGATCGACGCGGACAGCTATGCCGCGCTGGTAAAGGAGCTCCAGCACCTGCCGCGGCGCATCCAGCAGACCATCGACATGAACTGGCAGCTTCCGAAGCTGGCAAGCCGCTATGCCAGCCACTCGCTCTTCTTTATCGGCCGCAACACGGACTACGCCGTGGCGCTGGAGGGCGCGCTCAAAATGAAGGAGATCTCCTACCTCCATGCCGAATCCTATGCAGCCGGAGAGCTCAAGCACGGCACCATCGCCCTCATTGAGGAAAACCAGCCGGTCATCGCCGTCTGCTGCAACGAGGCGCTGATGGACAAGACGCTCTCCAATATCGTGGAGGTCAAGGCGCGCGGGGCGAAGGTGCTGGCGCTGTCATGCAAGGGCAATAAAAAAATCGTCTCCCAGGCGGACGACGTGATCTTCATCCCGCGTGTGGAGACAGTGTTCTCGGCAGCGCTCGCGGTCGTGCCGCTTCAACTGCTTGCTTATTATGCGGCAAAAGAAAAGGGCTGCGATATCGACAAGCCGAAGAATCTGGCAAAATTTTGTGCCAAAGGGCACAAAACACGTCTCATACGGTCTCCGACGCGCCTTTGGCGCTATAAAACGCTTTCATAGCGTTTTATGGGAGACCAGTATGAAAGGAGAATCATCCTGCGTTCGCTTACAGGCTTTACCTCCGGCACTCCGACGACGGAGCAATTTTGAGCGCACGGTCTCCCGCGGCCCGGATATGAGCCGCGGGAGCTTTTGTACGATTATCCGATAGAACAGTTTGAATCTTTCCGACCGGAGTTGTGCCAGGCTTCGTGATCGGACTTGACCATACACAAAGGATGCTCTGCATCCGCTGACTTGCCTGACGCAAATCTGCCTCGGAAATCTTTCAAACCGCCTTATCGGATAATATGAATTTTCATTTTTAACAATTCTCAAACATTTCCTGAATAACTCATAAACATTCCTCTGTTATCTTTTGACCGTCCCAAGGGGATGAATCAAAAACAATCACTTTACAATATGGAGGAACATACAATGATTAACAATACAAACGAGCTTTACATCGTCACCGGTGCGGCGGGAAATCTGGGCAGCGCCATCGTCCGTGAACTGGTCAGTCAGGAAAAGCCGGTGCGCGCCTTCGTCCTTCGGGGCGAGGAGGCAGCCAGGCATCTGCCGAAGGAAGCCCAGGTCATTGAGGGTGATGTGACCGATATCTCCACGCTCGAAACCCTGTTCGCCAATATTCCCGAAAACACCTCTGTCTACTGCATCCACTGCGCGGCCACGGTCTCCGTCAGCAGTCTGGTGGCTGAAAAGATCTGGCACGTGAACGTGGACGGCACCCGGTACATCGTTGACAAGTGCCGCGAGTACGGTGTGCGGCTCATCTTCATCGGCTCCACCGGCGCCATTCCCGAACAGCCCATGGGCACCGCAATCAAAGAGATTGACCACTATGATCCCAACGCAGTCATCGGTCTGTACGATCAGACCAAGGCGGCCTCCTGCCAGCTGGTGCTTGACGCCATCCACGCGGGTGAGATCGACGGCTGCCTGATCCTGCCCTCCGGCATCTCCGGTCCCGGCGACTATACCTTCGGCAATATTTCCGGCGTCATCCGCGAGTACACCGAGGGCAAAATGCCCGCCGGAGTTGAGGGCACCTTTAACTGCGCCGACAACCGCGACATGGCGGAGACCATCATCCGCGCCTGCAAGGACGGGCGCACGGGCGAGAGCTACATTCTGGGCGGCGATATGATCGGGATGAAAGAGGTTTTTGATATCCTCTCCGAGCACACGGGTCTGCCCACCATCAAGACCATCCTGCCCGCCGGCATCGGTAAGCTGCTCGGCAGGATGAGCGACGTGGCAGAGAAAGTGACCCACAAACCGCAGCGCATGACCAGCTTTGCCGTGTACAACCTTGTGCGCAACAACGAATTTGATTCCTCCAAGGCGGTCGCCGAGCTGGGCTACAACCCCCGTCCCATGGCACAGAGCATCGCTGAGGAAATCGACTGGATGATCGAGGAGGGCATCGTGACGATCCCTGCTGTGCCTGCTCACAGCGCAGCATAATGTCATCAGAAAAAAGCTGCGAAAAAGCGATAAATGATATTGACACGCTGTCAGAATGGTGCTATAGTGCGTTCTGACAGCGTGTCAATATCATTTCCGAAAGGGAGCATCAACATGAAAAAGAACACGGGAGCACAGCTTGCATTGTATCCGGCGCCGGTGATCGTGGTCGGCGCGATGGTGGACGGAAAGCCGAACTGGACCCTGGTAGCCCACGCGGGCATTATGGCGCACAGCCATTTGATGCTCTCCATGGTCAAGGCGCATTATACCAACAAGGGTATCCGGGAAAACAAGGTCGTCTCCGTCAACGTCGTGGACGCCTCCTGGCTCAGGGACGCGGATAAAATGGGCTGCGTCAGCGGAAACAAGACGGACAAGTCCGAAGCCTTTGCTTACACCCTCGGAGAGAAGGGCGCGCCGATGATTGATGAGGCCAGGGTCACGATGGAGTGTGAGGTGGAGGATATCTACGATCTCCAGGGCTTTGACAACTTCATCTGCCGCATCACCGGAACCTATGTGGAGGAGGACATCCTGACCGAAACGGACAAGATCGACTACCGCAAATTCAAGCCCGTGCTGTTCCAGTTTCCGACCTATGAGTATCTGGAGACCGGGGATGTGCTCGGCGCCTGCATGAAGATGAACTGATTTCCGTTACATTTCAAAAAGGGGAGGTCAACATGAAAAAACTTGTCTCTTTGCTTCTGGTGCTGTCTCTTTTGCCTGCGCTGTCCGTGCAGGCCGTGTCAGCGGAGGAGGGCGCGCCCGCGGTGTATTTCACCGCCGACATTTCACCCGAGGGATTGCAGCGCGTATATGATGCCATGAACTGGACGCCCACCGGCAAGCTCGCCGTCAAGGTATCCACCGGGGAGCCGCCCGCCAGCAACTACCTCCGCAGTGATCTGATCGGCCCGCTGGTGCAGTCCATCGGCGGCACGATCGTCGAGTGCAACACCGCCTACGGCGGCTCCCGCGCAAGCTCCGCCCTGCATAAGCAGGTGGCGGCGGAACACGGCTTCACTTCCTTTGCCGACTTCGACCTCATGGATGAAGAGGGCGAGGTGCAGTGGCCCGTCACGGGCGGCAGGCGTCTGGAGTACGCCATCGTCGGCAGCCACGCGGAGAATTATACCGACTGGCTGATCCTGTCCCATTTCAAGGGCCACGCCATGGCGGGCTTCGGCGGCGCGATCAAGAATGTGGCCATCGGCATGTCCTCGCCCAGCGGCAAGGTCTATGTCCATTCCGCCGGGACCCGTACAAGCGGCAGCATCATGCACAGCGATCAGGACGCCTGGCTGGAGGCCCTGGGCGAAATGGTGACCGCCGTGCGCGACCATGTGGGCGAAGAGCACATCGTCTACATCAACGTCATGAACCGCCTTTCCGTGGACTGTGACTGCGACGGCAACCCTGCCGAGCCGGATATCCACGACATTGGCATTCTCGCCTCCACCGACCCGGTGGCGCTGGACCAGGCCTGCATCGACCTTGTGTGGCAGGCGGAGGGCAATGAGTCTCTTGTCCGCCGTATCGAGTCCCGCGACGGCCTGCATACGCTGGAATACGCCGAAGAGATCGGCCTCGGCAGCAGAGAATACAGGCTGGTAGATCTGGATGCCTGACATACCGGGCTAAAATGAAAAATAACGAGGTACAAAGATATGCCGAAAGGATCACCGGAGCTGACCAACGCACGGCGGGAGGAAATCATCGCCGCCTGCCGCAGGCTCTACGAGACCATGAGCTTCAAGGATATCACGCTCAAGGAGATCGGGCAGCAGACCTCCTTTACCCGCACGTCGATCTATAATTATTTTGAGACGAAGGAAGAAATCTTCCTTGCCCTCTTTGCGCAGGAATACGAACGCTTCAGCGAGGATCTTGACAGACTCCGCGAACAGAAGGAAAGCCTGACGCTGGATGAGCTTTCCTCCGCGCTTGCCCATGCGCTGGAGCGCCGTCCCCTGATGCTCAAGCTTTTGAGCATGAACCTCTATGACATGGAGGCCAATTCCCGCATGGAGCGCCTGGTGGCGTTCAAAACGGCTTACGGGAAGTCGAAGGACGCGGTGGACGCCTGCCTGAAGCAATACGTTCCCGCCATGAGCGAGCAGAAACGTCAGACCTTCCTGTATGCCTTCCTGCCCTTTGTTTATGGTCTTTATCCCTATACCGTGGTGACGGAAAAGCAGAAGCAGGCCATGCGGGAGGCGGGGATCTCCTATGTTTATATGAGCACCTATGAAATGGCCTATGACTTTATCCGGACGATGCTGGGAGGACTGCAATGATTACCGTCAATCTCTACTATACCGGGTCAAACGGCAGCGCCAGGGCCTTTGCGGAGGAAATGGTACAAAGCGGCACCGTCGCCGCGATCCGCGCGGAGAACGGAAATGTGCGCTATGAATACTTCTTCCCGATGGATGATCCCGAGACCGTACTGCTCATTGACCAGTGGCGGGATCAGGCTGCCATCGACGCGCACCATGCTTCCCCCATGATGGCGCGGATCGCGGCCCTGCGGGAGAAATATGACCTGCATATGAAGGTCGAGCGCTTTGCCTCCGACGATTCCGGCCTGCCGGAAAAGGATTTGAAGTTTATCAAAAAGTAAAAGGAGCGTATGATATGAGCAAGAAAATCACGCAGACAGCGGGACGCGAACAGCTCGGGGAATTTGCGCCGATGTTCGCCCACCTCAACGACGACGTGCTCTTCGGCGAGGTCTGGAACGAGGAAGCGATCGACGTGAAAACCAGGTGCATCATCACCGTCGTTTCCCTGATGGCGTCGGGGATCACGGATTCGTCCCTCGGCTACCACCTGCAAAACGCGAAAAACAACGGCGTGACGAGAGAAGAGATCGCCGCCGTCATCACCCATGCCACCATGTATGTGGGCTGGCCCAAGGGCTGGGCGGTGTTCCGCCAGGCCAGGGAAATCTGGAACGAGGAAGTGTAAAAAATGAAAAAACTGATTGCATTCTTTCTGCTGCTTGCCCTGACGCTTGTCTCCGCGGGCTGCGGTAATACCCCGGCGCAGGCACAGTCCACCCCGTCACCGGCAGCCACCCCGGCGCTCACGCAGACCCCGGCGTCTACACCGGAGGCCGCTCCTGCCGAGGCTCCCAAAGAAGCACCCGCAGAGCCCGCACAGGAAAACAAGAGCCTGGTCGTCGTCTTCTCCTGCACCGGCACCACGAAAGGCGTCGCCGAGAAGATCGCGGCCCTCACCGGCGCAGAGCTTGCGGATCTCGTCCCGGCGCAGCCCTACACGGCGGAGGACCTCAATTACAATGACCGCTCGACCCGCGCCACCGTGGAGCAGAATACCCCCGACGCCCGCCCGGAGATCGCAAGCGACATCTCCCTCGACGGCGTCACCACGCTCTACCTCGGCTATCCCATCTGGTGGGGACAGGCCCCGCGCATCATGAGCACCTTTGTGGAGAGCCATGACTTCACCGGCATCACCGTGGTTCCGTTCTGCACCTCCGGCGGCAGCGGCGCGGGCCGCACCGGCGAGACCCTGGGCGAGCAGGCCGGGACCGGCACCTTCCTTGCTTCCACGCGCTTCAGCTCCGGCGTGTCCGATAACGAGCTGCAGAGCTGGATCGACAGCCACAAGTGAGCAGCATGCAGAGCATCAAACGGGACGGTCTGCGAAAGCTCGTGGATCTGTGTATGCTCATCCTCCTGCTGTGCCTCATGTCCTATCAGGTCACGGGAGGGGAGAAGCACGAGTGGACCGGCGTCCTCATGACCCTGACCGTCATTCTCCACCAGGTTCTCAACCGGCGCTGGTACGCGGCGCTGTTCAAGGGCAGGTACAACCTTTACCGCGGCGTCACGACGGCGGTCAACCTCCTGCTTCTGGCGTCCATGCTGGTGACGGCCTTCTGCGGCATGTCCATGAGCGAGTACGCCGTGCCCTTCCTCTACTGGGCGCGCGGCCTCATCTTTGTGCGCCCGACGCACCTTGCCATGAGCCACTGGAGCTTTGTACTGATGGGCCTGCACCTGGGACTGCATATTCCGCTCATGCTCGGCAGGATGGAGGACAGGACACGGACGATCCTGACCGCCGTCGGCGCGGCGCTTGGCGGTGTCGGCCTCTGGCTGTTTCTCAGAAACGGGATGCCGAACTATCTCTTCTTCCGTGTGCCCTTTGCCTTCCTGGACTATGAAAAAGCCTTCTGGCTGGTGTTTCTGGAAAATGCCCTGATGCTCGGCACCTGGGTCTTTCTCGGCGCGGAGCTTGCCGTTTTGTGTATGAAGCGGAAGAAGAAACCGGCGCTGATCCTTGGAAGCATGGCCGCGGCGGCTGTGCTCGGCCTTGCGCTCAACGCTGCCTTTCCGGGCGACAACGATCTGGACTTTGACGCAGCCTGGAC
>ONVI01000024.1 GCA_900321275.1 uncultured Eubacteriales bacterium | reverse complement strand
AGGGTGATGGCGCGGATGCCGTTGGAGCGGATGTTGCGCAGGGCCGTCTGCTCGATGCGCTTGACGGTGCCGTTTCGGGTGACGAAGAAGAGATAGCTCTCCTCCTCCATGCCGCGGCCGCGGATCATGGCGCTGACCTTTTCGGGGTCGTCCCCGTTTTCGACCGGCAGGATGTTGACGATATTGGTGCCCTTCGCGCTGCGGCCCGCCTCGGGGATCTGGTAGCCCTTCTTGATGAAGGCGCGGCCCTTGGAGGTGAAGAAGAGGATAAAATCATGGGTGGAGGCGGTGAAGACCTGCTCCACATAGTCCTCGTCCTTCGTGACCATGGCGCGGATGCCCTTGCCGCCTCTGCCCTGGGCGCGGTACTCCGTGACCGGGGTGCGCTTGATGTAGCCGCCGTGGGTCAGAGTGAAGACGCACTCCTCCTCGTCGATGAGATCCTCGATGTCGATCTCGTCGTCCACGTCCTGGATCTCGGTGAGCCTGTCGTCGCCGTATTTGTCGCGCAGGGCGATGAGCTCATCCTTCAGCACGCCCTTGACCTTTTCGGGATCGGCCAGCAGCTCCTGATAATAGGCGATCTTCTCTTCCAGCTCCCTGTATTCGGCCTCCAGCTTTTCGCGGTTGAGGCCCTGCAGCGCGATGAGGCGCATGTCGCAGATGGCCTGGGCCTGCACGTCGTCAAGATTGAAGCGCTCCATGAGGCGCTGCTTGGCGTTGTCGTAGCTGGTGCGGATGATATGGATGACCTCGTCGATGTTGTCCTGGGCGATGAGCAGGCCCTCCAGCAGATGGGCGCGCTCCTGTGCCTTTCTCAGGTCGAACTTCGTCCGGCGGACAATGATCTCCTCCTGGAACGTCAGGTACTCGTCCAGGATGTGGCGCAGGGAGAGGATGCGCGGCTGGCTCTGGTTGTTGACGAGAGCCAGCATGTTGATCGAAAAGCTGGTCTGCATCGCGGTCTGGGCGAAGAGACGGTTCAGCACCACCTGGGGATTGGCGTCGCGCTTTAACTCGATGACCATGCGCATGCCGTTGCGGTCGGTCTCGTCGCGCAGGTCGGAAATTCCCTCCAGGCGCTTCTCGTGCACCTGGTCGGCGATGTTCTTGATGAGCTGGCGCTTGTTGACCTGGTAGGGCAGCTCCGTCACTATAATACGGGTGCGGCCCTGGCCGTATTCCTCAAACTCGGCGCGGGCGCGGACGATGATCCTGCCCCGGCCGGTGAGGTAAGCCTGGCGGATGCCGCTGCGGCCCATGATGATACCCCTGGTGGGGAAGTCCGGGCCGGAGATGTGCTGCATGAGATCGGAGAGCGTTGCCTCGGGGTTTTCCAGCACACAGACGCAGGCGTTGATGACCTCGGTGAGGTTGTGGGGCGGGATGTTGGTGGCCATGCCCACCGCGATGCCCGACGAGCCGTTGACCAGCAGGTTCGGGAATTTCGAGGGCAGGACGCGGGGCTCCTTCCTCGTCTCGTCGAAGTTGGGGTCCCAGTCCACGGTCTCCTTCTCGATATCGCGCAGCATCTCGTTTGCGATTTTGGAAAGCCGCGCCTCGGTATAACGGTAGGCCGCGGGAGGATCGCCGTCCACGGAGCCGAAGTTGCCGTGGCCGTCGATGAGCATTTCGCGCATGGAAAAGCTCTGGGCAAGCCGCACCATCGCGTCGTAGACGGAGGCGTCGCCGTGGGGATGGTAGCGGCCCAGCACGTCGCCCACGCAGGTGGCGGACTTCTTAAAGGGCTTGTCGGCGGTCAGCCCGTCTTCATACAGGGTATAGAGGATGCGCCGGTGCACGGGCTTTAATCCGTCGCGCACGTCCGGGAGAGCCCTGCCGACGATGACCGACATGGCGTAGTCGATATAGCTGGTCTGCATTTCGCCCACCAGCTCGGATTCGGTAATGGCCTGATTCGGAAACGCAATGTCCTCAGGCTTGTAGTCACGTTTATGTGCCATTCAAATAAATCCTCCTTACAGGCTCCCTCTCTGGGGGAGCTGTCACGGCCGATCTCCCGCGAGGCCGTGACTGAAGGGGTGTCCGTCTTCGCACAAACCCCTTCCACCGCTGAAGCGGTCCCCCTCCCCCAAACGCCGCTGCGCGGCTGGGGGAGGCAAAGACAATATCAGATGTCCAGATTCACCACATACTTTGCGTTCTGCTCGATCCACTCGCGGCGCGGCTCGACCTCTTCGCCCATGAGGACGGTGAAGACCTCGTCGGCCTCCAGGGCGTCGCCGAGGGTGATGCGGCGGAGCGTCCTTGTCTCCGGGTCCATGGTAGTCTCCCAGAGCTCGTGCGGGTCCATCTCGCCGAGGCCTTTGAAGCGGGAGATGTCGACCTTGGCGTTGGGGTTGTCGGCGCGCATCTCGGCGGAGAGCTTGTCGCGCTCCTCGTCCGAGTAGGCGACCTTCTGGGTCTTGCCGCGGGTCAGCTTGTAGAGCGGCGGCACCGCGGAATACACATAGCCGTGCTCGATGAGCGGGCGCATGTAGCGGAAGAAGAAGGTCAGCAGCAGGGTGCGGATGTGGCTGCCGTCCACATCGGCATCGGCCATGATGATGATCTTGTGATAGCGGAGCTTCTCGATGTTGAACTCATCCCCGATGCCCGCGCCGAGGGCGACGATGAGGGGATAGAGCTTGTCGTTGCCGTAGATCTTGTCCGCGCGGGCCTTCTCCACGTTGAGCATCTTGCCCCACATGGCGAGGATGGCCTGGAAGCGGGAGTCTCTGCCCTGAATCGCGGAGCCCGCGGCGCTGTCGCCCTCGACGATGTAAATCTCACAGAGGGAGGGGTCGCGCTCGTTGCAGTCCTGGAGCTTGTCGGGCATCTGGCCGGACTCAAGCCCCGTCTTGCGGCGGACGGAATCTCTCGCCTTTCGGGCGGCCTCTCTCGCCCGGTTTGCCATGAGGGCCTTTTCGAGGATGGCCTTGGCGGCCTGGGGATGCTCCTCAAAATAGGTGGTGAGCTGGTCGTTCACCAGGCCGTCCACCAGAGTTCTTATATAGGCGTTGCCCAGCTTCTGCTTGGTCTGGCCCTCGAACTGCGCCTCGGGGAGCTTCACGCTGATAACAGCGGAGATCCCCTCGCGCACGTCGTCGCCGGAGACCTTGTCGTCGCCCTTGATGATGTTGTTCTTCTGCCCGTAGGCGTTGATGACCCTCGTCAGGGCCGTCTTGAAGCCCGTCTCGTGCATGCCGCCCTCGGGGGTGTGGATGTCGTTTGCGAAGGAGACGATCTGATCCTTGAAGTCGTCGTTATACTGCAGGGCGATCTCGGCCACGGCGTCGCCCTTCTCCCCGGAGATGTAGATCACATCCTCGTGGATGGGGTTCTTGCGGCGGTTGAGGTAGCGGACAAATTCGCGGATGCCGCCGTCGTAGCAGAAGCGCTGGCTCTCCGGCGGATCAACGCGCCGATCCTCGATGGTGATGGCAAGACCCGCGTTCAAAAAGGCCTGCTCGCGCATTCTCCTGCGCAGGATGTCGTAGTCGTAGACCGTGTCGTCGAACATCTCGGGGTCGGGTTTAAAGCGCACGGTGGTGCCGGTGTGGTCGGCAGAACCGACGACGTGGATAGGCTCGACAATATCGCCCCTTGAAAACTTCATTGCGTGGCGCTTGCCGTCCTTGCAGACCTCGACCTCCAGCCACTCGGACAGGGCATTGACGACCGAGGCGCCCACGCCGTGCAGGCCGCCGGAGACCTTGTACCCGCCGCCGCCGAACTTTCCGCCCGCGTGCAGGACGGTAAAGACGATCTCCAGAGCGGGCTTGCCGGTCTGCTCCTGGATATCGACAGGGATGCCGCGGCCGTTGTCGGAGACGCGGATGATGTCGCCCGGCTCAATCACGACCTCGATATGGGTGCAGTAGCCGGCGAGGGCCTCGTCGATGGAGTTGTCCACGATCTCGTAGACCAGATGGTGCAGGCCGGAGGAAGACGTCGAGCCGATGTACATGCCCGGCCGTTTACGCACGGCCTCCAGCCCCTCCAGTACCTGGATCTGCGAGGCGTCATATTCCTGGGTTACTCTTTCATTCAAATCAGACATATTTTATCTCCTAAATACAAAATGGAGGAAGCTTTGGTCAGTGTGAAGAGTGAAAAATGAAAAGTGAAGAGTAGAGAGTGAAGATATGGAGCGCCTTCGGCGCAATTTCATTTGACTCCACCCTCAAAGATGTTTATCTTTCTGCTCTCAAGTGATGTTTTACAGAATTATAATCCGTCCCCCGAGGGGGGACACCTCAACTTCACTCTTCACTCTCCACTCTTCACTCTTTTCAGCAGCGTCGCCGTGTTCATGGGACTCAATATCAGCTTTCGCTTTCCTTTTCCCTCGCAGACCACGAAGGACTTGGGGAGGTCGTCCGAGGCGGTCTCCACCTCTCCCGCTTTTTCGCAGGCGGCGAGGTATTTGCGCGTCAGATGGCTCTGGCTCGTGATGTCCAGGTCGAAGACGCCCACGATCTCGTCGTCGCGCACCACCGCGCCTTTTCCGAGGTGCAGGTACTTCACCGGATGCGCCCCCCCTCGACGAAGAGGACGCGCCCGCCGGTTCTCCGGGAGATCCCCTCGTCCTCGCAGCAGGTGATGAGGGTCTGGCCGCCGCCGATGCGGTTAAGGACGAACTCCTGCCGCCTTGCGTCCAGCTCGGACAGCACATCGTCCAGCAGCAGGATCGGGTATTCCCCGGTCTCTTTCAGGAAAATCTCCCGCTCTGCAAGCTTCAGCGACAGCGCCGCCGTCCTCGTCTGCCCCTGAGAGGCGAAGGCGCGGGCGGGCTTTCCGTTGACGGAGATCTCCAGATCGTCCTTGTGCGCCCCGGTGAGGCACTGGGCGCTGTCCAGCTCCGCCTGACGGTGGGACTCCTGATGGTCGCAGATGTCGTAGTAGATCTCCTTTTCGGAGGCGAAGGGATCGCGCACCTTGCTGACGGTCTTATAGGCGATCGACAGCTCCTCCCGCCCGTCGGAGAAGTCCCGGTGGATGGGGGCGGCCGCCTCATTGAGGCGCATGGAAAACGCCGCGCGGTAGCGGATCAGCTTTGCCGAGGCCCTGGCCATGCCGTCGGAGAACTCATCCAGCGCGTCCAGCAGGGAGGGCTTTTCCCGCCAGTCCTTGAGGATGCGGGTCTTATTCTCGTAGAGCCGGTTGAAGTCGGACAGAATCTCGGCGTAGCGGGGTCTGATCTGGCAGATGGCGTTGTCCATCAGCCGCCGCCGCACCGCCGCGCCCTCCTTGATGAGATTCAGATCGTCCGGGCAGAAGAGCACGGCGTTGACCGTGTCGGCAAGCTCCCCGGCGGTCTTTTTGGCGGAGTTTACCAGGATGCGCTTGGGCCTGCCGGGGGAGAGGCGGAGGTTCACGGTCTGCTCCCGCCCGTGGCTGTACACGTCGGCGAGGATGTCCGCCCCGTCGGAGCCGAAGCTCACCAGTTCTTTGTCAAACCTTGTCCGGAAGCTCCTGCCCATGGCGAGCATATAGACGGCCTCCAGCAGGTTGGTCTTTCCCTGGGCGTTCTCCCCGCAGATGACGTTGGTGCCGGCGTCAAAGTCCGCCGTCTCAAAGGCGTAATTGCGAAAGGAACTCAGGGCAATGCGCCTGACGATCATGCCTTTGTCACTTCCAGCGTGAAGCCCTGAAAGTCGATCCTGTCCCCGGGATAGAGCTTCCTGCCGCGCATGGTGCAGGTCTCGCCGTTGACGCCGACCAGCCCGTCCTGAATGACCTGCTTGGCCTCGCCCCCGGTCCCGACCAGGGCGGCGAATTTCAAAAGGGCGTCAAGCTTGATGAAGTCGGTCTTGATTGCGATTTGTTCCATACAATTCCTTCCTTATAAGCTCCCTCTCTGAGGGAGCTGGCATGGCCGATCTCACGCGAGGCCATGACTGAGGGAGCATCGAAACTCCCTCCACCGCTGAAGCGGTCCCCATTGCCCGCCTTGCCGCATTTACCGTTTCCGTGCAGGCATCAGAGCCTGCCCGAAAAGCTGCGCGGCTGCGGGAGGCTATTACGCGTGCAGCCGCACCGGCAGCACCATATAGGTAAAGTCCTCGCTGCCGTCGGCGGCCTTGATGATGCAGGGAGAGGAGGCCGTATTGACGCAGAGCTTCAGCTCGTCCTTTCCGGCGGCCTTGAGGGCGTCCTTCATATAGCGGTCGTTGAAGCCGATGAGCAAGCCCTCGCCGTTGCCCTCGCAGGTGCAGACGTCCTCCGCCCGGCCGATGGGGGTCACGCACAGGCAGTCGATGGTGCCGTCGCCGACGGTCATGCGCACGGGGCTGGAATTTTTCTCGCTGACGATGAGGGACACGCGGTCGATGGACGCCATGAACTCCGCGCGGTCGACCTTGATCTCGTATTTGAAGCTGTCGGGGATGGAGCGGCGGTAATTGAGGAACTCGCCCTCCAGTCTGCGCGTGATGACCACGGTGTCGCCGATCTCGAAGGAGATGTGCTTCTGGCCTACGCTGATGGAAACCCAGCCCTCCTCCTCATCGGTGCAGATTTTCTCCACGTCGCTCAGGGCGCTGCCGGGGACGACAAACGTGCAGCTTTCAAGCCGGGAGTTTTCCAGCTTCTCGGTCCTTCTCGCAAGCCTGTAGCCGTCAACGGAGACGAGGGTCAGGCGCTGCTCCTCCACCTCGAAGAGGGTGCCGGTGTAAATGGGGCGCACCTCATCCGTGGAGACGGCGAAGATGGTCTTGTTGATCATATCCTTGAGCACATGCTGGGGCAGGCGCATGGAGTTGAGCGTGTCGAAGCGGGGCAGTTCGGGATAATCCTCCGCGCTGATGCCGAGGATGTTGAACTGGCTCTTCCCGCATTTGACGGAGATGTTGTCCTTTTCGTCGGAGGAAACCGTGACGATCCCGTCCGGCAGGCGGCGGATCATCTCGCCGAAGAGCCTTGCCCCGACCACGACGGTGCCGCGCTGGACGATGTCGGCTTCCAAAGAGGTTACGATGGCCTTCTTGAGATCGTAGCCTTTGATGGTCAGCTTATCCTCGCAGCTGATCTGCAAACCCTCCAGCGCGGGGATGGGACTCTTGGAAGCGGCGGCGCGGGAGGCGATGCTGCAGGCCGCCTGAAGAAGATATTTTTCGCAGCTGAATTTCATGGTTGTCTGACCTCCGAAAAATCTCTCTCTCAGAAAGAGAGAAAGAATATATTTTTAGTAAAATCAGTAGTAGGCAAAATTTTTGTGGAAAAGCGCCTCAAAGCCTTGCGGCGCGGGGATTTTTGCTGTTGAGAAAATTGTGGACAAAAAAGCGGCTTTCCACAGGCCCTGACCCGTTTTCTTTTTCAACAATCGTCTTTTTTATTTTCCACAGGAAAAATGTTGAAAACCGTCCCGCTTTTTTCATGCCTTTGCGGCGAGAAGGAGCTGTCGGAAAAGTGCGAAACTCGACGGGATTCTGAGGCGAAGGCGCCTCGGAATGACAGGCGGAAGGGAAACTTACATTCCTTTGTCGCTGGAGTTGATGTTGGAGGTGATGTCGCGGACGATGGTGGCGGTTTTGCGGTCGTCTCGGAGAAGGTTCTCCACCTTGCGGATGGAGCTTAAAACCGTGGCGTGGTTGCGGCCCTCGTACAGTTCGCCGATGGACTGGAGGGAGAGGTCGGTGAGCGTGCGGATGAGGTACATGGAGATCTGCCGCGCCATGGCGGTGTTCTTCGAGCGGCTCTGTCCCCGAAGCTCCGATTCGTCAATCTGGAAGTAGCGGGCGGTTTCGCGGATGATGATCGAGGGCGTGGGGGTGAAGATGCCCTCCTTCATCACGTCTTTGATGGCGCGCTTGACGGAGGTGAGCTTTTTGATCACGCCCTCGAGACGCCTGATGTTGTCGGTGATGTTGTCGGAGATGTAAAAGACCGCGTCGTCCGAGAGCATGAGGCCGAGCTGGGCGGCCTTGTTGCGCGTGATGGCCATGCGCGTTTCGAGATCGGGCGGCTGGATATCCGCCATCAGGCCCCACTCAAAGCGGGTGCGCAGGCGGTCGTCGAGGGTGGCCATCTCCAGCGGCGGCCGGTCGGAGGTGATAACGATCTGATTGCCGGCCTCGTAGATGCTGTTGAAGGTATGGAAGAACTCGTTCTGGGTCTGCTGCTTGCCGGCGATGAACTGGATATCGTCCACCAGAAGGAGCTCGACGCTGCGGTAGCGGTTATGAAAATCCTCGGTGGTGCCGTTTTTGATGGCCCGCACGAGTTGGTTGGTAAAATCGTCGCCCTTGATGTAGGCGATGCTTTTCTTCGGCGCGCGCTGATGGATGGCGTTGCCGATGGCCAGAAGCAGGTGCGTCTTGCCGAGGCCGGAGTTGCCGTAAATGAAAAGGGGGTTGTAGGTCTTGCCGGGATTTTCCGACACGGCGACGGCGGCGGCATGGGCGAAGCGGTTGGAGTTGCCGACGATGAAGTGGTCGAAGGTGTAACCCGCCATCTCAGGCAGGGAGTTGGGCCCGTCTCTCTGGGGGGGATCGTTGAGGATATCCTCCTCGGTCAGAACCAGCACCTCAAAATCCGTGGCGAAGAGATCAAAAAGCGCGGCTTTGATCCGGTCACTGAAGCGCTTCTGAATGATCTCCTGTTTAAATTCGCTGGTGGTGCTGAGTACCAGGCGGCAGTCGTCCAGCTCCACGGGCACGCAGTCGAAAAACCAGGTCTCCATCGCCGTCGGCGTGAGCTGCTGCGCCAGTATGTCCAGCACCTTCTGCCATATATCCTTGACGGAATTCATGATCTTAACCACCCCTCAGAAAGCTGCTCTGTTGAAAACCTCTTGTAACCTCAATAGTTTTGCGCCGAAAGGCGCAAAACACGTCTCATACAGTCTTCCCGCACCTCCGGTGCGATAAAACGCTTTTTAAAGCGTTTTATGGAAGACTAGTATAAAATCGTAGGGGAGGGGCTTGCCCCTCCCGCGCGGTACGGCAAGCAAAACGCAGAAAACGTACGGCGATCTCGGTGCTTCGTCCGGATTCGCCGTACGTTATATAAATTTTTGTGTTTTTCTCTGCCGGGAGGGGCAAGCCCCTCCCCTACGGTGATACCATGTTTTATAAGAAACATGGTACTGCGATGCTGTATCCTTTAAAACCTTTATCAGAAGTCGGCGTTGCCGGTGGTTCTGGGGTGCAGCTCCACGTCGCGGATATTGCTCACGCCGGTGAGGTACATGACCATGCGCTCGAAGCCGAGGCCGTAGCCGGCGTGGCGGCAGGAGCCGTAGCGGCGCAGGTCGAGATACCACCAGTAGTCCTCCTTGCTGAGGCCGAGCTCGTCCATCCTCTTTTCCAGCACATCCAGGCGCTCCTCACGCTGGGAGCCGCCGATGATCTCGCCCACGCCGGGCACCAGGCAGTCCGCCGCCGCGACGGTCTTGCCGTCGTCGTTGAGGCGCATGTAGAAGGCCTTGATGTCCTTGGGATAGTCGGTGACGAAGATGGGCTTTTTGAAGACCTGCTCGGTCAGGTAGCGCTCATGCTCGGTCTGCAGGTCGATGCCCCACTCCACGGGGTAGTCGAACTTCACGCCGCTCTTTTGGAGAATGTCCACAGCTTCGGTATAAGTGATACGGCCGAAGTCGCTGGACACGACGTTGTGCAGGCGGTCGAGCAGGCCCTTGTCGACGAAGCTGTTGAAAAACTCCATCTCCTGGGGGCAGCGCTCGAGGGTGCGGTTGATGATGTATTTCACCATCGCCTCGGCGGTGTCCATATAGTCGTTGAGATCGGCGAAGGCCATCTCCGGCTCGATCATCCAGAACTCGGCCGCGTGGCGCTGGGTATAGCTGACCTCGGCGCGGAAGGTGGGGCCGAAGGTGTACACGTCGCCGAAGGCCATGGCGAAGTTCTCGGCGTTGAGCTGGCCGGAGACCGTGAGACTTGTCGGCTTGCCGAAGAAGTCCTGGCTGAAGTCGACGCTGCCGTCCTCCTTCAGCGGGGGATTCTTGGGATCAAGCGTGGTGACGCGGAACATCTGGCCCGCGCCCTCACAGTCGGAGCCGGTAATGAGCGGAGTGTGGACGTAGACGAAGCCGCGCTGCTGGAAAAACTCATGCACGGCTTGGGCGGCGACGGAGCGCACGCGGAAGGTGGCCGAGAAGAGATTGGTGCGGGGCCTGAGATGCTGGATGGTGCGCAGAAATTCCACGCTGTGGCGCTTCTTCTGCAGGGGGTAGTCCGGGGTGGACACACCCTCCACCGTGATCTCGTCAGCCTTGAGCTCAAAGGGCTGCTTGGCCTCGGGGGTGAGCGTCAGAACGCCGCGGACGATCAGGGCCGCTCCCACGTTCTGGTGGGCGATCTCGTCATAGTTGGAGAGCTTGCCGCGCTCGAACACGACCTGCAGGGATTTGAAGCAGGAGCCGTCGTTGAGCTCAATAAAGCCGAAGTTCTTCATATCGCGGACGGTTCTGACCCAGCCGCAGACGGTCATGCGCTGCCCGTCAAAGGAGGCGGCGTCGGCATAGATGCCGGAAATTTTCTGACGCTTCATGGGAATCTTCCTTTCACCGCGCGAGAGCGCGTATAAAAAATTGTATTAAAAACATTAAAACGCCGATCAAATCGACGTTTTAATATTATATATACTTTTCCGCAGATTGCAAGGAGAAAGTTTACTTCTCGTTCTCCCGCTCCCAGATGAGCTCTCCCAGGGTCTGGTAGAGGTGGTCTGGCTCCACGGGCTTGGTGAGGTGGGCGTTCATGCCCGCCTGGAGGGAGCGCTGCACGTCCTCATCGAAGGCGTTGGCGGTCAGGGCGATGATGGGGATCTTCTTCGCGTCGGCCCGGTTCAGCGCGCGGATCGCGGCCGCGGCCTCGAGACCGTCCATCTCGGGCATGCGGATATCCATCAGGATCGCGTCATAGGCGCCGACCTCGGACTTCTCGAACATCTCCACGGCGATCCTGCCGTTTTCGGCGTGTTCGGCGGTGACCTCCTCCATGTCGAGGATGTCGATCATGATCTCGGCGTTGATCTCCATATCCTCCGCCAGCAGCACCCGCCTTCCCGCAAGCTCCGCCTTCTGCTTCTCCTGGAAGAGGTTTATGTTGTTGTGGCGCGCGATGCGCTCAAACTCGGCGATGACGTTGGAGGCGAAGAGCGGCTTTGCCAGAAAACCGTCCACGCCGGCGGCGGTGGCCTCCTCCACCACGTCGTCCCAGTTGTAGGCCGTCAGGATGATGACGGTGGTCTCGTTGTCGTAGTGGGCGCGGATCTCCTTTGCCGTCTCCACACCGTTCATGCCCGGCATGTTCCGGTCGAGCAGCACGAGATTGTACGGCTCCTGCTTGAGATTCTGCACCTCCAGCATGCGCAGGGCCTCCTCGCCGCTCATGCAGACGTCCGCGCGGATGCCCGCCTCGTCCAGCACCATGCGCGCATGCTCCGCGGGAATCTCCTCATCGTCCACCACCAGCACGCGCATACGGGTGAGGTCGACGCCCTCCGCCGCGTCCGGCCCCCGGTGGTGGGTGTTGTGCAGCGTGACCACAACGGTGAACTCCGTGCCGACGCCCTTCTCGGACTCCACATGAATCGAGCCGTTCATCATCTCCACGATGTTCCTGGTGATGGCCATGCCGAGACCCGTGCTGCCGTATTTGTTTTTGGTGGTGCTGTCCTCCTGGGAGAAGGCCTCGAAGATCTTCGGGATGAACTCCTTGTCCATGCCGACGCCGGTGTCCTTGATGCAAAAGCGCAGGGTGGACTGCTCGTCAAAGACGGCGACGCGCTCAATGGTCATGGTGACGCTGCCGCCGGGCTCGGTAAACTTGACGGCGTTGGAGAGAATGTTGATGAGCACCTCCTTGAGCTTCATGTCGTCGCCGATGTAGTAGTCGTCGACCTTGCTCAGGATACGGCACTCGTAATTGAGCCCCTTGTCGGAGCACTGGGACATGACCATGGTGTTGATCTGCTCGAGGATGGCGCTGAAGGAGAACTCCTCCTTGCGCAGCACGAGGCGGCCGGACTCGATGCGGCTCATGTCCAGAATATCGTTGATGAGGGCGAGCAGATGCTTTGCGCTGCCGCCGATCTTTTCAAGATAATCCCGTGTCTGGGGCGAGATGGTGTCGTCATGCAGGGCCAGGGTGTCCAGACCGATGATGGCGTTCATGGGGGTGCGGATCTCATGGCTCATGCTGGAGAGGAAGGCGGTCTTGGCCTTGTTGGCCTCCTCGGCGACGGCCAGCGCCTCGGCCAGCGCCTCGTTCTTGGCCATGGTCTCGCGCATCTCCGCGTCGCGTTCTTCCGCCCTTCTGACGCCCGCGGCGCGGACCATTTCATAATACTCGCGCCCGTTGCGCCGCGCCAGGTAACGGTAGGCGATGATGGGTTCGGTAATAAGGCGCGTGCGGATATTGTCCGGGTCGATGAATCTCATGAAACCGTCCCGGTACATCTCCGTGACGCTGTGATCGGCATACCAGGTAAAGCGCTCGAGATACGGGAAGTGGATGCCCGCCCTGGTCTGCTCATGATCCTCGGGATCGTTGCGGTAGCAGACGCCGTCGTTCTCGTCGAGATTGATGTAGTAGACACAGCGATAGTCCGAGGCCATGGCGGTGATCATGCTGTTGGCCTGGGTTTTCTCATGGTTGATGTACTCACGCAGGCTGTCCCGCAGCTCGGAGACGTGGTTGCTGAGGGCCTGCATGCTCTCGCTGTCCGTGTCGGAGGGGTGCATGGCCCCGGATTCCACGGTAAACGAGCCCGTCAGGGATTCCAGATCCCCCGTCAGCTCCCGGAGGTTGCGCTTGACGATCTCCATCCGGCGGCTGTACTGGCCGGTCAGCAGAACGGTGATGCCGATGCCCACGGCCAAAAACAGGGCGCAGGCGATCAGAATGGTCCGCTGGGCCTGGTTGACCTGGTGGTCGTACCAGTCGACGCTGAAGTCGGCCGTGACCACTGCGGCCACCCTGCCGTCATGGGTAAAGACCGGGCTGTAGGCGCTGTAGAAGACGCCCCATTTGTCCTCATAGGGGCGGTCGTCCACGGCGGGGGTCCCCCTGCTCGCAAGTTCGAGCGCTTCCGTATACGGAAAGGGATCGCCGAAGGCCGCCGGTGAGACGGAATCCGTGTCGATGCCGAAGGTAAAGCTGCCGTCCCCCTCGCCGCGGACATAGTAGATATAGTCCAGCTTGATGTTGTCCCGGAAGTGGATCAGCGTGTCGTAGACCGCGTGATATTCCGGCGTATCCCTGTCCTTCGCCCGGAGCCTGTCCAGCACATCCCCGTCCAGCATGGCGGCGGCCGTGTTGACGATATCGAGCATGCGCTCATTGATCTGCGTCTTCATGGCGCGGCGCGACTGCTGTGCCAGCGCCATGCCCAGCGCGATATTCGTCACAAGCAGGAAAACGGATACCAGCAGGATCGCCCGTGCGCGCAGATTCATTTTTTCCAAAAACATAAGCGGTCCTCCTATCGTATATCGCGGCTCCCAGGCTGCGGGAGTTTGCGGACTCCTTCCACCGCTTCGCGGTCAGCACGGCTTTCTTCGTCACGCGCTTCCCGCGTGTCAGAAAACTCCCTCAGAGAGGGAGTTTAAAAGATCAGCTTCACGGGACTGTGGATGTTGCGGATCTCAATGTCGGTATAGGCGCCGCCCTCCTCGCCGTCCCGTGTCCAGGCGACGGGGGTATCGAAGCGGAAGCGCGCCTTCTTTGTGTGCAGGATCACAAGCTTTTCGCTGTCAAAGCTCTCGGAAAGGACGGCGGTGACAAGCTCGGCGAAGGCGGCGACGTTGCCGGGGTCGCGCACCAGCACCAGCTCGCTCATCCCGTCGCCGAGGCTGACCATGGTATCCGGCAGGCGGACGATCCCGGCAACGGAGGTGGAGTTTGAAACGCTGCCGTAGAGAAAGCTGCCCTCCATGCGCCCTTCATCGTACTCGACGACGGCATGGATCGGCTCGATCTTCGGCAGCTGCTGCATACCCTGCAGGACGTAGGCCAGGTGCCCCAGCATCTTCTTCTGGTCCTGGGGCGTGGCGTAGCTGACCTCCGTAAAGGCGCCGAAGGCCGCAATATAGGCAAAGTAGTCCTTTTCCCCGAAGGTGCCCACGTCGAAGGGGTGGGGACTGCCGTTGACGATGCGCCGGGCCGACGCGACGGTATCGTTCTTCGGCAGGCCAAGAGTGGTGGCCACGTCGTTGGCGGTGCCCATGGGAAAGTAGCCCACGGGCGGGGGATTGTCCAGCTGCATAAGGCCGGCCAGCACCTCGCTGAGCGTCCCGTCCCCTCCGACGCAGGCGACAACGTCATAATCCGCGGCGTACTCGGCGGCGAAGCGGGTGGAGTCCCCGCGCCGGGCGGTGAAAAAAAGCGTCACGGCATAACCGCCGCGGCAGAGGGTCTGCATCGCCTCGCCGAAATTGGTTTTGTACGCGCCTCGTCCCGCCATGGGATTGACGATCAGCATGAGCCTTTTAAGCATATCGAAACCTCGTTTTAACGTATGGTAATCCTGTAAATACGGTTTGTAAATTTCATTATATAGTAAAACACCGGAGCCGTCAATCAGTGGATCACGGCCCCGGTGAAAAATTCAATTTGTTTTTACTTCACTGTGATGACAGCGGCGGTGGAATCGAGCTCCGCGCCGTCCACGTCCAGCACGCGGCAGAAGTAGGTACCCGAAGCCGCGGTCGTGATGTCCATCGCGTACAGGGTGGAGGTGTAGAGATCCTCCTCCGCGCTGAAGGCGTTGTGCACATACAGGCCGAGCAGCTCAGGCTGCGGCACGAAGAAGCTGTCGATGGGGTAGGAGATGCCGTCCTTGCCCATCTTGTACCAGATAAAGGACGCATCCTTGTCCAGTGCGCCGCGCGCGGCGACGGTCAGCAGCGCGCCGTTTGCGCCCTCACCCACCTCGATGCTGTGGGGCAGCTCGCTGACGCTCAGCGCGGGTGCGGTGCCGTCGGCTGCTGCGGCCTCAGGCTCGGCAGGCTTCTCGGGCGCGGCCTCGTCCAGAACGGCGATCGCCGTGAATCTGCCGCCGTCGCGCAAAAGCTCGATCTCAACCGCGTCCCCCGGGGCGCAGTTTTGAATGGCCGAAACAAGATCGTCCACGAAGACAATCGCCTTGCCGTCGAAGCCGACGATCACGTCATCCGGGAAAATCCCGGCATTGTCCGCGGCGCCGCCGGGAGCAACGTCCATCACGGATACGCCGAGGGGAGCGCTGCCCTCCTGAATCATCAGCCCGAGTTCGGCAGCTTCGCCCGGGAGTACGGTCACGCCGCAGAGGCTGCCCTTGCGCAGAAAGCTGAATTGAACCGGCGCACCCTGTTCGAGAAGCGCAGCCGCGGCCATGAGGGTGTCGGAATCAACGGCAAAGTCGTCGTTCATGCTGACGATAATATCGCCCGCACGGAAGCCGGCCTTGGCGGCGGGGCTGTCAGGCTTTACACCGACAACGAGAACACCGGCACTCTCGCCCTCATAGACAGTGACGCCGAGCACGGGCTTGCCGGCTGCGGACTCTTCCGCCTCGGCAGGCGCGGGGGCGGGAGCTTCCGCCTGTTCCGTTTCGGCCGCAGGACTGCCCGCGGGCGCCTCTGCCAGGGCGGGAACGGCACAGAAGCTGAGCATCATGCAAAGAAGCAGAAAAACGGAAAGTGTCTTTTTCATGATCTGTCTCTCCTTAAATATGATTTGACAGGAACATTGTACCATGCCAGTGCCGCGGACGCAAGCTGAAGAAGTCTTAACAATATGTGAATGATTTTTGTCCAGGCGTTTAAAAAGCCAAAACCGGGAAGAAAACTTCCCGGTTCATTAAACCAATTCAGGCTCAGGCCAGCTCGTTGAGCTTGGTTGCCATTGCGGACTTCTTGTGGGCTGCATTGTTCTTGTGCAGCAGACCCTTAGCGGCCGCGCGGTCGACTGTCTTAACAGCAACTTTATAGGCATTGACGGCATTATCCTTATTGCCCTCGGCAACAGCTGCGTCAAACTTCTTCACCATGGTCTTGAGCTCGGTCTTGTCGGCACGGTTCTTGGCTCTGAGTTCCTTGGACTTAAGGTCTCTCTTTGCAGAAGATTTAATGTTGGCCATGTTTCAATCGCCACCTCCTCCTATAAAGTATATGAGTTACATAACTAACTCGCGTTTAGTAAGTATAGCAAAGAAGATGACGAAAAGCAAGCATTTTTTCAAAAAATTTTCCACTTTTTTTGAAAGCTTATCTCTTGTGGTAAAATTGGGTACACTATACCATATCTTGCGATCTGCAATTGAAAGCTTGTCTCCCCCTTTGGGGAGCTCTGCTGACCGCGAAGCGGTGGAAGGAGTACGCAAACTCCCTCAGTCAGCCTGGCGGCTGACAGCTCCCTCAGGGAGGGAGCCGAAAAGGAAAGGAGAATTATAATATGTATGACAATCGTTCCGTCCGTACGGACATGGCCGCAGAGCTGCGGCGGCGCGTCGGGGGAGAGCTGCCCGGCGTCGGCTGCCGGGAAGAGGAGCTGAACGGGCTCCGCGTCTTTGCCGTGGACATTTTCAGCAGGGAGGGGGAGCTTCGCCTCGGCAAGCCGCAGGGGCAGTACTATACCCTCAGTCTGCCGAAGTTCTTCGACCGGGGGAGCGAGCGCTTTTCCGACGCAGTCCACGCGCTGGCGGAGCTTATCACGCGTTGCCTGCCCGGCAAGCATGACGAGGTTCTGACCGCAGCGCTCGGCAATCCTGACATCACGCCGGACGCTCTCGGTTCCCTTGCTGCGGGATCTCTGCTTGTGACCAGACATTTAAAAGAGAAAGACCCAAAGCAGTTTGACCGCTTCTGCTCCCTCGCGCTCTGCCGCCCCGGCGTGCTGGGAACCTCGGGCGTGGAATCCGCCGAGCAGATCAAGAGCTTGTGCGGCCTGCTTCGCCCTGAGCTTGTGGTGGTGATCGACGCGCTGGCCGGAGCGGAAGCGGAATCCCTCTGCCGCAGCGTGCAGGTCTCAAACGCGGGGATCTCCCCCGGCTCCGGTGTGGGCAACGACCGGCGGGAGCTGAGCCGCGAGACCCTGGGTGTGCCGGTGGTATCCATCGGCATCCCCACGGTGATCGACGCGGGCTTTCTTGGGGAGGGGGAGTTCAGCAGCATGTTCGTCACGCCCAGAGAGATCGACAGCCTGGTGCGTGCCGGTGGCAGGCTCATTGGCTACGCGCTGAACCTCGCCCTGCATCGCGGGTTGGATATCGCGGACGTGGACGCGCTTGTGGGATGAGCATAAAGACGGGTGGGCTTCGGGTCAAAGAGCGTTTTCTGCGTGATTGTCGTTTTGCAGGCTGCGGATAGAACTGTGTGTGTTTCACGTGAAACAATGAAAGCCTTTCCAAAAAGCGGACACCAAAACACCGTGGCGATTTATTCAGCGTTTCCTTAAAATTGTTTCACATGAAACGTTGCAAAACAGAGACGGACGCGTTATAATGACCTCGCATTACACAGAAAGGTCCTGAATCAATGGCAAAAATCATTGCAATCGCGAACCAGAAGGGCGGCGTCGGCAAGACCACGACCAGCGTAAACCTTGCGGCGGCGCTGAACCTGATGGACAAAAAGGTACTGCTGGTGGACTGTGACCCCCAGGGAAACGCAAGCTCCGGCATGGGCGTGTCGAAAACCACGCGCCCGAATACATACGACATGCTGATCACGGACAAAAGCGCGGCGGAGTGCATCGTACCCACCGAGTTCGGAGACGTGATCCCGGCCTCCAAGGAGCTGGCCGCCGCCTCGGTGGAGCTCATCCACGCCGACCGCCGGGAGTACGTGCTCAAGGACAAGATCTCGGCGCTGTACAGCGAATATGATTACATCTTCCTCGACTGCCCGCCCTCACTGGAGCTTCTGACCGTCAACGCCCTTGTCGCGGCGGACAGCGTGCTGATCCCCATGCAGTGCGAGTACTACGCGCTGGAGGGCATCGCCGATCTTCTGACCAGCATCAAAATGTGCTCCAAACGGCTCAACCGCCGCCTCGGAATCGAGGGCATTGTGCTCACCATGTATGATTCCCGCGCCAATCTCACCACCCAGGTGGAAAATGAGCTGAGAAAGCATCTCGCCGATAAGGTCTATACGACGGTCATTCCGCGAAGTGTCAGACTCTCCGAGGCGCCGAGCCATGGGATCCCCGGCGTGGTCTACGACCGCGTCAACCGCGGCAGCAAGGGCTACATGGCGCTGGCGGCGGAATTTTTAAAACGGAACGAGAAATAACCCCCCTCTTTGAGGGCGGATTCTGACGCGCGGAAAGCGTGCGACATTCCAGGCTCTGCTGACCGCGAAGCGGTGGAAGGAGTCCGCGAACTCCCTCAGTCACCGCCGCAAGCGTCGGCGACAGCTCCCTCAGGGAGGGAGCTTATACGGAAGGAGATTATATGACCAAGGAAAAGAAGGGCCTCGGCATCGGGCTGGACGCGTTGTTCGGCGCGGACGAGCAGGAGGAAAACGAACTGCAGATCCTGCCCATTACCAAGGTGGAGCCCCGACTGGAGCAGCCGCGCGAAATCTTCAACGAGCAGGCGCTGCAGGAGCTGGCGGACTCCATCGCCCAGTACGGCCTGATCCAGCCCATTACCGCGCGGCGGCTGGACAGCGGCTATTATCAGATTATCGCCGGTGAAAGACGCTGGCGGGCGGCCCGCCTCGCGGGTCTGACCGAGGTCCCGGTGCGGGTCATCGACGCCGACGACCGCCGGGTCGCAGAGCTTGCGCTGGTGGAAAATTTACAGCGCGAGGACTTGAATCCCATCGAAGAGGCCCGCGGATATCGCGCGCTGATCGAGGAATTCGGCCTGACCCAGGAGGAGGCGGCCAAAAGCGTGGGACGCTCCCGCCCCGCTGTCACCAACGCCATGCGGCTTCTGAGCCTCTGCCCGGCGGTGCTGGAACTGGTGGAGCGGGGAAAACTCTCCGCCGGACATGCCCGCGCCCTGGTGCCGGTGCTGGATGACAAAATGCAGACCGCCGCGGCGAAGGAGGTCGTAGACAAGGGCCTGTCGGTGCGCCAGACCGAACAGCTCGCCGCCAAATTACTGAAACCCCCGAAAAAGCAGCCGGAGCCGGACGGCGTCAGCGTGGACTACGCAGCCGAGGTGGCAAACCGCCTCTCCGCCAGTCTTGGCAGAAAGGTAAAGCTCGTTGACGGCAAAAAAATCGGCCGCATCGAGATCGAGTTCTACGGCGCGGACGACCGCGAAGCGCTGATTCAGGCGCTGGAGAGGCTGAAATAAAAGCCCTCGCCTTCCTCCCTCTCATAGAAGAAACTATATAACCTCCCTCTTTGAGGGAGGGGGACCGCGAAGCGGTGGAAGGAGTCTGCGCTGCCCACTTTGAGCGCTCAGAACATCGGGCGTTGACTCCCTCAGTCACGGCGCTTGCGTGAGACGCGCCGTGACAGCAAGCTTTGATCGTCACGCGTTTCTCGCGCGTCGCTATGCTCCCTCAGAGAGGAAGCTTATTAAGAATATTATAATAGAAAGGTTAGTATAGAATGCTCGACATCAAGTTTGTCCGGGAAAATCCGGAGATCGTCAAGGAAAACATCAAAAAGAAATTCCAGGATCAGAAGCTGCCCATGGTGGACGAGGTCATTGAGCTTGACCGTCTCAACCGTGCCGCCATCACCGAGGCCAGCGACCTGCGCGCAAAGAAAAACCAGCTCTCGAAAGCGAACGGCCCCCTGTTCGGAAAACTGAAAAAGGCCTCCGATGAGGAAAAGGCCGCGATCCAGGCCCAGATCGACGCAAATATGGCGGAAGTCAAGGCCAATGACGAGCGCCTCGCGGAGCTGGAGCATCTGGAAGGGGAGTACGCCGAGAAGATCCGGCATCTCATGCTGAATATCCCGAACATCATCGACCCCTCCGTCCCCATCGGCCCGGACGATTCCGCAAACGTGGAGGTTCAGCGCTTCGGTGAGCCTGCGGTGCCCAATTTTGAGATCCCCTATCACACCGAGATCATGGAGCGCTTCAACGGCGTGGACATGGACGCAGCGGGCCGCGTCTCCGGAAACGGCTTTTATTATCTCATGGGCGACATCGCCCGCCTGCACTCCGCGGTGCTGGCCTACGCGCGGGACTTTATGATCGGCAAGGGCTTTATCTACTGCATCCCGCCCTTCATGATCCACGGCAACGTGGTCGAGGGCGTCATGAGCCAGACCGACATGGACGCCATGATGTACAAGATCGAGGGCGAGGATCTCTACCTCATCGGCACCAGCGAGCACTCCATGATCGGCAAGTTCATCGACCAGATCATCCCGGAGAACGCCCTGCCTCAGACGCTGACCAGCTACAGCCCCTGCTTCCGCAAGGAGAAGGGCGCCCACGGCATCGAGGAGCGCGGCGTCTACCGCATCCACCAGTTTGAGAAGCAGGAGATGATCGTGGTCTGCAAGCCCGAGGACTCCATGGCCTGGTATGAGAAGATGTGGCGCTTTTCGGTCGAGCTCTTCCGCTCCATGGAAATCCCCGTGCGTCAGCTTGAATGCTGCTCCGGGGACCTGGCCGACCTGAAGGTCAAGTCCTGCGATATCGAAGCCTGGAGCCCCCGCCAGCAGAAATACTTCGAGGTCTGCTCCTGCTCCAATCTCGGCGACGCCCAGGCGAGAAGACTCAGAATGCGCGTCAAGGGCGAGGACGGAAAGGTCTACCTGCCCCACACCCTCAACAACACCGTCGTCGCGCCGCCGCGCATGCTTATCGCCTTTTTGGAAAACCACCTCCAGGCCGACGGCAGCGTCACCATTCCCGAGGTCCTCTGGCCCTACATGGGCGGCACGAAGCTGCTTGTGCCGAAGAAGTAAGCTGACCTGTCCGTAAGCTAAATAACATCCCTCTCTGAGAAAAAATTCTGACGCGCGGGAAGCGTGCGACATTCCAAGCTTGCCGACCGCGAAGCGGTGAAAGGAGTCCGCGCAGCCCACTTTGAGCGCTCAGAAAAACGGACGACTCCCTCGGAGAGGGAGCTTATAAAGAAGCGCATTATTTTAAAAAAAAATGAAAGGATTGGTATCATGAAAAAGTTCTTCGATGAGTTCAAGGAATTCATCTCCCGCGGCAACGTCATGGACATGGCGGTCGGCGTGATCGTCGGCGGCGCGTTCGGCGCGATCACCAGCTCTCTGGTGACAAACGTCGTGACCCCGCTGCTTGCCGCGCTGTTCCAGTCCCCAAACACGGACGCGCTGAACATCACGCTGCGTGAGGGCGACGCTGCCGCAGGCGTCGAGCCCATCGTGCTCGGCCTCGGCACCTTCCTCGGCGCGATCATCAACTTCCTTGTCATCGCACTGGTGCTCTTCTCGGTCATCAAAGCCATGAACAAGGCCAAGGAGCTTGCCGACCGGGCACGCAAGAAAAAGCAGGAAGAGGAAGCCGCGGCGGAGCCTCCCAAGCCCACCACCGAGGAGCTGCTCGGCGAGATCCTGGAGGAGCTGAAAAAGAAAAACGGAGCAGCCTGAGAATTAGGGCTGCCTTATACTAGTCTTCCCTTTAAAAAGCGTTTTATCGCACCGGAGGTGCGGGAAGACTGTATGAGACGTGTTTTGCGCCTTTCGGCGCAAAACTGGCAGCGCGCTTTCGCGCGATGCCTTTTCAATAAAATGAAGCATTTTATTGAAAAATAGTATTAGACTGCCGCAAAAAACGCCCCTGTCCGAAAAACAGGGGCGCTGTTTTAAAAAGCCCTCTTGCCTGGGGGGTACCGATTTCCGACACAGAGAGGAGACAAGCACATGCCCGAGGTTCAACTTGCGCAGATGCTTCTCGCCCGGGAAAACCGGGCGCTGCGGCAGCGGGAGCTGCTGGAACGGTACGGCCTTCCGCTGATATCCTTCACAATGAATATCGCGGGGCCGGTGAAGAACAGCCCCCTGATCCGCCGCGGATTTCAAATGGGCCGCGAGGCGCTGCTGGGAGAACTGAAAAGATCGGGTATCCCGCCTGTTCTCTGTGAGGAGCTGGACGCCGACACCGGCTGTGAGGGCCTGTACGTTGTGGATGCGGAGGCCGCCTCCCTCAAGCGCCTGTGCTGCGCGATCGAGGAGCGGGGCGCGTTGGGGCGGCTCTTCGATTTTGATGTGCTGACCCCGGACGGGAAAAAGCTCGACCGCCCGGCGCCGCGGCTGTGCCTGATCTGCGCCAGGCCCGCCAAGGACTGCGCCCGCAGCCGCACCCATTCCGTGCCGGAGCTGCAGGCGAGGACGCGGGAGATTCTGCGCGGGGCCGTCGACCGAAGGGACGCGGAGGACGCCGCCGTATACGTCGTGCGCGCGCTTTTGTACGAGGTGGCGGTGACGCCCAAGCCGGGCCTGGTCGACCGGCTTAACAGCGGCAGCCACCGGGACATGGATATGTACAGCTTCCTTGCAAGCGCCGCGTCGCTGTATCCCTATTTTGCGGAATGTGTGAAGATCGGCAGGGAGACTGCGGACAGACCGGCGCCGGAGACCTTCGCTGCCCTGCGCTGCCCGGGGAAGCTGGCCGAGGCCGGGATGCTGAGGGCCACCGGCGGCGTCAACACCCACAAGGGGGCGATCTTCACCCTCGGCCTGCTCTGCGGGGCGATGGGACGCCTTGACCGCGAAAAATGGCGGAAACCGGAGACGCTGCTCGCGGAGGTCGCCGCCATGACCGCAGGGGTGGAGAAGGAGCTGGAAGCCGCCGAAATCGCGCAGACAGCGGGGGAGCGCTTCTACCGCCGGTACGGCGTGACCGGCGTCAGAGGCCAGGCTGCCGCGGGCTTCCCGACAGTGCTGCAGTACGGCCTGCCTGTTCTCAAAAACGGCCTTGCCGCGGGGAAGACGCAGGATGAGGCCGGGGCCGCCGCCCTGCTGCATCTGCTGGCCCACACCCCGGACACCAATATGATCGCCCGCGGCGGCTATGAGAAGGCGGCGGAAAAGCAAAAGGAGCTGCAAACGCTTCTGGCCGGGACGCCTTACCCCGACCGCGCGGCGCTGGAGGCGCTGGACCGGGACTACATCGCGGAAAACCTTTCCCCCGGCGGCAGCGCCGACCTGCTGGCCTTGTGCTGGCTGCTGTGGTTTTTGAAGAAGGAGGAGGACACATAAATGGCCTACACGATCTCGCGCGTCTCCCCGGGCGATCAGCGCTCCCTCAGACAGGTGGACGCCCTTCTGGAGCAGGAGGGCATCCGGCGCGACGGAAATCTCGACTACGTCGCCGCGATGTATGACGACGACTACCGCGTCATCGCCACCGGCTCCTGCTTCTCGAATACCCTGCGCTGCTTCGCCGTGAGCCGGGAGCACCAGGGCGAGGGGCTTTTGAATCAAATCATAACTCACCTGATGGAGATCCAGCATGAAAGAGGCAACTACCAGCTCTTCCTGTACACCAAGGTGAACTCGGCCAAGTTTTTCGGGGACCTGGGCTTCTATGAGATCGCCCGGGTGGACGGCACCCTGGTTTTCATGGAAAACCGCAGGGACGGCTTCGCGTCGTACTTAAAGCGCCTGGCGAAGACGAAGACGGAGGGGAAGTCCGCCGCCCTCGTCATGAACGCAAACCCCTTCACCCTCGGCCACCAATATCTCGCGGAGACCGCGGCGGCGGCCTGCGATACGCTCCATCTCTTCGTGGTCAGCGAGGACGCAAGTCTCGTCCCCTTCGCCGTGCGCAAAAAGCTGATTCAGGAGGGGACGGCGCATCTGCCTAACGTCGTCCTGCACGACAGCGGCCCGTACATCATCAGCTCCGCCACCTTCCCGTCCTACTTTCTCAAGGATGAGGCCGCGGTCATCGAGGGCCACGCGCGGCTGGATCTGGAGATTTTCAAGAAGATCGCCGCCGCCCTGAACGTGACGGTGCGCTTCGTCGGGGAAGAGCCCACCAGCCAGGTCACGGGGCTGTATAACCAAATTATGGAAATTGAGCTGCCCGGAGCCGGCATCGAATGCCGCGTGATTCCGAGAAAGGCCGTGGACGGGCAGGCCATCAGCGCCTCCACGGCGCGCAAGGCCCTGCAGGACGGGGACATGGAGACCTTCCGCCGCCTCGTCCCGCCGACAACCGCCGCCTGGTTTGAGAGCCCCGAGGCTGCGCCGGTACTGGAGCGCATCCGCAGCGCCGGGAACGTGGTGCACTACTGATACGTTTTGTGCCAAAGGGCACAAAACACGTCTCATACGGTCTCCGACGCGCCTTTGGCGCTATAAAACGCTTTCATAGCGTTTTATGGGAGACCAGTATGAGGCGCCTTTAAGCGTGTCCCCCGTAAGCGCCGTGACTGAGGGAGTCGCCCGTTATTCTGCGTGCTCAAAGTGCGCGGCAGAGACAAAAATACCCCGCAGGGAACCGGATTTCACCGGCCCCTGCGGGGTATTGCCGCTTTATTCGATTTACTCGAAGTCCAGCACTCTCTTCATGCGCACCAGGGTAAGGCGGTTGCGGATGGCGGCGGAGATATCCAGCATCTCGTCGGCCAAGGCCGGGTCGATGCCGATATGCTCGGGCAGGTATTTGCAGCCGCAGTCGGAGTAGAGCTTGTCCATCTCCTCCACGCTGGGCAGGGCGTCCAGCATGGCCTTGATCTCATCCCAGTGGTCGACGATGTTCTGGGAGGGGAAGGTGCCGAGCACGTCGTTCTCGTTCTCCTTCATAATGCCGGGAGCCAGGCGTTCGCCGAACTTCTCCAGAACCCACGCCTCGGTCAGCGGGGTAAAGGGCTTGGCCTTGGGCTTCATGGAGGCCAGCTTGTGGTATTCGCGGATGCACTGGAAGGTGCCGACGCCCACGCACTCGCCGTGGATGCCCTCGGCGTTTTCAAAGCGCGGGGGATGCATCTCCACCAGATGGGCCATCAGATGCTCGGCCCCGGAGGCGGCGCGGGAGTTGTCCATGAGCTGCATGGTCAGGCCGCTCTCCATCTGTGCCATGGTCATGGCCTCATGGTCGGCAACGCCGGTGGCGGCGTACTTGTCGGCGGCGCCGCGCATGAGCTTCAGCGCGTGCTCGGCAAGGTCGGCGACCATCGGGCAGTAATACTCGCCGTCCACCAGATGGGAAATGCGCCAGTCGGCCAGGGAGGTGTACTTGGCCAGAATGTCGTTGATGCCGCTGGCGATGAGTCTCGCGGGGGCGCCGCTGATGATGTCCAGATCGGCCACCACCAGGACGGGGGCGCACATCGGGGTGGACTTCTTCTGTCCGTTCATGATGGCGGAGCAGATATTGGCGGTGAAGCCGTCGGAGGAGGCCAGCGTCGGGATGGCGACGAAGGGGATGCCCAGCTTGTAGGCGGGATAGCGGCCGAAGTCCATGATGGTGCCCGCGCCGACGGCGACGATCACCTCGGGATGGTCGAGATCCTTCATCATGTTCTCAATGAGGATATCCTCGGCGCGCAGGCCCTTGGGGTCAAGGATGATGTTCTGGTCGGCCTTGACGTGCTTGCCCTCGGTCAGCTTCCAGGTGATCTCATCGTAGACCACGGTGCGCCGCCCGGTGAGGCCCAGCTCCTGCATATACTCCTCAAAGTTCTCCAGCGCCTTCTCGGCGACCACGACCTTGCGGGTTTCGAGGGAATGCTCGCGTCCGCAGACGCATTTGCCGGTGTACTGCTCGCAGTTCATAATCATAGGGAACTACCTCCATATATTGTTTATCAAAAAAACGGAAAGGACATGCCGGTTATGCGCAGGTTATCAAAGCACAGACAAATATACAGCTATACTTTACCATATCCTTCCCCCTCTTACAAGTGACGAAACGTGAAAACAGAGGCGGCATTTCCTGTCAAATTTCACAAGCGAAAACCCCGCGCCGCGGAAAAGTTGACAGATTGATAAAAAATAATTTCCGCCGCTTGACAGCTTCGATTTGCCGTGCTAAAGTGAAGGCACTTTTAAGGAAGGAGACGCGGCGATGTTCGGTTGGTTCTGCAAGCACAGCAACACCGAAGACTCAGGCGATCAGGCGTTTGAGTCCGCTTCCGCATGCGCTGCTTTCTTTGCCGCCCTGCTTCTTCTCATTGACACTGTGATCGCAGTGTCAATTTTTGTTTCCGCCGATATCGTGGCGCTGCTGTTCGCCGTTCTTGTATTCGTTTTGTCCCTGCGCGTACTTATTGAAATAACCGCAGCGAAACGATCAAAACCCCTCGCGGCCTGATTTGATACTCAGATCGGCTCCGATCGTTTTGGTCGGGGCCGATCTTTGTATATATGGTATGTCCAAAATTTTTAGGTAAAGGAGAAACCAAAATGAAGAAAGCACTTGTATTGATTCTGGCTCTGGCGATGGTCTTCGCCCTGGCCGCCCCCGCGGCCTTCGCCGATGAGACCTTCAAGCTCGGCTCCAGCGGCCCTCTGACCGGCGGCGCCGCCATCTACGGCATCTCCGTCATGAACGGCATCCAGATCGCCGTCGATGAGATCAACGCCATGAACGACGGCTTCAAGTTCGAGTTCATGTCTCAGGACGACGAGGCCGACTCCGGCGACAAGGCCATCAACGCCTACAACGCCCTGATGGACTGGGGCATGCAGGTCATGGCCGGCACCGTCACCTCCGGCTCCGGCATCACCGTCGCGGCCCAGGCCTTTGATGAGCGTACCTTCATGCTCACCCCGTCCGGCTCCTCCGTCGACCTGATCGCCGACAAGGACAACGCCTTCCAGGTCTGCTTCACCGACCCGAACCAGGGCATCGCCTCCGCCGACTACTTTGCCGACCACTTCGCCGACGCGAAGGTCGCCGTCATCTACCGCAACGATGACGCCTACTCCCAGGGCATCCGCGACACCTTCGTAAAGGAAGCCGCCGACAAGGGCGTTGCCGTCGTCTACGAAGGCACCTTCACCGACGCCACCTCCACCGACTTCAACGTCCAGCTGACCGCCGCCCAGGCCGCGGGCGCTGACCTGATCTTCCTGCCCATCTACTACACCCCCGCTTCCGTCATCCTCCAGCAGGCCAGCCAGATGGGCTACGCCCCCAAGTTCTTCGGCGTTGACGGCATGGACGGCATCCTGACTGTCGAGGGCTTCGACACCAAGCTCGCCGAGGGCGTGTTCCTCCTGACTCCGTTCTCCGCCGACGCGGACGACGCCCGCACCCAGGCCTTCGTCGCCGAGTACCAGAAGCGCTTCGGCGAGACCCCGAACCAGTTCGCCGCTGACGGCTACGACGCCGCCTACATCCTCAAGGCCGCCCTGCAGGCCGCCGGCTGCACCGCCGATATGAGCGCCGCCGACATCTGCGAGGCCATCATCCCCGTCATGCCCACCATCTCCGTCAACGGCATCACCGGTCAGGGCATGACCTGGTCCGCCTCCGGCGAGGTCTCCAAGGCCCCCATGGCCGTCGTCATCAAGGACGGCGTCTATGTCACCCCCGAATTCTGATTTCCTGATTCGGAAATCCTGACGCAAACCCAAAATCACAGGCTTCCTGCGGCTTTTGCCGCGGGAAGCCCTGTGTGGTATTCTGCCCTGAAAGGAAACGCGGCCCCCAGGCTCCCTCTCTGAGGGAGCTTTGCGGGAACTCCTTCCACCGCTTCGCGGTCAGCAAGCTTGGTATGTCGCACGCTTCCCGCGCGTCAGAATCCTCCTTCTGAGAGGGAGGTTATATAGCTCCCTCCCTGAGGGAGCATAGCGACGCGCGAGAAACGCGTGACGATCAAAGCTTGCTGTCGCGGCGGCTTTGCCGGCGTGACTGAGGGAGTCAGAGCCGTGTCTCCTTTGAAGGCAGAACCATTAGAAACACAAGAGAGGTGCAAGCTATGAAATTTCTTGCCTACCTGGTCAGCGGTATCTCCCTGGGCAGCATCTACGCCATCATCGCCCTGGGTTATACCATGGTCTACGGTATCGCCAAGATGCTGAACTTTGCCCACGGCGACGTCATCATGGTCGGCGGCTATGTCTCCTACCTGGCGGCGGCGAACCTTGGGCTGCCCGCGCTCCCGTCGGTGCTGATCGCGATGGTGGTGTGCACGATTCTCGGCATCACGATCGAGGCCCTGGCCTATCGCCCCCTGCGCGCCGCGCCGAGTCTGGCCGTGCTCATCACCGCCATCGGCGTAAGCTACCTGCTGCAGAATCTGGCGCTGCTCATCTGGGGCGCAAACCCCAAGGCCTATACCCCCGTGGTCAGCGGCACGCTCCAGCTCTTTGACGGGCAGCTGTCCATCTCCTACGTCTCCATCCTGACGGTGGCCTGCTGCGTCGTTATCATGGTGGCGCTGACGCTCTTCACCGGCAAGACCCGGATGGGCAAGGCCATGCGCGCCTGCTCCGAGGATAAGGGCGCGGCCCAGCTCATGGGCATCAACGTCAACCGCACCATCTCCCTCACCTTCGCCATCGGCTCGGCCCTGGCGGCCATCGCGGGGGCGCTGCTGTGCTCCTTCTCTCCGGCCCTCATGCCGACCACCGGCTCCATGCCCGGCATCAAGGCGTTCACGGCGGCGGTGTTCGGCGGGATCGGCTCCATCCCCGGGGCCTTCCTCGGCGGCATCCTGCTGGGCGTTATCGAGGCGCTGGCGAGGGCCTACATCTCCACGCAGCTTTCCAACTCCATCGTCTTTGCGGTGCTGATCATCATCCTGCTGGTGCGTCCGGCGGGCCTGCTGGGCAAGCACACGCAGGAGAAGGTCTGAGGGGGTGCCGGGAATGAACGCAAAGAAGTATTTGAAGGACGCGAAAAGCGACCTTTTCACCTACGCGGGCGTGATCATCGCCTTCATCGTCATCTCCATCCTCAAGGCAAACGGAGGGCTCAACCGCTCCCAGACCGGCCTGCTGGTGCCGATCTGCTGCTACATCGTCATGGCGGTGTCCTTAAACCTCACGGTGGGCATCCTGGGCGACCTGAGTCTCGGCCACGCGGGCTTCATGAGTGTCGGCGCCTTCTCCGGCGTCATCACTGCCATGAGCCTTATGAACGTCATCCCCTCCGCCCCGCTGCGTCTGGCGCTGGCGATGATCGTGGGCGCGTTCTTCGCCGCCGTCATCGGCTTTCTGATCGGCATCCCGGTGCTGCGGCTCACGGGCGACTACCTCGCCATCGTGACCCTGGCCTTCGGCGAGATCATCAAGGAGCTCATCACCTGCCTGCTGGTGGGCGTGGACGCGGACGGCCTGCACATCATCTTCAACGCCTCCGGCAGCAAGACCGCCGCGGACCTGAACCTCCTGGAGGGAGGGCGCGTGATCATCAAGGGCGCCCAGGGCGCCACCGGCACCAAGACGATCGCAAGCTTTACCGCCGGCTTCATCCTCATCATGATCACCCTCGTCATCGTGCAGAACCTGATCCGCAGCCGCCACGGCCGCGCGATCATGGCCGTGCGCGACAACCGCATCGCGGCCGAGGCCGTGGGCATCCCCGTTACCAAGTACAAGATGATGGCCTTCGTGACAAGCGCGGCCCTTGCGGGCGCGGCGGGCGCGCTCTTCGGCCTGAACTACTCCAACCTCGCCGCGACGAAGTTTGACTTCAACACCTCGATCCTCGTGCTTGTGTTCGTGGTGCTGGGCGGCCTCGGCAATATCTGGGGCTCCATCATCGCCACCGTCATCCTCTACATCCTGCCCGAGGCCCTGCGCGGCTTTGCCAGCTACCGCATGCTCATCTACGCGATCGTCCTGATCGTCGTGATGCTGACCACCAACAATCCCACGCTGAAGATCTGGCGCGAGGAGCTGCGCGAGAAGCTCAGCAAAAAGAACGGGAAGGAGGCGAAGGACGCATGACGCCCGGCAGCCTGAGAGTTTTGAATTCCGAAGACGTCTGGGACGCGAAGACCGAGCTTCAGGGCAAGTTCAAGCGAGATCCCCTCGTCCCCATCACGCGCACCAGCTATATCCCCGAGCGCGACGCCGACAAGACCCCGATCCTCGAGTGCATCGACCTGGGCATCACCTTCGGCGGCCTCAAGGCGGTGGACAACTTCAACATGACCATCGGCCGCACCGAGATCGCAGGCCTCATCGGCCCCAACGGCGCGGGCAAGACCACGATTTTCAATCTTCTGACCAAGGTCTACCAGCCTACCCACGGCACCATCCTGCTCGACGGCAAGGATATCGCCGGAATGTCGACCGCTCATGTCAACCGCGCCGGCATCGCCCGCACCTTCCAGAACATCCGCCTCTTCCATAACCAGACGGTGCTGGACAACGTCCTCATCGGCCTGCACAACGAGATGGACTACGGCATGGGCGGCGCGATCCTGCGCCTGCCGGGTTACTGGCGGGCCGAAAAAATCGCCCGCGCCCGCGCAATGGAGTACCTCTCCCTCTTCCATCTGGAGGATCACGCGGAGGAACCGGCGGGCTCCCTGCCCTACGGCGCGCAGAGAAGGCTGGAGATTGCGAGAGCGCTCGCCACAAATCCCTCTCTCCTACTGCTGGACGAGCCGGCGGCGGGCATGAACCCCTCCGAGACGGCGGAGCTGATGGAGAACATCGCCCGTATCCGCGACACCTTCCATATCGCGGTTCTGCTGATCGAGCATGACATGAGCCTCGTCATGAACATCTGCGAGGGCATCGTGGTGCTGAACTTCGGCCGCATCATCGCCAAGGGCAGCCCCGACGATATCCGCACCGACCCCAAGGTCATCGAAGCCTACCTCGGCAGAAAGGGGGGCAAAAGCTTATGATGCTCAAGGCGGAAAACCTGAATGTCTACTACGGCCCCATCCACGCCGTCAAGGGCGTGAGCTTTGAGGTCAGCGAGGGCGAGATCGTCACCCTCATCGGCGCAAACGGCGCGGGCAAGTCCACCACGCTCAAGACCGTCTCCGGCCTCATGCGCAGCCGCGGCGGCGCCGTCGAGTTCATGGACAGATCCATCGCCTCCACCGCGCCCCACAAGATCGTGGAGCTCGGCATCGCCCACGTCCCCGAGGGGCGGCGCATCTTCACCGCCATGACCGTGGAGGAAAACCTGGACATGGGCGCCTTCACCGCAAAGGGCACGAACATCGACGCCGACAAGGAGCGCGTGTTCGAGCAGTTCCCCCGCCTCAAGGAGCGCCGCAAACAGATCGCGGGCACCCTCTCCGGCGGCGAGCAGCAGATGCTGGCCATGGGCAGGGCGCTCATGTCCAAGCCCAAGCTCCTGATGCTGGACGAGCCGTCGATGGGTCTCGCGCCGATTCTGGTGGAGCAGGTCTTCGACATCATCTCCGCCCTGCACAAGGCGGGCACCACCATCCTTCTGGTGGAGCAGAACGCCGAGATGGCCCTCTCCATCGCCGACCGCGCCTACGTCATGGAGACCGGGCGCATCACCCTCAGCGGCACGGGCAAGGAGCTCGCCGCCAGCGAAGAGGTGCAGAAAGCCTACCTCGGCGGGTGAGAGAACAAAAACGATAAAGCAGCCCGGATCGCGGAAAATATCCAGTCCGGGCTGTTTTTTTCTTATACTATCCCTATATAATAACAATTCTGAGTGGTGCATCCGATGCAAAACAAACGCAGTCTGATTCGTATTGTAAATATGGAATATGCGCTGATCCAGGGTTTGTACTGGATCGGCTTCTGCGGGATTGTGAGCTATGCCGCGGTTTATCTTCAGGCGCGCGGTTACAGCAACACACAGCTCGGCCGGATTCTTGCGGCCGGATATATTCTGGGATTCCTTTTTCCTCAGATCCTGGCGAATCTGATAGACCGTTATGAGAAGATCACGGCCTATCGCTGCCAGTGGCTTCTGCTGATCCTGCAGGTCGCGCTTGTCTTTTTTCTCAGGGAGATACCGGGCAAAAGCGCGGCAGTCGCAGTCCTCAACTGCCTTCTCATCGGCATTGAGATTACGCTGAATCCGATGAATACGGAGATCAGCGTGGATCTGAGCGGCCGGGTCGGTCATATCAACTACGGCGCTGCCCGTGGGACAGGCTCCATTGCTTTTGCGCCGTTCTCCGTTCTGCTCGGGAAATGGCTGGAGGAGATCGGTACACATATTCTGCCGACAGTTTTTCTTTGCTGCATCGCCCTGCAGGCAGCGGCGCTTCTGCTGCTTTGCCTGAGCATCCGCAGGGCATCCGGCGGCTCTGCCGACAGTCATTCAGCGGCCGCGGCTGCCAGCGATTTCTCACAGTTTTTTCATGAAAACCGGCGTTTCTTTGGCCTTTTGGCGGGCATCGCCTGCCTCTTTGTCTCCCATAATCTCGTTAACAACTATATGATAAACGTTGTGCGCAATGTCGGTGGAGATACCTCCGATATGGGACTGCTCAGCGGATTTACCGCATTTGTGGAAATCCCGATGATGTTCCTGTACGACCGGCTTCTGCGCTGGTTCAAATGCGCTTCCACCGTTCGCTTTGCTTCGTCCATGTTTGCGCTCAAGTCCCTGGCGATCGCGCTTGCTCCCCGCATGGGCGCGCTGTATGCTGCCGAAACGCTGCAGATCGTTTCGTTTGCCATGATAACGCCGGCCATGGTTCAGTATGTCATTCTGAATATCGATCGAAAGGATTCCGCCAAGGGGCAGGCTTTGGCTTTCGGTATGGTCACGATCGGCAATGTTTTGTCGAGCTCGATTGGCGGGCATCTGTATGACGCGCTCCCGGTTCGCTCCGTTCTTCTGATCGGCACGCTTATCGCTGTTTTCGGTGCTGTGCTATGCCACGTTTTTTCCAGGGAAACGCTGAATAAATCCCTGCGCACATCCTGACAGCGGATTTTCGGGATTGAGGTCAATCGGAGTGACATTCCAACACATGTCGGGGCGGAGCTACACCAAAGAATCAGAGAAAATCAGTTCGTGCAAGAATTGCACATACTGGTTTCATCGCTTTTGACTGTTTCGCCGAATCGCTGAAACCATTATTTTACTGAATTCTAATTCAGTGAAATAGAATACAGTAAAAATCAGCTGTCAGCCGCCAACACCGCAACGCGCAAGTTCAACACGCAGCGTGCGTTGGCAATGCATTGCGTGTGCGTTAATGTACTACCACTGCTCATACAAACAATTCATCTTCAAATTTGTATGAGAGTTGTATGAGCAGTTGTGGGAAGCCGATCTCCAAATTTTAAACTAGCTCGGAATAATTTGCTTGATTTTCTCCAATAATTGTAGTAACATTACAATTGGTGGTGAAAATATGTTAAAAACTCATCTTGTCTTGATAGACGAACTGAGAAGCTACGCCAACCCGGCAAAGAAGATTGAGCGAATGGTGAAGAGCGGTGAGCTGACCCGCGTTGTGCGCGGGTTGTATGAGACCGATCCACATACTCCAGGACACCTTCTTGCAGCGAGCATCTATGGTCCGTCCTATCTGTCTTTTGAATATGCTCTTGCCCAACACGGCTTGATTCCGGAGGCAGTCCATCAATTTACTTCTGCAACTTTTGATAAAAAGCGGGCTAAGCAGTTTGAAACGCCGTTCGGATTTTTCAGCTATCGTGATATACCATATGAGGCATTTTCCTACGGCATCCTGCTGCTGATCGAAAACGGATACAGCTATCGCTTGGCCACACCGGAAAAAGCAGTCTGTGATGAGCTGTATAAGCTTTCGCCCTGTGCAAATCGCTCGGAACTGGAACAACTGCTGTTTGAAAACCTGCGAATCGACCGACAGGCGTTCCTGGAGCTCGACCTCGCAGAAATGGAGCAGCTTGCGGCGCTGTACCAGACAAAGAATCATAAGCTGCTTCGATCCTGGATCAGAAAGGAGATCCGACGTGCAACAGGTACTTGAGCAGATGCTGCGCTCTTACGAACCGCAGACTTCGACCGACAAGAAAAACGCAATCAAGGAGATCATTCAGAAAATCGTATTGTGCGGACTGAGCCGTGCAGGATTCTTTAAGCACGCGGCCTTTTATGGCGGAACGGCGCTGCGGATCTTCTATGGGCTGGATCGCTTCTCCGAAGATTTGGACTTTTCCCTAATGGCTCCTGAGAGCTTTGATCTTGGCAAATATCTGCCTGCGCTGGAAAAGGAAATCCGCTCCTACGGTCTCAATTTCAAGGTGGAGGAACAGGAAAAGACGGTGGATTCTGCCGTCCAATCCGCCTTTCTGAAAGGAAACACGAAGGAGCACATCCTTCTGTTCTATGCGGATGATCGGCTTGCACGATCCATCACGCCGAACGAGCTGATCAAGGTCAAGTTTGAAATCGACACAAATCCGCCACCCTTTGCCGGCTTTGAGCATAGATATCGGTTGCTGCCCAGCCCTTATGAAATTTGCCTGTATGATCAGCCCTCTCTTTTTGCCGGAAAGGCACATGCCGTTCTCTGCCGGGCATGGAAAAATCGCATCAAGGGCCGCGATCTCTATGACTATGTGTTCTATCTTTCCATGAATACGCCGGTCAATCTGCAGCATCTGGAAGCACGTCTCCGGCAGTCCGAATTTCTTGAAACGGAGGCACCGTTGGATATTGACCAGTTGAAAGGCCTGCTCCGCGCTCGTTTTGCAGCAATCGACTACGATCAGGCTAAGCAGGACGTCCTGCCGTTTATCAAGAATTCAAACAAGCTTGCTGTGTGGAGTCAGGATTTCTTTGATCAGATTACAGAGAATCTGACTGGTGTATAGCAATAACGAGCCCGGAATCAGCACCGCCAAAACGGTGAATCTGATCCCGGGTCTTTTTTCCGGGCGTGATTAGTGTACCAATTTATTCTTCCATTTGGTTTACAACCCAGATTCGTTTCAATGGAATCATTTCTTTTATTTCATCGTCAAGTTGATCATAATGGTTGAGAAACTCGTGAATGACTTCTTTATGTGTCCAAAGACGAATATTAAAAAACTGTTTTGCGGTTTCGTTGATCACAGAGTTTTTGAAGCCGCTCCAAGACACCAACAGTCCATAATCGGCGTTAAAATTTTTCATTACACCTCCAAGCTGATCCAGCACAATTCGATCAACAGGTGCGTCGGTGGATTTTACCTGGACACAGATTTTTGGATTTCCAAACCCCAGAACACCGCCGGACGCCAAAATATCAACGCCCTTATCGGGACCGGGAGGACTCATGAATGTACTAAAGCCTTTTGCGCGCAGAATAGCATCCACAATCTGCGCCAATCCATGTCCTTTGGCTTTCTGAATAATCAAATTAGTAATGTCACTTAAAGCGTCCAGCTCAATATCTCTTTCTGTAATCATCGAAGACGCTTCTATTACATTTGACTGCGCAGGCACATGTTGCAATGCTTTTATCTGCGCTTTGATTCGCTCTTCTTGTTTAATGCGGCAGATCGTCATAAAAGCGCCGAAAGAATACAGAATGTCCTGATCGAAGGCTGTGCGAGGGATATTTACAGCATACCAATCAACTGTGTGGTAGTGACAGAATGGCTCGGCAGCCGTCTCATCATAAATATAGTCACCAGTTATTCTCCCAAAATGGTCTACTGATTTGATCTTACTCGGAAGAACAACGATTTCGCTCTTTTTCATTTCGTTTCCGAATGGCCAAACCTGACTCGCCCAGTTCATCGCTGTCTTTGTCTTTACGCTGGAATCACGCTCAACAAAGTATTGCTGTAATTCCTGCTTTTTTGAGAAGGACGAAATAGGCCTATCAAGATTGTCCCATGTGCAGTAAATACGTCCATCCTCAAGAAATCTGTTTTCAAATTCTCCGTATCGCCCGGCACGGCATAACCACATAGACATGCAAACGACCTCCATTCTGTTTTGCTTAATATAACATGAAACATCTTGTTTGACTATAGTTTTTGCAGGAAATGACAGTACGTTATACAAATGCGTGCTGAAGGACGTGTCTTTCCCCCTGCATGAAATTTCCCGGGGCGGGAAATAATAACTCCACTCTCAGAAAAGGAGTGGAGTTTTCTTATGCAGGGAAAGGTCGAGATCTGCGGGGTGAACACGGCGAAGCTGCCGGTTCTGAAAGCCGCCGAGACGCGGACGCTGTTGGAGAAGGCGCGGGCGGGGGATCGGGAGGCCCGGCAGGCGCTGATCGCAGGGAATCTCCGGCTTGTGCTGTCGGTGATCCAGAAGTTTACCGGCCGGGGCGAGAGCATGGACGACCTCTTCCAGGTCGGCTGCATCGGCCTCATCAAAGCCGTTGACGCCTTCGACCTTGGTCAGAACGTCCAGTTCTCCACCTACGGTGTTCCCATGATTGCCGGGGAGCTGCGGCGGTTTCTGCGGGACCACAGCGCGGTGCGGGTGTCGCGCTCAATGCGGGACACGGCCTATCGGGTACTGCAGGCCAAGGAGAAACTCACCGCCGAGACCGGGCGGGAGCCGGATGTGGAGCAGATCGCCAAAAGCCTCGAAATCCCGCGGCAGGAGGTGGTCTTCGCCCTCGAGGCCATCACCGACCCGGTCTCGCTCTACGATCCCATCTACTCCGACGGCGGGGAGAATGCCACCGTCATGGATCAGATTGGCGACAGCCGCAGCACCGACGAGCACTGGCTGGAGAAAATCGCGCTGGAGGAGGCCGTGAGCCGCCTCGACGGGCGGGAGAAGCGCATCCTGGCTCTGCGCTTTTACGACGGGCGCACCCAGATGGAGGTGGCCAGAACCGTGGGCATCTCCCAGGCCCAGGTCTCGCGCCTTGAAAAAAACGCCATCCGCAAGATCAAAAAGGAGCTGGGAAACGGATGAAAAAAAGCAGCGCTTCGGGAATCTGCGCAGATTCCCGAAGCGCTGCTTTTTCTGAGATTCTTTTACGCGACGTTTGCAAACATCACATCCCCGTTCTGGCGGAACATGAGTGTGAGCGTCGTCCCCTCCGCGAGCTTGAGCTTGAGGGTGTTGAGCTCGGTGAGCGGCGGCATCTGAAAGGCGAGGGGATCGGCCGCGCCGTCTTTGTAAAACACCGCGCCGCGCAGGAAGACGAGCGTATCCGTCCCGGCCGGGATCTCCGGACTGCTGTTGACAAGTTCGATCACCGTGCTGTTGAGCATGGCTTCCATCTTTTGACTCCCGAAGGGCAGTGCGCTGATCCCGGCGTTTTTTGCCTCCAGCCAGAGGGAAAGCCCGTCGGACACGTCGAGGCCCAGGAGACGGAGCGTCAGCCCGTCCAAAGCGATCTCTTCGAAATGGCTTTCCCCGGCAGGCTTGATCGCCTCTGCCAGCGTACAGAAGCGCTCCGCCGGATATACGCCATAGAGGCGCTCGGCATCGCTTTCGGGGCCGATCAGCAGCGTGAAGCTGTGACTCAGGTTCGTCTCTCCGGCGTGCCCGGTAAAGGCGAGACCGGCCGCCTCAAAGAGATAATCTGCCGAGGCGCTGCCGTCTGCGGGACAGATGAGCGGTGAGGCCGTCAGGCAGGGCAGGGCAAGCCCCTCCTGCGGCGGGGCGATGCGCAGAGAGAGCGCTTCCCCGGTGAAGCTGCGCAGGGTCAGGGGCAGGCGGAGCAGCGTGCCGTTCTGGGTCTCCGGGCCCGCCAGCACCTCGTACGCCCCGCAGCAGGCGAGACTGACAAGCCCGCTCTCCCGCTTCGGCAGGGGCGCGGTCCCGGTCTCGGCCTGCGGACCCGGCAGGCATTCTTCGTAGCGAAAATCCCGCAGGCCCACACGGGCGATGTATTGCTGATCGTTTTCGTATTCGCAGTCCCCGTCGGGGATGATCGTCCACATGCCCGGCCGGGCCTCGCGGGTATGGAAGGCGGCCTCAAAGGAGGCCATAGGCACCGGCGCTTTGTCCTCCCCGTCGGCGCAGCCGGAGAGCGCGCAGTTCAGGGTGAAAATCCGCGCCACAGGCCGAATGTCGGCGGGCACGTCCACGCGGAAGGCCGCGCTGCTGTGTCCCCGGACGCTGCCGCCGCAGAGCGGGGAGGCCTCCGCGCCCGTAAGTCCCCCCGTGAGCAGGAGCGGAAAGTCGTTGTTGTTCTCCAGCAGGAACCAGGCGGTGAGCACCCGCCCGTCCCAGTTGCCGCCCAGGGTCGTGACCCTCGCGCCGAAGCGGCGGAAGAGCTCTGCCCCGCCGCGCTCCTTTTCCGGGATCGGCGGAAGCGCAGAGATCCGCAGAGGCAGCCATTCGCCGGGGCGCTCCTCTTCCCCGGGCGCGGATGCGGCGAGGCGCAGGCGCAGAAGGTCTGTCGGGAAGCCGGAGAGATCAAAATACGAAAGCGGCGTGAGCGGCACCGTCAGCATCGCCTCCGCCCGTTCTCCCGCCTCGAGAGCGCAGGAGAGATTGGCCGGCAGCTCGCACGGGCCGATCAGGCAGCTGTCCGCACGGAGGGTGCGCGGCCCGTCGCTTTTGTTCTCGACGTCGAGAAAGACAGTCAGCCGCGGCGCGCCGTCGGCCCCAGGCGTCGAGGAACAGCCGGTGGCGGCGACGCTCACCCCGTACACAGCGGTTTGCGGGCTATCCGCAGAGGCCGCAGCCGCAAGCGGGACAAGCATGCACAGAAGCAATAGAATTGCGGTCAGTTTTTTCATAAGGGTCAAGATTACTTCACGCTGAACAGGATCTCGCCGTAGCTCGGGTACGGCCAGTACTTCGAGCCGCAGCGCAGCTCCATCTCGTCCACCACGGCCCGCAGGCTCTGCATGGCGGGGAAGACCCTGTCGCGGTAGTAGCGGGCGGCGGCGAGGCTGTCGCTCTCGTCCCGGAGTCCCTCCATCGCGGCTTCCAGCGCGCGGCCGTGGATGGCGGCGGAGGCGGAGAGATTGCTCAGCTCGTTTACGATCTTCGTCTCGTAGCTCACGTCCATCTGGGGCGAGAGCGCTTTTTTCTCGTTGGCGGCTCTGGCCAGATCCGAGGTGCAGGCGGAAACCGCGGGCAGGATATCCTTCCACAGCATATCCATCATGGTCAGGGCTTCGATGTGCAGCACCTTGGAATAGCCGGCAAGCTTCATCTCACACCTGGCGCGCAGCTCCGCCTCGGTATAGATGCGGTGGCGGGTAAAGAGCTCCACATTTTTCGGCGCCAGATACTCGGGCGTGCAGTCGGGGGTGGAGGGATAGTTGCACAGCCCGCGGCGCGCGGCCTCCACGGTCCACTCCTCGCCGTAGCCGTTGCCGTTGAAGATGATGCGGCGGTGGGCGCGGATGACCTCGCGGATGAGGTCGTGGAGCTCCGCGTCAAAGTCCGCCGCCTTCTCCAGGCGGTTGGCGTACTGGCGCAGGGACTCGGCCACGCAGGTGTTGAGCACCACGTTCGGCCCGGAGATGGACTGGGACGCGCCCGGCATGCGGAACTCGAACTTGTTGCCCGTAAAGGCGAAGGGGGAGGTGCGGTTGCGGTCGGTGGTGTCCTTGGGAAACTTCGGCAGCACATGCACGCCGACCTTGAAAAGCTCCTTTTCCTTTGAGCCGTAGGGCGCGCCCTTTTCGATGGCGTCCAGGATGGCGCTCAGCTCGTCGCCCAGGAAGATGGAGATGATGGCCGGGGGCGCCTCTGCCGCGCCGAGGCGGTGGTCGTTGCCCGCGGAGGCCACGCAGATGCGCATGAGATCCTGATAGTCGTCGACGGCCTGGATCACCGCGCAGAGGAAAAGAAGGAACAGCGCGTTCTCCGCCGGGGTCTCGCCGGGCTCGAGAAGGTTGACGCCCGTGTCGGTGACGACGGACCAGTTGTTGTGCTTGCCCGAGCCGTTGACGCCCGCGAAGGGCTTCTCGTGCAGCAGGCACACCATGCCGTGCTTTCTCGCAATGCGCTGCATGAGCTCCATCGTGAGCTGGTTGTGGTCGGCGGCGATGTTTGTGGTGGTATAGATCGGGGCCAGCTCGTGCTGGGCGGGGGCCGCCTCGTTATGTTCGGTCTTGGCCATGACGCCGAGCTTCCACAGCTCCTCATCCAGATCCTTCATGTATTCGCGCACTCTGGGCTTGATGGCGCCGAAGTAGTGGTCGTCCAGCTCCTGCCCCTTGGGGGGCTTTGCGCCGAAGAGGGTGCGCCCGGTGTACTGGAGATCCTTGCGCCGCTCGTATACGCCCTGGTCGATGAGGAAATACTCCTGCTCGGGGCCGACGGTGGTCTTGACGAAGCGCACGTCCTCGTTGCCGAAGAGCTTTACAACGCGCAGGCCCTCGCGGCTGATGGCCTCCATCGAGCGCAGCAGCGGCGTCTTTTTATCCAGCGCCTCGCCCCCGTAGGAGCAGAAGGCCGTCGGGATGCACAGCACCCCGTCCTTGATGAAGGCGTAGGAGGTGGGGTCCCAGGCGGTGTAGCCCCTGGCCTCAAAGGTGGCGCGCAGGCCGCCGGAGGGGAAGGAGCTGGCGTCCGGTTCGCCCTGGATGAGCTCCTTGCCGGAAAATTCCATAATGACCCGGCCGCCGCCCACGGGGGTGATGAAGCTGTCGTGCTTCTCGGCGGTGACGCCGGTCATGGGCTGGAACCAGTGGGTGAAGTGCGTCGCGCCCTTTTCAATGGCCCAGTCCTTCATGGCGTTGGCCACCACCGAGGCGGCGGCGGAGTCGAGACGGCGCCCCTCGTTCATGGAGCGCTGAACCTGTCGGAACACTTCCTTGGGCAAGCGCTCCCGCATGACGGAGTCGTTGAAAACCATGCTGCCGAAAAGTTCCGTGACTGTACTCATAAAGATTCCCCGCAATCTGCATCAAGCAAGATATGCCGCGCCCGAAAACGGGGCGCTGACGGTTCATTATAGGTTGCGGCGCCGGATTTGTCAACGCTCTATGCTTGCGCGGGGGGCGATGCTGTGCTAAAATAAACACAATTTATATAATGTGTTCCGGCCTGACCCCGGAACAGAAACCTATCCTCTATGAAAGACTGGTACCCCTATGTTCACCGGATTCAGCGAAAAAACCGGCGGCTTCCTCTGGGAGCTGTCCTTCAACAACGAACGCCCCTGGTTCCTCGCCCACCGGCAGGAATTTGAGGACTTTGTCCATACCCCCTTCAAGGCGCTGGCCAAAGACACCATTGATTTGATGAACGCCCGCTTCCCCGCTTTTGAGGGCGCGGCGCATCTCTCGCGCATCTACCGGGACGCGCGGCGGCTCTTCGGGCGCGGGCCGTACAAGGATCACCTGTGGTTCACGGCGGCGGACTCCCGGGCCCTGCGCGACGGGCCGGCCTTCTGGTTTGAGATCGGGCCCGCCTCCTATGCCTGGGGCATGGGCTTTTATACGGCGACACCCGCGCAGATGGACGCCTTCCGCCGCGCGATCGACGCAAACCCCACCCGCTTTCTCCGCCTTGCCCGTGCGCTTTCGCAGAAGGGCTGGACGCCCAGCGGGGAGCCTTACAAGCGCCCCAAAAAGCTGCACGGCGACGCCCTGCTGGACGACTGGTACAACCGCCGCTGGGCCGGGGTCGAGAAGAGCTTCGACTGGGGCGAGGCCGCATACAGCGACGCCCTGACCGGCGCGCTGGTCGACGCCTGGGCGGAGCTTATGCCCATGTATCAATTTTTGATGGAAGTGTATCTCTCCTGCCCGAGAGATCCGGACAAACGCCTATGACAGAGAACAAAGCCCCGCGCGCGGCGGTGGTCATGCCCGCCTACAACGCGGAAAAGACAATCGAACGCACCGTGCGCAGCATCCTCGCCCAGACCATGGGGGATCTGCTGCTCATCGCGGTAAACGACGGATCGAAGGACGACACCGCCGCCATCCTTGCGCGGCTGCGGCAGGAGGATGCGCGCGTGCTGCCCGTCACGGTCGAAAACGGCGGCCCCGCCAGGGCGCGCAACATCGGCCTTGAGAAGGTTCCGGAGGGGACGGAATACCTCATGTTCTCCGACGCGGACGACCTGCTCGCCCCCGACGCCCTGGAATACGCCATCGAAAACGCCGGGGACGCCGATCTCGTCCTCATGGGCTTTTCGATCCGGAACCCGGACGGGAAGGTCATCGAATACTTCGAGCCCGCCGCCCGCTACACGCCGGAGACCATCGGCCCCTCCCTCGGAAGGCTCTATAAGGCAAACCTTTTGAATCAGGTCTGGGGCAAGCTCTTCCGGGCGCCGCTGGTGCGGGAAAACGGCCTGCGCTTTCAGGACTACCGCTGGGGCGAGGACAGGCTCTTTATCTATGACTGTCTGGAGCGGGCGTCGAGTGTCGCCGTCCTGCCGGAATGCAAATATCAGTACATCATGTACCCCGGGGAGAGTCTCATCACCCGTTATTACGATAAGAAGCTGGACGTCTGCGTACAGTCGGACGAGCGGATGGAGCAGCTCTGCCGCCGCTTTTCCGTTGAGGAAGAGGGGGACTTCCGCTATATGTTCATGAAGTCCGTCTTCTCCTGCATGACCACGCTCTTCTCCCCTAGGTGTACCCTCACCCCGCGTGAAAAACGGGAGGAAATCCGGCGCACCGTCACAAACGAGCGCGTGCAGGAACGCAGCCGGGACGCCTTCGGCGGCCCCGCGGTGCAGGCGCTCTGCCGGGTGATCCGGACGAAGAGCGTGCCGCTCAATTACGCGGCGTTCTACACGGTCTCGCGCGCCGGAGAGCTGGCGCCCGATCTGTTTACGAAGATCAAACACAGGAAATAAAGTTAGCTCCCTCCATGAGGGAAGAAAAAAAGGAGCATATAAAAATGCGGACCATGGCGATCGACTACGGCGATCAGCGCATCGGGCTTGCGGTTTCGGATCTGCTGGGGATGCTGGCGGGCGAGGCCTGGACGATGCAGGAATGGGATATGGAGCGCGCCGCCTCCCGCATTGCGGAGGAGGCGAAGGCGCGGGACGTGGGCACCCTGGTGCTCGGCCTGCCGAAAAACATGGACGGCACGGAGGGCCCGCGCGCCGAGAAGAGCCGCGCCTTCCGGGAGCTGCTGATCGAAAAAACCGGCCTTCCCGTCATCCTCTGGGACGAGCGGCGCAGCAGCGTCGAGGCCCACGCCATCCTCCACGCCGCCGGGAAAAAGGAGAAGCAGCACCGCAAAAATGTCGACGCCGTCGCCGCAACGTTGATTCTGGAAGGCTATCTCGGCAGCGGCCGGTAAAGATCCCCAATATTAAACGGCGGAACTGCCCGTCCTCATTGGGAAACGCTGCATAAATCGCCGCGCACGTCGATTTCATCAGCGCTTCCTTTGTTTTCGTAAAAACAAGGATGGATTGTCAGACAGTTCCGCCTTTATTTTGTCCTCCTGCGCACATACTGATTCGTGTGAAAAAAACGCAGGAGGCATCCTTTATGAAAAAACGTATTCTCACGGGACTTGCGTCCCTTTTTCTGCTGCTCTGCCTGACGCCCGCCGCACACGCGCAGGAGCTGCTGGTGGGCGGGCAGGCGGTGGGCATCCAGATCAGCGCCGACGGGGTGATCGTGGCGGGCTTCTGCCCGGTGGAGACCGGGGACGGGGCAATGCATCCCGCGGAGGACGCGGGGCTGAAGACCGGCGATCTCATCTGCGGGGCCGGCGGGCGTAGCGTGTCGGACGCGGCCTCGCTGATCGCGGCGCTGGAGGAGGGCGGGGAGGAGATCTCCCTGCAAATCAGGCGCGGCGCGCAGGAGCTGGAGCTACCGGTGTCCCCCGCCGTCGGGGAGGAGGGCCGCCCCATGCTGGGCATCCTGCTGCGCGACGGGCTCAGCGGCATCGGCACGCTCACCTTCTGCGATCCCGACAGCGGCGTATTCGGGGCGCTGGGCCACAGCATCAGCGACAGCGAGACGGGGCTGACCGTCCCCCTGCGCGACGGCAGCATCACCGAGGCGCAGATCGTCGCGGTGCAGCCAGGCTCCGCGGGCACGCCGGGAGAGCTGAACGGCGTGTCCGACCTGTCGCGCGCGCTCGGTACGGTGGAGCGGAATACCGAGGTGGGCATCTTCGGCCACATGAGCGCCGCCCTGGGCGACCGCCCGGCGGAGATCGGCCTCATTACGGCGGGGCCCGCCTCCATCCTCGCCACCGTCGAGGGGCGCGCTCCGCGGGAATTCGCCGTGGAGATCAACCGCGTCTGCCGCGACAGCGAGGGCACCCACGCCATGTTCACCGTGACGGACCCGGCCCTCCTGGGGCGCACGGGCGGCATCGTCCAGGGCATGAGCGGCAGCCCCATCCTGCAGAACGGCCGCCTGGTGGGGGCCGTGACCCATGTCTTTCTGAGCGACAGCGCCCGGGGCTACGCGGTCAGCATCCAGGACATGCTGAAGGCGTCGGGTCTCGCCATGGATCAGGCGGCATAGGACAAAGAAAAATGACAGCGGCTCCCCAATCGGGGAGCCGTATTGCTTATTCAATCGGTATATCCTCTTTCCGAACCTTCTCCCAGTCAAAACCCGCGATCAGCTCCCGCGCGGCGACGGGCTCACAGCGATCCGTCAGGCCGCAGAGGAAGGCAAGCTGCCCGACAACCTCTTCGGGCCGCTTTTCTTTGCGCAGAACCTGGGTGCTCAGACTGCCGAGCCGCTTGGAGAGCTTACCCTGTCCGCCGGTAAGAAGCGGGCAGTGGCAGTAGTCCGGGGCCGTGCCGCCCAGGGTCTCGATCAGCCACTTCTGCCGCGGCGCGGAGGACAGCAGATCCCGCCCGCGAACCACCCGCGTCACGCCCATGCGCATGTCGTCCACGCTCACCGCCAACTGGTAGGCGTAGACCCCGTCGGCCCGGCGGATGATGAAGTCGCCGCCCTCCCGCGCGGGGTTCTGCGTAAGTTCGCCGTAATGCCCGTCGAGGACGGTGATCGCCGCGTCCGGGCTGCGGAGCTTCCAGGCGGGCTTTCGTCCGCTGCGCAGCAGGGCGTCCCGCTCGGCACCGCTCAGACGGGCGCAGCGGCAGCCGCTGTCAAACTCCTTTTCGCCGGGGTGGGGGGCCGAGGCCGCGGCCAGCCGCTCGCTCCGGGTGCAGAAGCAGGGATAGACCAGGCCGCGTGCGTCCAGTTCGTGAAACGCCGCCTCATAGACCGCCGTGCGCCCGGACTGGGCATAAGCGGCGTCCTCCGGCCAGCCGCGATCCCAGTCGAGACCCAGCCAGCGCAGATCCGCCGCCATCGCTTCGGCAAAGGCTGGCTTGGAGCGGGCGGGGTCGAGATCCTCCATGCGGAAGACCATCTCCCCGCCGAGCTTGCGGCAGTCCAGCCACGCCAGCAGCATCGCGAGCAGGTTGCCCAGGTGCATATACCCCGAAGGGCTCGGCGCAAAGCGTCCGACGGTGTTTTCGCTCATCTCACCTTATCCAGTATCACCGGCGTGCCGGTGCAGCGGAGCTTGCCGTCCTTTACGCGCACGGAGGCGCCGCTGAGATGGTCGAGGTATTCCCCGTCGGGCAGGGGGACTTCCACCCAGGCGTTTTCGGCCCGGAGGGAGAAGACGCCGACACAGCGGCGGGCGGCGTTCTGGCGCAGGAAAACCGCGATATGGTGCGCGTCGTCGGCTTTGCCCAGAAAATGGTCGTCCCCGGTGAAGAGGCGCTTTTTCATCGCCGCCAGCTTCTTCATGAGCGGCATCAGGGACCTGCCCGTCTCGCGGTCGACGGTCTCCTTCTCAAAGAGGCTGGGCGTGTGGGTGTCGGCCCACTCCTGCCCGGCGTAAATCAGCGTCGTGCCCTTGAGGAAGTAGAGCATGGCCGTCCAGTTGACCAGGGCCTCCATGTCCGTGACAAAGGAGGCGATGCGGGGCTGGTCGTGGTTTTCCAGACAGCGCAGCTTGTTGTAGTTGGCGGGGTACTCCCCCTCCTGAAAGTTCAGCATGTCGACCCAGTGGGACAGCGGGCACTCGCCGCGCAGGAGCCTGTCGAACACCTCGCGAATGTCGTAGTCGTATTCCATATCGAAGGCCTCAAAGCCGTCGGAATCGCGCATGGCGTCGAAGCCAAGCCGCCGCGCCTCCAGCGCGAAGCTGAGGTGGACGCTTTCGGCCAGCCAGATGCAGCCGGGATTGACCTGCCTGACCTCGGCGCGCGCCCGCTTCCAGAACGCCAGCGGGACGAGGCTTGCCACGTCGCAGCGGAAGCCGTCCACGATCCCGGCCCAGAAACGCAGGGACTCAATCTGATAGTCCCAGAGCGCGGGGTTATTATAGTCGAGGTCGATCACGTCCGCCCAGTCGCCGTAGCGGTTGCCGGGCCTGCCCTGGGCGTCGTGGTAGAAAAACTCCGGGTGCGTCCGATACAGGGTCGAGTCGGGCGAGGTGTGGTTGTACACCACGTCGATCATCACCTTCATCCCCCGCGCGTGGATCTCGTCGACCAGGGCCTTGAAATCCTCCAGCGTGCCGTAGTCGGGGTTTGTCGTGCGATAGTCGCGGTTTGCGTAGGGGCAGCCGAGCGAGCCCTTCTTCCCCTCGATCCCGATGGGGTGGATGGGCATGAACCAGATGATGTCCGTCCCGAGCGAGCGGATGCGGTCGAGGTCGGGGATGACGGCCCGGAACGTCCCCTCGGGCGTGTGCGCGCGGACATAGACGGAATAGAGCACCTGCGTCTGTAAATTCTTGTCGGTGTCGTGTGCCATAAAAGTACCTCCGAAAACAGTTTTCCCTATCATACCACAAAAAAGGAAACAGGCAAGAGCTTTAAACGCCCTTGCCTGTCGGCTGTTTGTCTTACGTCACGGTCTCAATCCGGATCACGTTCGTGTTCCCGCTCTGGCCGGAGGTGTTGCCGCCGGTCATGACCACGGTGTCGCCGGGGTCGAGGTTCAAAACGCGTTTGGCCTCCTTGAGGGCGAAGTAGTTGAGCACGTCCATGCTCGGAAACTGCTCGGTCAAAAGCGGCAGCACGCCCCAGGAGAGCGCCAGCTTGTACCACGCGCGCTCCCCGGTGGCAAGGCCGAGGATCGTGATCGGCGCGCGGAAACGCGAGACCATGCGCACGGTCATGCCGCTGATGGAGGTCACGACGATGGCCTTGGCCTCCAGGTCGATGGCCATGGTGCAGGCCGCGTGGGAGATGGCGTCCACACGGTTGTGGATCTCAAAGCGCTGGGTCTGGAAGCGGGCCCTGTAGTCGATGTGGCGCTCGGTCTCCTCGGCGATCTCGCCCATGACGCGCACGGCGTCGACCGGGTACTTGCCCGCGGCGGACTCGCCCGAGAGCATGATGGCGCTGGTCCCGTCGTAGACGGCGTTGGCCACGTCGCTGATCTCAGCGCGGGTGGGGCGGGGGTTGGAGATCATGCTCTCCAGCATCTCGGTGGCGGTGATGACGCGCTTGCCGAGCATGCGGCACTTGGAGATGAGGTGCTTCTGAATGGCGGGCAGCTCCGTAAACGGCACCTCTACGCCGAGGTCGCCGCGGGCGACCATGATGCCCTCGCAGACGGAGCAGATCTCGTCAATGTTGTCCACGCCGGACTGGTTCTCAATCTTGGCGATGACGTCGATATCCCCGCCGCCGTTGGCCTTGAGGAACTTCTTCAAATCGACGATGTCCTGCTTGCAGGAGACGAAGGAGGCGGCGACGAAGTCCACGCCGTTTTCGATGCCGAACAGGAGATCGGCGCGGTCCTGATCGCTCATATAGGCCTGGCGCATGACCTTGCCGGGGAAGCTCATGCTCTTGCGGTCGGACAAAACGCCGCCGGTGAGCACCGTGCAGCGGATCTCCGTGCCCTCGATGGCGGTGACCTCAAAGATGACGAGGCCGTTGTTGACAAGGATACGGTCGCCGGGGGCCAGGTCATCGGCAAGGCCCGCGTAGCTCACGGACACGATGGTCTCGTCGCCCTCCACGTCGCGGGTGGTGAAGGTGAAGTCCGCCCCGTCGGCAAGGGTGACCTTCCCTTTTTTGAAGGTGCGGATGCGGTACTCGGGACCCTTGGTGTCGAGCATGATCGCAATGGGCAGACCCAGCTCGGCGCGCACGGCCTTGATCATGTCAATCTTCTTCTGGTGCTCCTCATGGGTGCCGTGGGAGAAGTTCAGGCGGGCCACGTTCAGGCCCTGCTTGCACATGGCGCGGAAAACTTCGGGATTTTCGCTGGACGGGCCGATGGTGCAGATGATCTTGGTCTTTCTCATGGCGCAGCTCCTTTCCTTATGCGGGTGTACCGTAGACCAGGTTCGGCAGCCAAAGAATGGCTTCGGGGAAGAAAATCATAAACAGGATGACCAGCACGATCACCAGATAGAAGGGCCAGCCGTAGCGGAAGGTCTCCTCCACCGGGCAGCCCATGATGTCCGACACCGAATAGAGCGCCACGCCGACCGGGGGCGTCATGACGCCGAAGGTGACGGTGGTCATCATGATCATGCCGAAGACGACCTCGTTGACGCCGATGTCGCGCACGACGGGCAGAAGGATCGGCGTGAGGATCAGGGCGATGACCGTCGTCTCCATGAACATGCCGCAGACGACGAGGAACAATACGATCAGGGCGAGCAGGATGTGCGGGTTCGAGGTCACGGAGGTCAGGGCGTTTGCCATGGAGACCGTGATATCGTCGTACACGACGCCGTAGCCGAACACGCCCGAGAAGGCCAGGATGATCGTGATAACGGTCACGTCCTTTACGCTGTCGCGCATGGTCTGCTTGAAGGCGTCCCAGGTCAGGTCGCGGTAGATCACGCAGCCGACCAGCAGCGCGTAGGCGCAGGCGAAGGAGCCGGACTCCGTCGGGCTCATGATGCCGAAGCGGATGAGCACGATCAGCAAAATCGGGAAGAGCATGGCCCAGATGCTGTCCAGGAAGGAGCTCATGATCTCCTTGAAGGGGGCGGGGCGGTCATGCTCGGGCTTGTAGCCGAAGTGCCGCGCGCTCCACGAGGTGGCGAGCATCAGCAGCACACACATCAGGATGCCGGGAACCCAGCCCGCCATGAACAGGCGGCCGATGGAGACCTCGCCCACGGTGCCGAAGATGATGAGGCCCATGCTGGGCGGAATCGTGGCCACGATGAGGCCGGACAGGCCGTTGATCGCCGCGGCCCAGCCCCGGGAGTAGCCGAGGCGGAGCATCTCCGGGCCGAGGATGCGGGTCTCCATCGCGGCGTCCGCCGCGGCGGAGCCGGACACGCCGCCCATGAGCGTGCTCAAAAGGCACGACACCTGGCCCATGTTGCCCCACATGTGGCCCGTGCAGGCGTTGCAGAAGCGCGTCAGGCGCTTGGTAATGCCGCAGGAGTTCATGAGGTTGCCCGCGAGGATGAACAGCGGGATGGCGAGCATCGTAAAGCTCTGTGAGGTGGAGATGGACTTCTGCACCAGCACGGTCAGCGGCAGATCGCGGATCAGGAAAAAGCACAGGCCGCTGATGCCGATGGAGAAGGCGACGGGCATGCCCAGAAACAGCAGCACCAGAAAGATAATAATGGCGTAATACATCAGGCAAGCTCCCTCCCCGCTTCTTTTTTGATCTCCTGACCGGCGGGCGTTTTGATCCGCTCAACCAGCTTGATGGTGGTGGAGATCATCATGAAGAAGGCGCCCGTCGGCACCGCCATCGTCACCCAGCCGTAGCTGATGCCGAGGGCGGTAATCTGCCGCTTCCAGCCGGTCTTCGTCATGAGAATGCCGTAGTAAACCAGGATGCCGAGAAAGATCAGGATCATGATCTTGAAGAGAATGTCAAGGGCCTTCTGCACCTTCGGGGGGAAGTGCTTGACCAGCATGTCGATGCCGATGAGACCCGAGCCGCGCACGGCGATGTCGCTGCCGAAGAAGATGAGCCAGGCAAAGGCGACCAGCGCCACGTCCTGCGCCCAGTTGAGCGGATGCTTGAAGGTGCGCATCAGGGCCGAGAGGAACACCAGCAGCGCAAGCCCGCCGAGCAGGCAGGTCGCCAGCACCTCCTCAAAGCGGCAGAAGGCATGGTAGATTTTTTTCATAGCGGGAACCCTCGTTTTTTGAAAAGTGGGGGGTATCGCCCCGGACGGGAGATACCCCCTGCGAATGTTCTGTTTTGATACTGTTCCTTTTTTGCCGAAAAGACTTTGCGGTTTCAATTAAGGAACAGTATGAAAGGAAATCAGGCGATGCCGGCCTCTTTGTAGAGCTGCTCGCGGAGCTCCGTCCAGCCGAGCTGCTCATAGGCGGTCTTGGCGGCCTCCTTGAAGGCCTCCTTATCGACCTCGACGATCTCCATGCCGTTGTCCTTAAGGGTCTGGATCAGGTCGGCCTGGGCCGCGATGACCTCCTGGGCGCTCTGGTAGGCGCACTCCTGGAAGTCCTTCTCCACGATCTCCTGGTACTCGGCGGGCAGCTTGTCGAACCAGGCCTGGCCGCAGACGACGAAGTTGAAGAGATTGATATGCTCGGTCATGGAAGCGACCTCGCAGACCTCATAGATCTTGGAGGAAACGGCGGAGGTGTTCTGAACCTCGCAGCCGTCGATGGCCTTGGTCTGGATTCCGTTGTAAACCTCACCCCACGCAATGTTGTAGGGAGTGGCGCCCAGGGCTTCGATGGACTTGGAGTAGGGAGCGGCGCCCGGGGTGCGGATCACGACGCCCTTCAGATCCGCGGGGGTCTTGAACGCCTGGTGGCCCATGAAGGAGCGGGAGCCGTCAAAGTAGTTGTAGCACAGGGGGTGCAGGCCCTGGGCGTTCAGCTCGTCGTCCCATGCCTGGAAGGTATCGGTCGCCATGACCTTCATGCCGGCGTCATAGTCGTCGACAAAGTAAGCCATATTCAGGATGCCCATGTCGTTGACGTAGCTGGACATACGGCCCGCGTCTGTCAGGACGGCGATGCCCATGCCCTGGAGCGCCTGGTCGATCATGTCCTCCTCAACGCCGAGCTGGCCGGAGGGGTAGATCGTGACCTTGACGTGGCCGTCGGTATCCGCGAGGATCTTGTCCGCGGCGGCTTTCATGCCGGCGTAGATCATGGAGGTGTCTGTCTGGGTGGTGGAGAGCTTGAGCTCATAGGTCTTGTCGTCGGCGCCGGCCGTTGCGCCGAGCGCGACGAGCATGCACAGAACGAGAGCGAGGGCGAGAATCTTTTTCATCGGAAATGCCTCCTTGTTGTAATCGGGAAGTACGGTCCCGTACCGAAAACTATCTTATATTTTAAACGCAGCGGGTTGGCTTGTCCACCCGCAAAGCGGACGAATGTTCGCGCCGGGTTTTGTGCATTTTGGCTAAAGCTTTCAGAGAAAACGATTTGCCCTTGCATTTTCCCGTGCACCGGGATAGACTTTTTTATCAGGAAATGGTATTACGCCGGGAGGAGGCGATCACGTGGAACTCTATACCGCCCGGATGCGGCACAGCGCGGACAGCGTGCGGCGCTTTACAAGGCTGCAGTACGATACCTTCGAGCTCTGGCGCAAGCTGCTGATGCTTGGGCTGTCGGCCGGGTGCATGCTGCTGGGGATTGCATCCGGCCCGGGGCTGTTTGCGGTGCTGTGCGTCTTCGTCGGGGCGATGCTGCTGACCAATCTCAACGCGCGCGCGAACGCCGTCGCCGACGGGGTGATTGAGGCGACGGGCGGCAGCTTCCCGGTTTTGGAATACCGCTTCGGGGAGAGCGCCTTCCGCGACGGGGAGGATCGGCCCGCGGTAGAATACGCGCGGCTCATGCGCCTGGTCGCGGATGACGAGTACCTGTACCTTTTCGTCAGCAAGGCGTCCGGCTATATGATCGAGCGCGCCTCCGTACAGGGCGAGGGCGGCGGCGACGGCCTGATGCGCCTTCTCGCGGACAGGAGCGGACTGCGCTGGCGCAGGCCCTTCTCTCTGCTGACCTTCCGTCTGCGGGATCTGTGGGGATAATGTGCAAAGGGAATGTCTCAAAATGACACAGCGTTTTGAGACATTCCCTTTATGCGTATTATCCTTTGTTCTCCCCGCTGCCTCTGGGCTTGCCGTGATAGTAGCGGCGGCGGTTGGGCTTCGGCTTGCCGCCCTCCTCCTTGACGGGGTGGACCGTATGGGCGGCGGTCTCCTTCTTCGGCTGCTCGGGCGGCTTTTTCTCACCGGCCCTGGGCGTGCCTTCCGCGTGGGCCTTGACCTCCACCCGGGCGGCGGGCTTGGCATGTTTCCTGCTGCCGTGCTGGGAGCGGTTTTCGCGTTTCTCGCCGTCGGAAGCGCCCTCCCGGGCGGTCTCCTTCTTCGGCGCGGGCTTTTTCTCCTCGGCCTTGACCTCAACCCTGGTTTCGCCTCCGCGGGGCTTCCTGCGGTTCCGGTGGCGTCCGCTCTTCTGCGGCTCCTCCCCGGCGGGCGTTTCCAGCAGCGTCGGATCGTGATACTGGGGCTCCGGCAGCCAGGAATTCGTCTCCGGCTCCTCGGGCTCCGGCTCCGGTTCGGGGACGTACTTGAAGGTGGAGACGGGCTTTTCCCCGTCCTTGGGCCTGCCGCCGGGAACGGTGCACAGCTCGTTGGCCTTGTAGAGATGCAGGGAGTCGTCCCCTTCGTCATCCAGGCGCACCTTCACGGTCTGGCGCAGGAGATTGACCTGCACGGCGGTGCCGAAGCCGTCCTTCGTCTCGACGAACGCGCCCTGCTTGGGCACCTTTTTGATCAGATCCTCATAGGCCTCCTGCTCGTAGCGCAGACAGCACATGAGCCTGCCGCAGCTGCCCGAGATCTTGGCCGGGTTGAGGGAGAGGGACTGCACCTTCGCCATCTTGGTGGACACGGGCTGGAAATCCTCCAGGAACTGCCCGCAGCAGTAAGGGCGGCCGCAGATGCCGATGCCGCCGATCATCTTGGCCTCGTCGCGCACGCCGATCTGCCGCAGCTCAATGCGGTTGCGGAAGATGCTGGCCAGATCCTTGACCAGCTCGCGAAAATCGACCCGCCCGTCAGCGGTGAAGAAAAACAGGGTCTTCGTGCCCTCAAAATTGCACTCCACATCCACCAGCTTCATATCGAGGCCGTGCTTTGCAATCTTCTCCTGGCAGATCTCAAAGGCCTCCTTCTCGCGCTGGACGTTGAGCTGGGCCACGCGCAGGTCGTCCTTTGTGGCGATGCGCTGCACCGGGCGCAGGGGCTGGACCACGGCGGTCTCCATGACGGCGTGGTTGCCCTGGGTGCAGTCGGCGATCTCGAGGCCCTTGGCGGTCTCCACGATCACCTTGTCGCCCGTATGCACGTCCAGGCCGTTGGGGGAAAAGTAATAGCTCTTGCCCCGGTTTTTGAATTTGATACTGACTACATCAATCAATGGTATTTCCTCTGTTTCCGTCGGGCAGGGCGTCCACCGCCAGCAGCCCGAATAATTGCTTTACGTTCGTATTGACCTTCAGATACCCGGTGCAGCGCTCGCTGAGCCGGTACAGGGCCATGAGCTCCCGGCGCCTGAGTCTGCCGCTTTTCATGCGCAGGCACAGCATCTCCGCGAGCAGAGCCCGCAGCGCCTCCAGAAAAGCGGCCGCCGCCTGGGGGTCGAGCCCTTCGTTTGCTGCGCACCAGCGGAAAATCTGCGCCTCATCCCGGGTGTTCACCGCCTTGAGATAGCCCGCCGCGAGCTCTCGGGACGCCTCATCCGGCGCGTCCTGCTCCTGCTTGCTTTTGAGCTTCAGCGCCGCGCAGCGGGAGCGCACCGTCTCCAGAAGCTGCATGGGTTTGACCGCGCACAGCAGGAACACGACATGCGCGGGCGGCTCCTCCAGGAGCTTCAGCGCCGCGTTCTGGGCAGCGGGGTTCATGCTCTCGGCCTCGTCGATAATATAGACCTTGCGCTGCGCCTCGTTCGGCAGAACGACGGCGTCGGCGGAGAGGGCGCGAATCTGGTCGACGGTGATGTTCTGCTTCTGCTTCCCCTTGTCATCCGTCGGGCGGGAGAGGGTAATCACGTCCGGGTGGACGCCGGATTGTACCTTGCGGCAGTCGCGGCATACCCCGCAGGGCTTTTGCCCCTCGCCGGAGCAGACGGCCGCCATGGCAAGCTCCCGCGCTTTTTCCAGGCAGCTTTCCCGCGTGGGTGCGCTGATCAGGCAGGCGTGGGGGATCCTGCCGCCCGCGAAGGTCTCCGTCTGCGGCATATCCATCCCGCCTTTCCGATGTCAAATCACTATATTTTACCCTAAAGCAAGGGCGAAGTCAATGAAAGAATGCGCTTTTCGGCGCGCAATCCAAAGCGGGGGTGCCGCAGTCGTACTCCACTGTGATTTTTCTGTCAAATTTGTTGACACACAGCGCGGGACATTGTATAATAAAACATCAAATTTATAGGGAGTCAAAGCATGAAAAAACTCGTCGCCCTGATTCTCTGTATTGTCATGATTTTCTCGCTCTGCGCCTGCAGCATGCAGGGAGGGCCGCAAAGCGGTCTGGCACAGCTGCTCAGAATACTCGGCTTCAAACCCGGTCCCGGCGCGCCCCCGCCCCCGCCGCCACGTCCGCCGTACTATCGTCTCTTCCGGTGACGCTGCTGAACTGCGCCGCGGTGCCCGGCACGCAGCCGTGCGCACTGTTATTGTGTGACACATATTTTTTAAGGAGGCTGCCGATATGAAAAAAATAATCGCGATCCTTCTCTGCCTGGTCATGATCTTTGCTCTGTGCGGCTGCAGCGCGACCAGAATTCCCTGGGGCGTGACCAGAATTCCCTGGGGCACGACCAGGGCGTTCCAGCAGGTTTTCCAGTTCCCGATCAGCACCGACGTGGAAGTCAACGTCCAGTTCCCGATTTCGGTCAACGGGGTAAGCGGCGCCATAGCGCCTTGACAAGACGCAATTTCCTGCTATACTGTACCCACAATTGAACACCTTATCAAGAGCGGTGGAGGGAACGGCCCTGTGAAGCCCGGCAACCTGCAGAACCTGCAAGGTGCCAAATCCGGCGGTGAGACGAAAGATGAGGCTTGATTTCAGCTTTTAAGCGCGCCCCGGAGCAGGGGCGCGCTTTTTCTGTTGATACTATTATCCGCCAGAACAGTTTAAATCTTTCCGGCCAGATTTGTGCCAGGCTTCGTGATCGGACTTGACCATACACAAAGTATGCTCTGCGTCCGCTGCCTTGCCTGACGCAAATCTGCCTCGGAAATCTTTCAAA
>ONVI01000029.1 GCA_900321275.1 uncultured Eubacteriales bacterium | reverse complement strand
GGGGAGCTGGGGGATTTTGCGGGGCAGCTCTGCGACAGCCTGCGCCGCTCGACCGACGCGATTGCGGCGGTGTGCGACCGGGACGCGGTAATCGCCATCGCAGGCGGCGGGCGGCGGGAGCTGCTGGAAAAGCCGATCAGCCCGCGCCTGAGCGAGATTCTCGAGGAACGCGCCCTCTACCGTCACAGCGGCGGCAGCGGCGTCATCGTCAGCGACAGTGACGAGAAGTTCATCGTCTCCGTCGCCGCGCCCGTGATTTCCGAGGGGGATGTGATGGGCGGCGTCCTCTTCGTCGCTCCAAAGGACGCGCCGCCCGCCGGGGAGATCGAGTGCCGCCTCGCCCAGACGGTGGCCGCCTTCCTCGGCAAGCAGATGGAAAGCTGACAAATCCGGATTCGGTCAGATCGCAGAATCGCGGTCTGGCCGTTTTTTGTCGGACGGAAGCGTCGTTTAGGCTTGATATGAATTCGGAAATCTCTTATAATGGTGTCAGAAAATGGCTGTGCCCGTCGCTCTCTCCGGGGCGGCGTCGTTCGGAAGGAGGCCCAACGGATATGCGTATTCGGATCCTAACGGTTATTTTGCCTCTGCTGCTGATGCTTTCTCTGCTTGTTCCCTCTTCGGCGTATGCCGCCCCCGACATTCCGGAATTCGGCGGCGCGGCGGCGATCGAGCTGAGCGGCTTTGTCCCGGCCTTTTCGCCCGACGACTTTACCGGGGAGGACTACATCCGGTACAGCGAGCTCGACGCTCTCGGCAGACCCGGCCCGGCGACGGCCTGTCTCAGCAGCGCGTCCCGTCCGGCGGAGCTGCGCGCGGAGAGCGACGCTTATCTCCCCGTCGGCTGGGAGAGTGTGCGCTACGACGACGTGATCGACGGGGGCTATCTGTACTCTGTCTGCCAGCTCATTTCCCCGGCGCTTTCCGGCTCGGGCCCGGACGCACGCAACGTCTTCACCGGCACCCGCTTTCTCCGCGCGGAGGGGCTGCGGCCTTTTGAAGATCTGGTCGCCGGTTTCGTCTCGCGCACGGCGTATCACATCCTCTACCGCGCAACGCCGGTCTATCATGGGGACGAGCTGGTGCCGTACGGGGTGCAGCTGGAGGCGTATTCCGCGGAGGACGCGGGACGGACGATCTCCCTCAACGTCTTCCTGTACAACATCCAGCCCGGCGTCACGATCGACTATCGCAGCGGAAAGAGCGCCCAGAGCCCCTCGGTCGAGGTCATGTCCACGGCGGGCGATATCCTCCGCCTGCATCAGTACCAGACGCGCCCCGGTTCGGACGCGCCTTCGGTGGGATCGTTTTCCAATTTGAGTGCCACAGCCAATACGGCGGCAGCGAGCGCGGCAGGCAAGTCCAAAACATCGGCCTATATTCTCAATACACAGACAAAGATATACCACACGGGAGACTGCGGCCATCTGCCTCCTGCCGAATACCGGCGGGATTTCACCGGAACGCCGCATGAGCTCCTTGAAATGGGATATTACGACCGCTGCGATTTCTGTCAGGCGATTGCCGCTGAAAAGGAGAAGGAAAAGAAGGCCTCCTCCCCTGCTGGCAGCGCCGCCGCAGGCAGCTCTCAAAGCGCGCCCGCTTCGACAAAGGAGACGCAAACCGCGCAGTCTGCAAAGAACAGTATTTTTGATTTGCCGGAGAGCGCCATCGACAAAATGGCGGGAAGCAATTTGACCGACAAGCTCAGATATGACGACTCCGTCTATGAACAGCCCGTTTACGGCACGGAGAATGACGACTGGTAAAGCGATACCGCTCAAGCGGAGGTGAACAGACCACCATGACAATACAGAAAAAGATGTGCGCGGCCGCGATGGCGCTGCTGCTTTCCCTCTCCCTTCTGCTCGGCCTGCCGGGTTCTGCCCTCGCCGAGGCGCCGAGTGATGCGGTCAACCGCTTCAACGTGGTGCTGGTTGTGGACAAGAGCGGCAGTCTCCGGAATCAGCGGGGACACGGAACCGACCCCGACGGGCTGCGCTTTGACGCGCTGCGCCTGTTCCTGGGGCTCCTGACGGAGAGCGGGAACAACGTGGGCGCGATCGTCTTTGACGAGCGGATCCGCTATGAGGCCGCCTTGGAGCAGCTTGACGGCATGGAGCAGAAAAAGGCGCTGATCCGGGAGCTGGAGTATTATACCCCCAGCTACGACACGGATATCGGCAGCGCCGTCCTGCGGGCGACGGAGCTTTTGACGGGCATGCACGAGGAAAACGGCCTGCCCTGCATGATCCTCCTGTTTTCCGACGGCATGACGGATTTCTCGACGGATGACATTTCCGGCAGAAAGCTGCGGTCCTGGGCGATTGCGGATCAGGCGCTGGAGACCGCGAAGGCGCAGGGCATCACCATCAACGGCATCCTCCTGAACGTGGACGGCATTGCCGAGGACGGCCGGATCGAGTTTCAGCTCTATACCCACGGGACGCACGGCGCGTTTGAAGAGGTGAGCCGCCCGGAGGATCTGGCGGCGGCCTTCCGGCGCTTTTACGCGATCATCAACAACGCCCGCTATACCGGGTCGGAGCGCGTCTCCTTCTCCGAACAGGGCGAGGCGGAATACCGCTTTCTCGTGCCGAGCTTCGGCGTGGAGGAGGTCAACGTCGTGATCGAGGGTGAGCATCTGCGCGCCGAGGACAGCGACGACCTGCGCAGAGAGGGCGGCGGAGAGCGCGTGGAGATGGCGATTTTTCGCCCCGACGAAACGCTCTTCGACATTACAGGCCATGATCTCGACAGTGCCCGTTACAGACTCGTGAAGATCCCCCATCCGCATCCGGGTGTCTGGAACGTCCATTTGAAGGGGGCGCCCGAGGATTGGGTTGACGTCACGATGGTCTACAACGCCTCCATGCGCCTCACGCTTGAAATCGTAGAACCCGATCTTGAAAAATACGAAGCCCTCACGCCCTATGTCTTCTCTGCCTGGGTCGACGATCCCGGCGTGCCGCATCTCACGGACGGGCAGCTCGCGGAAATGGACGCACGCCTCACGGTGGAGCAGCTCTCGACCGGAACCGTGCGCGAATACGCTATGGAGATCATTGACGGCGGGTACGAATGCGAAATCAGCTTCCCCGCGGGCGGGGACTATCGGATCGAAGCCGCGCTCGGGGTCGGCGGGTTTGAGGTATGCTCCAACAGTCTGGAGCTCCGTGTGGAAAACCGGCCCCTCAAGCCCCAGGTCGAGCGGATTACGGACATGCTTGAATTCGGGCAGTTCCGGAACGGCGACTGGATGCTGGAGCTGGATGAGCTCTTCGGCACCGGCAGGAGCGCTGGCCTTACATACACGCTCTCGGACAACTTCGGCGGTGTGCTGACGGTGGAGGACGGCGTGCTGACGGCGGCCCTGCGCGATGCGGAAACCTACGCCTTCACGCTGACGGCGGAGGATCAGATGGGACAGAGCGCCGAGATCGCTTTCGAGCTGACGGCGCCGCCCGTGCAGGCGAAGCTGCGCAGCGTGATGAGCCTTTCAGAGCACGGGCAGCCTCTCGGCCCCCGCTGGGAGATTGACCTGGACGAGCTGTTTTCAGAGCCCAAGGACGCCCCGCTGGATTATGCGCTGTCGGACGACTGCGGCGGTGCGGTTACAATCGGGGACGGCGTCCTGCTGGTGGATCTCAGTGAGCTGAACCGGGCGGCGTTTGACCTGACGGCGACGGATCTGACCGGGCAGAGCGCGCAGGTTTCCTTCGACTTTACCGTCCCCCGCGTCACCGCAAAGGTCGATGTGGTCAACAATGTCCTCAAGCAGGGCCGTCTGGATGGCTTCCAATGGGAAATCGGGCTGGATGAGCTCTTTGACGATCCCAAAGGCGGCCCGCTGGAATACGTGCTTTCGGATGATTACGGCGGCGCGGTCGCGCTCACGGAGGATGCGCTGGCGGTGGACTTTGACGCGCTGAAGGAGGCGGAATTTACCCTGACGGCCACGGACACGATCGAGCGGCAGGCCGTCATACCCTTCAAGATCAGGCTGCCGGGCCCCGCCGCGACAACGGGCGCCATCACGGAGACGGTCAAAACCGGGCTGTTCCAGAAAAACAAGGGGCTGTGGGAAACACGCCTTGACGTGCTGTTCCGCGACCCGAAGGGGACGAAGCTGACGTATACGCTGTCCGACGATCTGGGCGGCGCGGCGGAAATCGACGGCACGACCCTGCGGGTGAACATGACGGGGCAGAAAAAAGCCGCCTTCACCGTCACCGCGACGGACGAATACGGCCTGAGCGCCGACGTCCCCGTCACGCTCACGGAGAAAAACATGACGATCCGTTACGCATTATGGGCGCTGGCCGCCCTGACCGGGATCGGCTCGACGGGCGCTCTGCTTCTCTGGCTGCGCCGCCGCAACGAGGCCTGGTAATACGGGATTATTATAGTTACTGTCTCAAAATGCACAGCCATGTGAAATTGCATGAGCCGATGCCCTCATCAGCCAGGCAGCATGAACGGTGATATTATACCGACAATGGGCGAATACGTACAATTTCGTGTATGTATTCGCCCATTATTGTTGTAAATATCGCTTTTTCCGCACGAGTCGATCTGTGGATCGACCTCTACGGTTTTGGTTCAACATGCATTTTGAGACAGCCCCTTTATTCTTCCTACGCGCCCAGCATATTCCACGCCGCCAAAAGCAGCAGCGCCAGTACGCCGCAGGCGGCCCACAGGAGGTCGGACGAGAAGCTTCTGGCAACGCGGCCCCGCTCGCTCTGTCTGGCATAGGCGGAGAACTGATCGTCCTCGGGCGGGATCACCTTGTCCTTGGCTCCGAGGAAGAGAAGGTCGACCGTGCCGTAGATGAGCAGCGCGCCGCAGGTCTCCACCAGTCTCGCCGCCGCGCCGCCGACAAAAGCGAGGCCTCGCAGGGCGGGACGGTAAACCGCGTCCTCCAGATCAAGCCCCGAGGGCCAGACATTGCGATAAACCTCGTGTCCGTCCTCGCGTTTTGTCAGAAGCTTCATGCCGACAAAGACGAAGACCAGCGCGCCGATGGTGACGGAGACAGCCGCGCCCTTGAGGTTTGCAGGCGAGAAGTAGTGTACCGCGTGGGCCAGGGGCTCCCTGCGGAAGAAAGGCAGGGCATAGGCCGCGATTTTGTCCATGGTCTGATGGGGAAAGCTGCCGAGCAGGGGCATCAAAATCCCGCCGATCACCAGCACCGCGGCCGTCATGGGGGTCATGTATCGGCCCTGCTTGTGATGCTGGTGCTCCGGCTTTGCGGCAATGAAGAGGATGTAGAAAAGCCGCGCCATGTAGGCAAGCGTCAGCCCGCCGGAGAGCAGGAAAATCCACTCCACCGCGCGGTAGAGTGCGGCGCTGTGACCGTGCTCCGCGAGGTGGACGCAGTACTCCACGATCCCCTCATGCAAAAGCGTCTTGCTGATATAGCCGCCGAAGCCGGGGATGCCCGCGATGCTTAAGGTGCCTGAGAGGAAGGGCAGCATCAGCAGCGGCTTGCCCCTGCCGAAGCCGCGCACGTCGTTCAAGTCCAGCGAGTGGACATTGAAGTACACGACGCCCGCCGCGATGAAGAGGGTCAGTTTAATCAGCGAGTGGTTCAGAATATGCAGCACCGCGCCGCAGGCGGCGATGGAGCCGTGCTCGCCCAGAAGGGAACACATCGACACGCCCGTGAGGATGAAGCCGATCTGGCTCATGGACGAGCAGGCGAGGGTGCGCTTGAGGTCGACAGAGAACACCGCCAGCAGCGCCCCGAGGAACATGGTGATCACCGCGGGCACGAGCAGGAAATTCCCCCAGCCGGGAACGCCATCGAAGAGCCAGCAGGTAATCCCGATCACGCCGAAGACGCCGCTCTTGGTCAGGATGCCGGAGAGCAGGGCGCTGGCGGGGGCGGGGGCCACGGGGTGCGCCTTGGGAAGCCAGATGTGCAGCGGGAACATGCCCGCCTTGGCGCCGAAGCCCACCAGTGCGCAGATTCCGACCGCCCAGCGGAGAGATGGCCGCATCTCCGGCGCTTTTTCAAGGATGTTTTCAAAGGTCAGGATTCCCACCGCGTTATCCAGCAGGAAGAGCCCCATCAGCATGGTGAGGCCGCCGATGACCGCGATGAACAGGTACGTTTCTCCCGCGCGGATGGCCTGGGGCGTCTCGTTCTGCGCCACCCAGACATAGGAGGTAAAGCTCATCATCTCAAAGAAGATGAAAAGCGTCATGAGATCGGCCGCGAGGAACACGCCCTCCAGCGCGCCGAGGGTCCAGAGATAGAAGCAGAAGTAGCGCCCGTTGAGCCGCGCGCCCTCGAAATACTCGGGGGAAGCCAGCGCCGTCATCACCCACATGAAGGCGGCCAAAATCGCCATCACGGTGCGCATCCCGCCCGCGCGGAAGTGGACGCCGAAGCCGCAGAAGCCGTCCACGCCTTCTGTAAGCTCAGGGCTCCAGAGCAGGGACAGGGCCATCAGGAACACCGCGCCGGTCACCACGAGGCAGGGCGTCGTCCATGCCTTTTCGGATTTCCCGCAGAGGGGATAGCACAAAATTGCCACAATAACGGGCAGAAAAACCATCAGCACAAGCATTATACCAGCCCTCCGATCCATGCGCTCAGGGGCGCGGAGCAAAGCGACAGAACGCAGAGCAGCCCCATGAGAAACGTAAGCGGCCAGGTCATCAGGCGGTCGGCCTCATGGACGCGCTCCGGCTGTTCCGGCGCGGACTTCAGCGGGAAGTAGAAGCGCACGGCGGCGCTCATCATATAGAGCGTGGTCAAAATCGCCGAGACGATCAGGGACGCCGCGCCGAGATAGCCCGCCCAGTTCATGTTTGCCGCGGCGGCGGTGCCGATCGTCCACTTACTGAGGAAGCCGCCGAAGGGCGGAATCCCCATCAGGGCAAGGGACGCCAGCAAAAACACCCCGCAGGTCACGGGCATCTTTTTCGACAGTCCCTCCATGTCGCAGACATACTCCAGCTCGTTGTGGTGGAGCATCGCGCCCGCGCAGAAAAAGAGAGAGATCTTGATGACCGCGTGGAAGATCATGTGCAGCAGTCCGCCCACGAGCCCGGCGGGGCTCATGGAGGCGAAGGCCACCAGGATATAGCTCAGATTGGAGACGGTGGAATACGCAAGCCTTCTCTTGAGGTGCGGCATTCTCAGCGCCATCACCGAGCCGAACATCACCGTAAACGCCGAGGCCGCGAGGACGATGTACTGCGCCCAGGTGCCGCGCAGGAAGTCGCAGCCGAAGCCGAAGTACACCAGGCGCATCACCGCGAACGCGCCGGACTTGACCACCGCCACCGCGTGAAGCAGCGCCGTGACCGGGGTCGGCGCCACCGACGCCGCGGGCAGCCACCGGTGGAAGGGGAAGATCGCCGCCTTGACGCCAAAGCCGAAGAAGGCCAGGACGAACACGGTCATGAGCTCCTTTTCGTGTCCCTTCACCTTGTCCAGGTTGAGAATCCCGCCGTAGGTGAAGGCGAGGGAATCGGCATAGCGGCAGAAGTACATCAGGCAGATGAACACCAGCGCCGCGCCGGTCATGGAATAGAGGACGTACTTCTTTCCCGCTGCGCGGGCCTTGTCGTCCATCTCGTGCATGACGAGCGGCAGGGTCACCAGGGTCATGAACTCATAGCAGAGGTAGAGGGTAAAGAAGTTTGCCGAGTACGCAATGCCCGCCACCACGCCGAAGGTGATGATGAAGAAGCCGAAAAACAGATTCTCCCGCCCCTCGTGCGCCATGTAGGAGAAGGCGTAGAGCGTGGTCACGGGCCAGAGAACGCCGATGATGCAGCCGAAGACGAGGCTCACCCCGTCGGGCCGGAAGGCGATCGAGAGCATGGGGCTTAAGTCCGCAATATGCACCGCCATGCTGTCCGCGCCGTTTACAGCGGAGAGCAGCGCCGTAGTGAGGACAAAGACGGCGTTGATCCCGACCACGGTGATCGCGTAGCGGTTGCGGAGCTTCCGATCCTGCGGCCGCCATACAAAGAGCGCCGCGCCCGCGAGAACGGGGAAGAGCACGCATAAAATTGTCAGTATACGCATATCCACCCCTCCTTACAGCACCCAGCCGTCGAGTATGGCTGTGAAAGCAGTCAGCACGTTCGGGAACATGCCGAGCAGTACCGTGAGACCCGCGAAGACGATCTGCGGGACCAGCATGGTTTTCGGCACCTCGCATTTTTCGCCCGCGTCAAAATCCCTTCCGGGGAAGAAGGCCGCCGAGACGATGGGCAGCAGGTAGAAGGCCGTGAGCAGGGCCGAGACCATCAGCACCGCCACGCCGACGAGGCCGAGGGTCGTACCGGTATCCAGGGCCCCCATGGCGAGCAGGTACTTGGCAAAGAAGCCGCCCATCGGGGGAATGCCGATCAGGGACAGGGATGCGATGGCAAAACACCACATGGTGACAGGCATCTGCTTTCCGATCCCCTTGAGCTCGTCCACCTTCGTTTTGCCGGTGGCAAAGATGACAGAGCCCGCGCAGAGGAAGAGCGCGTCCTTGGCCAGCGCGTGGAAGACGATCTGCAGAAACGCCCCGGGGACGCCCATGCCCACCTCGTCAAACACGAAGAGGCCGAACAGCACATAGGAGACGTTCGAGACCGTGGAGTAAGCCAGCCGCTTTTTGAGAAGCTTTTCCCTTTGCGCCAGCATGGAACCGGTGAAGATCGTCACGATCGCTAAAACGAGGATCGCGGTCTGTACCCAGGTACCGCGGAGCATCTCCCGCCCGAAGAGCTGGAAGGTGCAGCGGATAATTGCGAGTACGCCGCCCTTGGTGATGAGGCCGGACAGCACGGCACTCGCGGGCGAGGGGGCCACGGGGTGCGCCTCCGTCAGCCACATCTGCAGCGGCACCATGCCGGCCTTCGCGCCGAAGCCGAGGATGATCAGAAAGGCCGCGGCCGACAGGGTCTTCGGATCGCCGGTGAGCTGTCCGCCGCCGCCGGGAATAAACGTGAGGTTGTTGCCCTGGGCGGCGAGAAGGAAGAAGCCCAGCAGCGCCAGCGACGCGCCGAGGGTCGAGTACCCGAGGTAGGCGAAGCTTGCCCGCCGGGACTGCTCGGAGCCGTTATGCAGCACCAGCGGCATGGAGCAGAGGGTCATGAGCTCAAAGCACATGTAGAGCGTCTCGGCATTTGCCGCAAAGGCGAGGGCGATGAGGGCCGCATAGGTCAGCAGGAAGAAGCCGAAGAATTGGCTTTCCCTGCCCTCGTGCTTCATGTAGCCGAAGGCGTGGAACTGGACAAAGGTCCAGATAAAGCCGACCAGGGCGATGAAGAAGAGCCCCAGCCCGTCCGCGGCGAAGGTCAGCGCCAGGGTGTCGCTCAGGCGCAGAAGGGTAAATTCGCGCGAAAACTCGGTCAGCTGGCCGAGGAAGGCTGCGGCGACAGCGAGGATCGCGGCCGCAATCACGGAGATGATCGTGAGCTTCTGCCGCTTCGCGCTGTCCGTCTCGCGGAAGACCAACACCGCGCCGACAACGGGGAGCAGGAATGAGAGTACCATCAACATCTTCTCATGCCCCCTTTCACATGAGCTCCAGCCCGCGGACAATGAGGTCCATCACGGGCGTGAAGCGCAGGCCGAGAAACAGCACCCCGGCGGCAAGCAGGACGATCGCCGCCGTGGCGGTGTAGTCCTTTTCGGCGTCTTTGGCGTTGGGGTTTTTCTCGCTCCAGATATTGATGAGCGCCGGGATGTAGTAGAGCGCGTTCAGAATTGAGGACAGGGCCAGCACGCCGAGCGTCAGGGCGACCTTCTCGTCCCCGAAGATGGAGGCGGTGGAGAAATTCACCTTCGCGGCAAAACCGCCGAAGAGCGGGATGCCCACCATCGAAAGCGCGCCGACGCCGAAGCCGAGGCCCGCCAGCGGGCAGCCCCAGGCGGTGCCGCGCAGGGATCTGAGCTGCTTGTCGTGTCCCACGGTGGAGGCGAGACGCCCCACCGAGACGAAGAGCAGGGGCTTGGTAAACGCGTGGGCGAGGATCTGGAAGCAGGCCGCCGCGACGCCCGCGGGGGTGCCGAGGCCGATGCCCATGAACACATAGCCGAGCTGGGCAACAGACGAATAGGCCAGCATCCTTTTTGCGTGGGTCTCGCGGATCGCCATGACGGAGCCGAGGATCATCCCGCAGAAGCCCAGGGCGAAGACCGCGTCGTGGATATGGAAGGCGCGCACGGTGTCGAGGGTGAAGACGCGGACATACATGGTGATGAGCAGCACCGCGTAGCCCTTGACCACCAGACCGGACAGAACCGCGGAGGAGGAGGTCGTCGCCGTGCCGTGGGCGTCGGGGAGCCAGCGGTGGAAGGGGAACATGGCGGACTTGACGCCGAGACCCGCCGTCATCATGCCCAGCAGCAGGGCGAGGACTTTGGTGTAAGACCCGTCCGCCATGAGCCTTTTCACGCTCTCGGTGAGCTGGGGCATGAGCAGATGCCCGGTGATGGCGTAGAGCAGGATGATCGAAAACAGGAACAGGCCGGAGCCCAGCAGGCTCATGAAGAGGTAGCGCACGGTGGCCACCAGCGTCGGGCCGGAGTCCTTGATCATGACCAGGGCACAGGCCGCGATGGTGCTGATCTCGATAAAGACGTAGGCGGTGAAGGCGTCGTTGGTGTAGCTCAGCACCAGCAGACTTGCCAGCACCATGTTGAACATGACGCAGGCAAGACCCATCTTCTTGGGGTCGACGTCCTCAAAGAGCTCCTCCCTGCCGCCGAGCAGCGACAGGCACATTACGGAAGAAAAGACATAGGCGAAGATCCCCTGGAGGGGGCCGAACTTGATCTCATTGCCGAAGGGGGCGGGGAACTTGCCCATGGTGAAGGCGTAGGAGGCGTCGGCGTTCGCGATGAAGACGAGAAAAGCAAGCGACATCCCGGCCACAGCGGCAGCGACGCATACCGTGATCCGGTACGCCCGCTTCGCCCCGGGGAGCACGGAGAGCAAAATCGCCGTAACCATCGTGAGAAAGACGCTCAAATAGGGGAGATTCCAGGCAAACGGCATCGCTTCACTCCCCCCTCTTCTTCATGGCTTCCAGCAGCTCCCGCATGTCGACGGTGCCGTAGGTGCCGTAGATGCGCTGGATCAGGGCGAGGGAAAAGGCGCTGACCGAGACGGAGACCACGATGCCCGTGAGCACGAGCCCCGCGGGGATGGGATTGACGTAGCGCGTCACGTCGGCCCCGCCGTCGGTGAGGATGGCGGCGGTGCGCCCGGCGATCATGCCGCGGCTTGCCAGCATCAGGAAGGTGGCCGAGTCCATGATGTTGAAGGACACGACCTTTTTGATGAGGTTCGGGTGAACCATCATGTTCACAAAGCCCGTCACGAAAAGGATGACCGCCGCGACGGCAAAGCGGTTGTCGATGATCGTCTGCAGCATCACAGCTCTCCTTTCGTGTAGAAGGAATAGAAGCCGTACATCGTGCTCATGACCACGAGGCCGACGGCAATGTCGATGACCAGCACGATATAGTGGGCGAGATTCGACTGCACCCCGTTTGCGCCCTGGTAGATGTACACGCCGAACATCACGGCGTAGATCATGAGGCCGGTGATGCGCACGGTGTTGAAGACCTTCTCGGTAAAGAAGCGCTGCACGGCCTCCGCGCCGAAGGCCACGGCGAAGAGGATGAGCGCCGCGCCGAGGATGGAGCCGCCGGAGAAGCCGCCGCCCGGGGAGACATGGCCGTTAAACAGCACGCACATCCCAAAGCACAGCACGCACGGCAGCAGGAGCTTTGCCACATTGGCGAGGATCGCGTCGCGCGGGGCGGTCTTCTCGCAGGCTTGGGCCTCGGCCCTGAGCTTGTCGTTCGTCGCCCACAGCAGGAGCATCACGCAGCAGACCGCGAGAAACAGCACGCAGCTCTCGCCGAAGGTATCGAAGCCGCGGTAATTCAAAATCATGCCCGCGATGACATTTTCCGCGCCGGTCTCCTGCTCGGCAGAGCCGACATAGCGATGCACGACCTCGTTGTCGGTGGGGTTTCCGGGCGCAGCAAACTCCGGCAGGGCGATGGCGCCGATAAACAGCACGATCAGCATCAGAACGCTGATGACCACCGCGCACCGGGCGTAGAGCTTCATAAAGCCGTCGAAGCGCTTTTTGTCGTCGATGGCGGCGGGCTTTTTCTTCGGCTTTTTCTCGGGGACGGGCTTCCACGCCGTCTTGAGCGGGACAGGCTTTTCCCCGTCCACCCATTTGGAAAAGGTATTCGGTTCGCTCATTTCTCATCCTCCGTTCCCTGCATCGCGCGGACGCGGCGCAGACAGAGATAGAACAGCACGCCCGACACACCCGTGCCGACGGCGGCCTCGGTGATGGCAAGGTCCGGGGCCTGGAGCAGCATCCAGATCACGCTCATAACCAGGCCGAAGGTGGTAAACGTGATGACCATGAGCAGGGGGTGCTTCTGCAAAGGCGCGGTCACGCCCGTGATGATAAGCAGCAGGAGCAGAATGCACTCTACGATTTTCACCGTCTGTCCACCTCCCTGTATTCGTGTCCGGCGTTTTTGTGGGTCTCGACCTCCGCCCCGGCGATCAGGTGGGTGACCACGGGGCCGGTGAGGAACATGAAGACCAGAATCAGAACAAGCTTTAAGATGGGGACGAGCTCCCCGGTGAGAATGCCGACGGCAATGAGGATCGAGCCGATGCCCAGCGTATCGCCCATGGCGGCGGCGTGCATGCGGTTCATGACGTAGGTGAACTTATAAAAGCCCACAATTTCGGAGAAAAACATGAAGACCCCGAAGGCCAGGAAGAGCCCTGCCAGAATCACACGGATCATTTTTTCTTCCCCTCCTTCTGCCGGTCGGCGGCCAAAAGTCTTGTCAAGAGCGTCGTCGCCGTAAAGCCCAAAAGCGCGTAGATGAGCGCCACGTCCAGCAGATACCCCGCCCGATGCAGACGGGACAGCAGACAGATCGAGGCCGTGACCATCGTGTTGATGGCATTGATGGCGACGATGCGGTCGGTAAAGCGCGGGCCCCTGATTACCTTCGGCATCAGGGCCAGCATAAAGAGGGCGAGCAGGATCAATACGCCTGTCAAGAGCTTGTCTTCCATCACGCTTCCTCCACCTTCTTTGCCAGCTTCGCAAATTCGCTGTGCTCAATGTCAATCTGGAAATATTCGTCCAGGGCGTGCACGGCAAACTCGTCCCCCTCCAGCCTGACCGTGAAGGTGCCGGGGGTCAGGGTGATGGAGTTTGCCACCAGCACGCGCAGGGCCTCGGTCCGGATATTGCTGTGAAAGTGCACCAGCATGGGCTTCGGCTGCCCCTTGCGGTAGACAAAGCGCAGCACGTCAAAGTTCTCGCGCACGATCTCCTTGAGCAGAAAGGCCAGGTAAAAGGCGATCTCATCGGCCTTGCTGAACCCCCGATAGAAGCGCTTCGTGCTGTATCCCATGTACCTTGTACACAGGAGCGTGATAAGCCCGCTGACGATCGCGCCGAGGATCAGGTTCGTGACCGTCACGCTCCCGGCGAAGATCAGCCAGAGGATCATCAGGACAACAAACATGGGTCATCCCTCCGTAAAGTTTTTTGCCGCTTGAAACTTATATATTATACTATAGAAAACAGTTGGTTTCAAGGTTCAGTTGCGCCGTATTTCGACAGGGCAATACCGCATAATTCGGCGAGCGCAAATTTTCCAGGAGGCGCCGAAGGCGGATCGTGCGTTGCCATAAAGAAAAAGCAGGCGCGGAGGGCCCGCTTCCTGCGCTTGGCTCTCCGCGCCTGCCTTTGTCGGCGCTGCATCAATAATTGAAAACATGGGGCATCAGCTCCGACAGCCGATAGCTCACATAGCGGTCGCCGGCCTTGGCGCACAGCACCTCCATGTCGGGCGAAAACTCGGCCAGGAACTGCCTGCAGGCCCCGCAGGGGGTGCACCAGTTTTCGCTGTCGGCGTAGATGGCGATGCGGCGAAACTCCCGATGGCCTTCGCTGACGGCCTTGCAGCAGGCGGTGCGCTCGGCGCAGATGGTGCTGCCGAGGGCGGCGTTCTCCACGTTGCAGCCGGTGAACACCGTGCCGTCCGTACACTCCAGCGCCGCGCCCACGGCAAAGCGGGAATAGGGGACATAGGCGTTCATCGACGCCGCCTTCGCCTTCGACAGAAGCTCTCTGTCAGTCATGTTCTTCTCTCCCTTCCTATACCTGTTATTACGATAGCACTTTAGTCAAGCATGATTTCCCAGTGCTGGAAATCGTAGAGCGGATTTCCGGCGTTGGGGGCGAGGCCGCGGATCACGCCGCGGTGCACGATGAGCTGCTGATCCTCAAAGCCGATGGAAATGAGCGCGCCGTTTGCGTTGATGTAGTCGCAAAGCTGCTTGTAGACGGCGGAGCGCTGGGCGGCGGCGCAGGAGAGATAGTTGTTGATCATGGCCACGTAGCCCGTATCCATGCTGCGGGAGTAGTTGAGGTCGCTGTCCGGGTCCAGAAGCTCGGTCAGATCGAAATTGTTGCGCAGCTTGACCTCGCCGTAGTACATGTCGAAGTCGCCTTCTTCGAGCGCGGTGAGATACTCGTCCCAGGTCAGCTCCCGCACGGTGACCTTGAGGCCGATGCTCTCCATATCCGCGGCGAAGCGGCGCGCCACGCCGGACTTCGCGCTGGAATCGGAGCAGACGATGAAGTTCACATCGATGTCCTGGGCCGTGCCGGACATGTATTCCAGCATCCCGTCGTCGTCATAGTCGCGGATGCCCGCGTTTTCCAGCACGACACGGCAGGTGTCCAGGTTATAGCCGAGAGCCGTGGCGTACTCCGCCGGGTAGTCGGCGCAGGCCGGATGCATGGGCACGGCGGCGGCGACGGCGTTGCCGTGCATGAGCGTCTCCGCCCAGTACTGGCGGTCAAAGGCGTAGAGCATCGCCTGCCGGAAGCCGCTGTAGCGCCCGATCAGCCCCTCCTCGTTGAACATGATGTAGTGGAGATTCGTGGTGTTGAAGTTGCGGATCTCGTTGGACGAGGAGTAGCCGAGGTTCGTATAGCTCGAGGGGTCGTTGGTGACCGCGTCGATCACGCCGTCCTCGAAATTCGACAGGATCTCGTCGGCGGTGGTGAAGGCCACCAGATGGATGGTGTCGACCGGCAGCTCCTCATAGCCCGGGTAGCCCTCATAGGCCACCAGCGCGTGCCCGTCCTCGCGGTAGTTGTAAGGGCCGGAGCCGACGGGGGGCTTGATGTCCATGGTGCCGGACTTGATGACCGGGATATTCAGGAGCTTGGCAAACTGCGTGTCCCCGATGCCGAGCGTCACATAGAAGTGGGCGTCGTCATAGCCGGAGCCCTGATAGCTGGAAAAGCGGCCGCGGAAGCGATCCTGCGTGGCCACGGCGCGCTCGAGGGAATAGCGGATGTCCGCCCCGGTGACGGGGGTGCCGTCGTGAAAGACGTGGTCGGGGTTGATCTTGAACGTCCAGTAGGTGGCGTCGTCGTTTGGCATCCCCTCGTCGAGGATGTTCGGGATGACGTTGAAGTTGTCGTCCAGCTCCACCATGTTTTCGTAGACCAGATCGCACAGGAGCTGGTTGGAGTGGTTGGTGGCGAGGATGGGGTTGAGGCTGAATTCCTCGTTCCAGTTGAGGGAGAAGAGCTTGTCTGCGGCCGCGGCGCGCGTCACGTCCTTGCCCTTGGTGGATTGGGGGATCAGCGAGTCGGGGTCGGTGGCGGCGCTCCCCCCGCAGGCGGAGAGCAGCAGCGACGCCGCGCACAGCAGCAGACACAGAACCTTTCTTTTCATAGCCATACCTCAGAGCATGATAACCGCGCCCTGGTGTCCCCGCGGCCCCTTTACATAGCGGTGCGACCAGTATTTGTCGTGGCTGCAGAAGGTACACTCGCCGGAGACGTCGATATTCTCCGCCGGAACGCCGAGCTGCACAAGACGTCTGGCGATCGCCGCGCGCAGGTCGACCATGGTCTTGCCGTCCGGGCGGCGGTCGAAAAGCCCCGCCGCGTCACCGATCCAGGCTTCGATGGCGTCCGGCACGTCGTCATCGGTCTCAAAGTGGCAGCGGCCGAGCGCCGGGCCGAGCGCCGCGCAGAGCTTTTCGGGCCCGGCGCCCAGCGCTCCCATTGCCGCGACGGCCCTGCCGGGCATATCCATGACCGAATTGCGCCAGCTGCAGTGGATCGCCCCGACGGCGCGGTTTTCCGTGTCCCACAGGAGCATCGGCGTGCAGTCGGCGGCAAAGCAGAAAACGGGCAGGCCCTTTTCGGCGGTCACAAGTCCGTCGGCCTCGATAGCCGCGGGCGCAAGGCAGCTGTGCTTATCCGCCGAGGTCACGGCCCGCACCTGATTTTGGTGTACCTGCCTGGCCGTACACGCCCCGTTTTCGTCCGTGCCGAAGAGGGCGCAGACCCGGCGGAAGTTTTCACACACGGCCTCCGGGTCGTCCCCCTTTTCGGAGGCGAGGTTGAGCGACGCAAACGCGCCCCTGCTCACCCCGCCGAAGCGGGTGGTGAAGGCATGCTTCGCGCCGATGATGGTCGAACGCATATAGATCAGGCCGTTGGTGTTGATTTCGTAGAATGACATGGTTACCTCGCAATGCCGTTTTAGCTCCCTCTCTGAGGGAGCTGTCGCCGCCGCTTGCGGCGGTGACTGAGGGAGTTTTTCGTTATTCCGCGCGCGTAAACGGCGCACGTTGACTCCTTCCACCGCTTTGCGGTCAGCAGAGCTTGGAATGTCGCACGCTTCCCGCGCGTCAGAATCCTCCCTCAGAGTGGGAGGCAAAAGCTTACTTCTCGTTTCTGCCGCAGCACTCTTTATATTTGAGTCTTCTGCTGCCGTCGGGCTTCATCTTGCCGCAGGGGCAGGGATCGTTGCGGCCCGGCTTGGGCAGCTTCTTGATCGGCTGCTTTTTGACCGGCTCGCCCCCGACGTTGGCGGCGGCGTTTTTGGCGACGGCCTTGCGCTCGATGGGCGCCTCACGGCGGACGCGCACGGTATAGAGGCGGCGCACGGTCTCCTCGCGGATGCCGCGGACCATGGCCTCGAACATATCGAAGCCCTCCTGCTTGTAAGCGTCGATGGGCTTGATGGAACCGTAGCCCCGGAGGCCGATGCCGCGCTTGAGCTGATCCATCGCGTCAATGTGATCCATCCAGTACTCGTCCACCACGCGCAGCATGATGACGCGCTCCAATTCGCGCATGAGGGGGGTGCCGTTCGGCGCGGGGCCGAAGGCCTCCTCGCGCTCGGCGTAGACCTTCTCGGCCAGCGCCTGCACAGCGGCGGCGAGCGTTTCGGGCTTGACGGAGCCGCCGAAGTCCTCGATCTTAAAAGTTCCGCGCGGCATGAAGAGCTTTTCAAAGGGCTGCAGCGCGTCGTCGAGCTGCTGCTGGCTGTCACAGGGCGAGCCCATCAGCGCGTCGTTGACCGTGGAGGTGATAAACTCGGAGATCATGCCCATGATCTGGGCGCGCAGATCCTCCCCGTCGAGTACCTTGCGGCGTTCGCCGTAGATGATCTCGCGCTGCTTGTTCATCACGTCGTCGTATTCCAGCACCGCTTTACGGGTCTGGAAGTTGCGGCTTTCGACGGTCTTCTGCGCCTGTTCGATGGCGCCGGAGAGCATCTTGGCGTCCAGCGGCGTGTCGTCGTCGACCTTCAAGGCCTCCATCATGTTCATCACACGCTCGGAGCCGAAGAGCCGCATGACGTCGTCCGTCATGGCGAGGAAGAAGCGGCTCTCGCCCGGGTCGCCCTGACGGCCGGCGCGGCCGCGGAGCTGGTTGTCGATACGCCTCGACTCATGCCGCTCGGTGCCCAGGATGAAGAGGCCGCCGACGGCGCGCACCTTCTCGGCCTCGGCGTCGGTGTCCTTTTTGTGGGCGGCCATACGCTCGCGGAACATCTCGCGCGCGGCGAGGATCGTCTCGTCGTCGGTCTCGGCGTAGCCTGTGGCCTCGGCGATCACGTCCTCCTCATAGCCGGCCTTGCGGAGATCGGCCTTGGACAAAAACTCCGCGTTGCCGCCGAGGGTGATGTCCGTGCCGCGGCCCGCCATATTGGTGGCGATGGTGACGGCGCCGAGCTTGCCCGCCTGGGCGACGATCTCGGCCTCCTTCTCGTGGTACTTCGCGTTGAGCACCGTGTGGGGGATGCCCTTTCTTTTCAGGAGGGAGGAGATAAATTCGCTCTTCTCGATCGACACGGTGCCGACCAGCACGGGCTGCCCCTTCTCGTGGCAGGCGACAATCTGATCGACGATGGCGCGGTTCTTGCCGTTGTCGTTTTTATAGACCACATCCGGGTGATCCTCGCGGATGACCGGCTTGTTGGTGGGGATCTCGATGATGTCCAGCTTGTAGATGGCGCCGAACTCCTCGGCCTCGGTGGCGGCGGTGCCGGTCATGCCGGAGAGCTTGCCGTAGAGGCGGAAGTAGTTCTGGAAGGTGATGGTGGCGAGGGTCTTGTTCTCCTGCTGGACATCCACATGCTCCTTGGCCTCGATGGCCTGGTGCAGGCCCTCGGAATAGCGCCTGCCCAGCATGAGGCGGCCGGTGAACTCGTCGACGATGATGATCTCGCCGTCCTTGACGATGTAGTCGATGTCCCGCTTCATGATGCCGTGGGCCTTGAGCGCCTGGTTGATATGGTGGGAGAGCGTGGCGTTTTCCATGTCGGCCAGGTTTTCGAGCCCGAAGGCCTTCTCCGCCTTGGCGATGCCGCGGGCGGTGAGGGTGGCGGTGCGGGCCTTCTCGTCAACCACGTAGTCGGCGTCCAGATCCTCGCTCTCCTCCTCCTTCTCGTCCACGCTGGCGTAGACGATTTTCTTGAGCCGGGACACGAAATCGTCCGCCTGACGGTAGAGGTCGGTGCTCTCGTCGCCCTGACCGGAGATGATAAGCGGGGTTCTCGCCTCGTCGATGAGGATGGAGTCCACCTCGTCCACGATGGCAAAGGCGTGGCCGCGCTGCACCATGTCGGCTTTGTACAGGGCCATGTTGTCGCGCAGGTAGTCGAAGCCCATCTCGTTGTTGGTGCCGTAGGTGATGTCGGCGTTGTAGGCCTCGCGGCGCTCGTCGTTGTCGAGGCCGTGAACAATCAGCCCGACGGACAGGCCGAGGAAGCGGTACACCTTGCCCATCCATTCGCTGTCGCGCCTCGCCAGGTAGTCGTTGACCGTGACGATATGTACTCCCTCGCCGGTCAGGGCGTTGAGGTAGGCGGGCAGGACGGCCACCAGGGTCTTGCCTTCGCCGGTCTTCATTTCGGCGATGCGCCCCTGGTGCAGGACGATGCCGCCGATGAGCTGTACGCGGAAGGGCCGCATGCCCAGCACGCGCCAGCTTGCCTCTCTCGCCACTGCGAAGGCCTCGGGCAGCAGATCGTCCAGGGTCTCGCCGTTTTGGTAGCGCTCCTTGAATTCGTCGGTTTTTAAGCGAAGTTGCTCGTCTGTCAGCGCGGCCGTCTTGTCCGACAGCGCCTCGATCTTATCCGCGATGGGGTTGATGCGCTTGAGCTCCCGCTCGGAGTAGGTGCCGAAAATTTTGTCAAAAAGTCCCATGGTGATGTGCCTTTCTTCTATAGTGGATACCAATACAAGATAGACTATACCACAAGAATGTGAATAAAAAAAGTCCGATTTTGTCATCTTGTCCTGAGAGCGGTTCTATGTTAAAATACGAAATCGTGAATTGTTTTTTCGGGGGGAGAATGACCATGAACGCTATCGGCTTTGACAACGAGAAATATCTCAAGCTCCAGTCCCAGAACATCCGCGACCGGATCGGCAAGTTCGGCGGCAAGCTGTATCTCGAATTCGGCGGCAAGCTCTTTGACGACTACCACGCCGCCCGCGTCCTGCCCGGCTTTGAGCCGGACAGCAAGGTGCGCATGCTCCTGGAAATGAAGGACGAGGCCGAGATCGTCATCGCCATCTCCGCCGACGATATCGAGCGCAGCAAGAGAAGGGGCGACCTCGGCATCACCTACGAGGACGACACCCTCCGCCTCATCGACGCCTTCCGCGGCATCGGCCTGTATATCGGCTCGGTCGTCATCACGCACTACCGCGGCCAGGCCATCGCCGACGCCTTCCGCAAGCGCCTGGAGGCTCTGGGCGTGCGCACCTATGTGCACTACATCATCCCGGATTACCCCGCGAACGTGGGCCTCATCGTCTCGGACGAGGGCTTTGGGAAAAACGACTATATCGAGACCGAGCGCAGTCTTGTCGTCGTCACGGCTCCCGGCCCCGGCAGCGGCAAAATGGCCACCTGCCTCAGCCAGCTCTACCATGAGCACAAGCGCGGCGTCAGCGCGGGCTACGCCAAGTTTGAGACCTTCCCCGTCTGGAACCTGCCGCTCAAACATCCGGTGAATCTCGCATACGAGGCGGCGACCGCCGACCTCGACGACGTGAACATGATCGACCCCTACCATCTGGAGGCCTACGGCGAGACCACCGTCAACTACAACCGCGACGTGGAGATCTACCCCGTGCTGGAGGCGATCTTCAAATCCATATACGGCGAGAGCCCGTACAAAAGCCCCACGGATATGGGCGTCAACATGGTGGGCAACTGCATCTCGGATGACGAGGTGTGCCGGGAGGCCAGCAAGCAGGAGATCATCCGCCGCTGGTACGCCGCCGCCGTCGCGGTGCGCAAGGGTCTCGGCGAGCCGGAGGAGATGCGCAAGATCGAGCTCATCATGAACTCTCTCAACATCTCCGCCGCCGACCGCCCGGTGGTGGCCGCGGCGCTGGAGAAGGCCGAGGCAAGCGGCGGTCCCGCCGTCGCCATCGAATTAAACGACGGAACCATCGTCACCGGCAAGACCACTTCCCTGCTCGGCGCGTCCTCCGCGGCGCTCATCAACGCGCTGAAAGCCCTCGCCGGAATCGACAAAAAGCTCCCCCTCATCGCGCCGGGCGTCATCAAGCCCATCCAGCACTTGAAGGTGGAGCATCTCGGCAACCACAACCCCCGCCTGCACACGGACGAGGTGCTGATCGCCCTGACGATCTGCGCGGTCACAAACCCCATGGCAGACCTCGCCATTGACCAGCTCTCCAAGCTCAAGGGCTGCGAGGCGCACTCCACCGTGATCCTCTCCCATGTCGACGAGGATCTGTTCAAAAAGCTCGGCGTCAACATCTCCTTTGAGCCGAAATACCAGGCCAAGAAGCTGTATCATAAGTAAGCGCGGGAAAATCACAGGAGGCACCCGAAGTGAGAAAACGCATTTTTGAGATCATAGAGCCCGCAAAGGACGGAGACGGCATCAGCAACATCTATGACGCCGTGATGCTCATTCTCATCGTTCTCAGCCTGATACCGCTCGCGTTCAAGTATGAGACGCCGCTGCTCGCCTGTATCGACAAGGGCTGCGCCTGCCTGTTTGTCTTGGACTATCTGCTGCGGCTCATAACCGCCGACTATAAACTCCGCGACCACTCTGTGCTGGCTTTTATCAAGTATCCCTTTACCTTCATGGCGGTGATCGATCTGGTTTCGATCCTCCCGAGCTTCACCGTCATCAACGACAGCTTCAAGGTGCTGCGCATGTTCCGCATGTTCCGGGCGCTGCGGGTGCTGCGCATTTTCAAGGCGGCGCGCTATTCCAGGAACACCCGGAGAATCCTTAAGGTATTGGACCGGTCCCACGAAGCGCTGATTGCCGTGTGTTCGCTGGCGATCATGTATGTGCTGATTTCCGCGCTGATTATTCTGAATATTGAGCCGGAATCCTTCACCGATTTCTTTGAAGCCGTATACTGGGCAACGGTTTCCCTCACGACCATGGGGTACGGCGACATCTACCCCATCTCTTCGCTGGGCCGCGCGTTTACAATGGTCTCGGCAATTTTCGGCATCGCGATCATCGCTTTGCCCGCCGGCATTATCACGGCAGGCTATATGGACATCCTGCAGGAAGAGAAAAAAGAAGAAGAAGAAAAAAAGCAAGAAAAGAACGGCCTTTAAAACAAGGACAACACCGCATAATTCGGCGAGGGCGAGAGCGAATTCCGAGACAAATCGAGCTCCGATGAAGGCAGTTTTTGTGGTATTATGACGACAATGGGCGAATACGCACAGTTTTGTGTGCGTATTCGCCCATGATTGTTGTGATACTGTATATTCATGTCATGGCTGCGCGGCGGAGAGGGCGCGGCAGAGGGCAATGAGCGGCTCGTCCGTCTCCTCCCAGTGCCTGGCTGCCCAGCTGAAGGGTGAGAATCGGATCTGCGCCTGCTGCGCCTCCTTTTCGGCCGTGATGAGCAGATCGGCGGGAAGATCGGCAGGGGTGAGATCGCCCACCGTGACAAACCAGAGCCCTTCGTCCTCCTTTTCCGGGGCGCCGATCGTATGACCGTCGCAGGCAAAGGTCAGGCCGTCGGTGCTCTCCGCGCGGAAATAGAGCCTGACAACAGGGTCGCCTTCGCCTGCGAGCTTTGCGTGAAAGTCGCCGACGCCGCCGATTTCACCCGTGCACGCCGCCTGATTGGTCGGCAGCGGGGCCTCGGTGTAAGAAGGCAGCGCTTTCAGGTAATCGAACACGGTGAAGCTGTACAGCGCCTCGTCCTCCCCGCAGGAGACCGTGACCGTGATGGGCGCTGTCAGTTGGGAAAGGCTGACAAGGGCGGCGTCGGGAATGTAATGCACGTCGTCCGCCGGAATCGCGTCAAGCGTCTGTCCGTCAAATTCGGCAGTGATCCGATATTTCGCGGGATCGGACCCCGCGGCCGGCTCAGCCAGGAGCGAAACGGCGAGCGCGTCCCCCGTCTTGACAAAGGCCGTGATTTGAACGGCGTCGGCCGCCGGTTTCTCGGTGTACAGCTTGAGCTCCTCGCCGCAGCGGAGAGCGGCGTACAGCTCGCCGGTCTCGTCCGCGATTGCGTACTGCCGCAGCGAAACTTCACCATCGACCGCCTCAGCCTCGGTATTGCGTACAAGCTCCGCCAGATACGGGTTTTTGCTGACGTCCAGTCCGGTCAGGCCGCTGCCGCCGCAGTCCAGAAAGCGAAGCGCCGTGTTTTTGCCGATGTCCAGTCTCTCCGGCGCGTTGCCGGCGCAGTTCAGCTTCTCCAGCGCGGGAAAGCTTTCAAGCCCCTCAAAAGAGGCGATATCGCGCCGGGAGCAGTCCATCTCCGTAATTCCTGCAAGCTGTCCGGCGGTGAAATACTCGTTGCCCGCCTCCCCGCTGTGGGGGAGCGTTTTCAAATATGCCCGGAAATTCGGATCGGGGAAATTCTCTTCATCGATTGCGAGATCCCCTTCCTCAGCGGAAAAAACATGTACAGGCTCCGGCGCTTCCATCGCTTCCGGCGCTTCGGGCTGATCCGGCAGTACCTCCTCGGAAAGCTCGGGCGCGGCAGGCTCTTCCTCCGGGGTCTCCGGCGCGGGCGCCTGCGTATCGTTGAAGTCCGGTTCCACCCAGTCGATCGCCATCGGCGCCAGCTCAATGTCGGTCTCCTCCGCCAAAGCCGCGCCCGGTCCCAGCGTGAGCAGCGCTGCCGCAAGCAGCAGACAGCCCGTTCTCTTGATTATGACAGCTTTCATATTCCATCTCCCCAAAGCCGTACGCGAAGCGCGCGGCGCAATATTTCTCAAATATTATAAAAATTGTAGCACGTTTCCCCGCGAGATACAAGTCCGTAAATCTCGTCGGGCCTCACCCTCCGGTCTGCCGCCGCATAGGATAGGCCGGAGGTGGTGCCCGTGAAATTCGCGGTGATCGGCGGCGATGCGCGCGCGGCCTGGCTGGCGGCGCTGCTCGCCGCCGACGGACACAGTCTGCGCGCCTATGCTTTGGAGAAGGCCGCCATGCCCCAGCGGATTACCCAATGCTCGTCCCCGGAGGCCTGCGTCTACGGGGCGGACTGGGTGATCGTCGGAACCCCGGCGGAGAAAAGCGGAGAGCTCTATGCTCCGCTGTCGGTACAGAAGCTGCGCACGGAGGAGCTGCTCACGGCACTCTGGCCGGGACAGACGCTCTGCGGCGGGCGCTTCGGGCAGGAGACGGCCCTTGCCGCGGTGCGGGCGGGGATCGCGGTCTGCGACCTGATGACAAGGCGGGACTTCACCGCCGGCAACGCGGCCCTGACCGCCGAGGGCGCCCTGGGTTTGCTGATCCGGGAGAGCCCGCGCAGTCTCTGGAAGGGCAGGGCGCTGGTGACCGGCTGGGGGAGAATCGCGCGTCAGCTCGCGCCGCGGCTGCATGCCCTGGGCTGCGAGACAACCGTCGCCGCGCGCAAGGCCGGGGATCGGGCCGAGGCCGAGGGGCTGGGGCTGCGCTCCTGCAAAATGCCGGAGATCGCCGATCTGGCCGGGGAGACGGACTGTCTCATCAACACCGTGCCCGCGCCCGTCATCCCGAAAGAGGCTCTGGAGCGGCTGCGCCCCGACGCCGTGCTGCTGGAGCTTGCGTCCGAGCCGGGCTTTGACAGGGCGCCGGCGGAGGAGCTGGGGCTGCATACCGTCTTTGCGCCGGGACTGCCGGGCAGGAGCGCCCCCTGCGCCGCCGCCGCGCTTATGCGGGACACGATCTATGCCGTCATGCGGGAAAGGGAGGAAAAGGATGGAAACGAATAAACGTCTGGGGCTGGCTCTGTGCGGCTCCTACTGCACCTACGATCAGGTCTTCGCCGCGGCGGAGAAGCTTGCCGGAACATACGAGCTCGTCCCCATCATGAGCGAGACCGCCGCCGAGACGGACAGCCGCTTCGGGCGCGCCGTCGACCACATCCGAAGACTCATGGAGCTGACGGGAAAGCGGGTGGTCACCACCATCGCGCAGGCGGAGCCGCTGGGGCCTTCCGTACCGATGGACGCCCTGCTCATCGCGCCGTGCACGGGCAACACCCTGGCAAAGCTTGCCCGGGGCGTGACCGACAGCGCCGTCACCATGGCGGCCAAGGCGCACCTGAGAAACGGCAGGCCGCTGGTGATCGCCTTCTCCACCAACGACGGGCTCTCCGGCTCGGCGGAAAATATCGCGCGGCTTCTCAACCGCAAACACGTCTACTTCGTCCCCTTCCGGCAGGACGATCCCGTGAAGAAGCCGAATTCCCTCCAGGCGGATTTCTCCCTTCTCGGCGAGACGGTCGAGGCGGCCCTGCGGGGTGAGCAATTGCAGCCGATTTTGCGGTAAGCCGGCATCCGGCATAATACAGCCTCTTGACGGGCGCGTTGCAAAATGCATAGCCATGCGAAATTTTAGGGGCCGATGCCCTCATCGGCCCGTCAGCATAACCTCCAATGCAGCACAATTCCCGGATAAAATATGTGAAGCAACACATGTTTATCCGGGAATTTTTCATATTCGGCAGGATTATCACGCGGGTCGATCTGGGGATCGACCCCTACGCAACGACAGTTTCGAGGGTTTGCCGATTAAAGCCGATAACCATATTGATTTTTATGGGTATCGGCTTGACACAGCAAGCTTCTCTGTATGACTGTAGGGGCGCGAATCCGAAAAACCGATCGTGTACTGCCGGGCCGTTCGTGAACGGCCCCTACGGTGTGCATGTTGGTTGTTTGCTGAATAAACCCGATACCCAGATTGATTTTTATCGGTTTGCCTGTTTTGCCGTATCCCCTGTTCTTATAACTTCTTCATCCGCTCCAGCAGGAAGGGCACGGCCTGCTCGAAGTTCACGCCGTACCAGCTGTGATTTTCCTCTTTGAGCGTCAGGCGGATGCACTCCGCCGTGTAGTCCGCGGCCAGGGCCAGCGCGTCGGGGACGGACATGCCGTTCATCAGCGCGCCCACCGCCGTCGAGGAGTAGATGTCGCCCGTGCCGTGGAAGTTCACGGGCAGGCGATCGGTATAGTATTCGGAAAAGGCCCCGGTCTCGCCGTCAAGGGACACGACGCCGAGCTTGCCTTCCTCAAAGCTCACCCCCGTGAGGGCGGCGACCTTCGCGCCTTTGTTCAGAAGCCCCGTCAGAAGCTCCATGATATAGGCGCGGTCGTATTTCTCGCGGTAGGGCTTGTCCAGCAGGAAGCAGGCCTCCGTCAGATTCGGCAGCACCAGATCCGCGCCGTCGAGCAGCTCCGCCATCTTCTGCGGAAAGTCCGGTGCAAAGCCCGCGTAGAGCTTCCCGTTGTCCGCCATGGCAGGGTCGACGATGATTTTTGCCCCCGCGCCGAAGTCCCGGAAATAGCGCTTGACGATATCCACCTGGCGCGCCGAGCCGAGATAGCCGGTATAGATCGCGTCGAAGGTAAAGCCCTGGCTTTTCCAATGGTCGGCGATGGGCTCCATCTCATCGGTCAGGTCGTGGAAGGTCCAGCCCTGAAACTGCGTGTGGGTGGACAGCACCGCCGTCGGCACCACCGCGCACTCGATTCCCATGGCCGAGACGATCGGCAGCGCCACCGTGAGCGAGCACTTGCCGAGGGCCGAGATGTCTTGAATACTGACGATTTTTTTCATTGGGATCACCCTTTCAAATTATGCCATGCTTTCGCTTGACTTTTTATGCGGATGATTATACACTCTCTCTGGTAATGTAAATATACTCAGATTAATAACTTTTTATAAGACCAGATGAACTATGTGATCGAACGCGGCGCGGATTCGCCCGCCTATATGCAGCTCTACCGACAGCTCCGGGGAGATATCCTCTCCGGGGCGCTTCCGCTTGGGGCGAAGCTGCCCTCCAAGCGCACGCTTGCCGAGGAGCTCGGCCTGAGTCTCATCACGGTGGAACACGCCTGCGCCCTGCTTGCGGACGAGGGCTATATCGAGACCCGCGAGCGCAGCGGCGCCTATGTGAGCTTCGGCGGCGCCGCCGGGCGGGAAGAGCCGCTGGCCGTGCCGTCCCCCGCGCCCGCCGGAAGCTCCGCGCCGCAGGATTTTCCCTTCACGTCCCTGGCAAAAACCATGCGCCGGGTGCTCACGGTCTATGACCGGCGCATTCTCGAGCGCTCCCCCGGCAGCGGCGTCTGGGAGCTGCGCGCCGCGATCGCTGCCTATATTGCCCGCAGCCGCGGTCTCGTCGTCGACCCGGAGCGCATCGTCGTCGGCGCGGGGGCGGAATATCTCTATGGCCTGATCGTACAGTTCTTCGGCGCGGAGACGCGCTTTGCCCTGGAGGAGCCGTGCTATGCCCGCATCCGCCAGGTCTACGAGGCAAACGGGGCACACTGCGAGGGTCTGCCCATGGGCGCGGACGGCATTGTCAGCCGCGCGCTGGAGCACTGCGACGCGGGCGTCCTGCACGTCACGCCCTTCAACAGCTATCCGAGCCGCGTCACCGCCTCGGCCTCGAAGCGGCACGAGTACGCCCGTTGGGCGCGGGCGCGAAACGCTTGTATCGTGGAGGACGACTACGACGCGGAGCTGGCCTCGGTGACAAAGCACATCGAGACGATCTGCTCCCTCGCGCCGGAGCGGGTGCTGTACCTCAACACCTTCTCCCGCAGCTTCGCGCCCTCCATGCGCACGGCCTATCTGGTGCTGCCGGAGGCGCTGGCGGAGCCCTGGCAGGAAAAGCTGGGCTTTTATTCCTGCGCCGTCCCGGTGTTCGAGCAGTACGTCCTGGCGGAGTTTCTCAACGGCGGCGAGCTGGAGCGCTACATCAGCCGCAGGCGCAGAAAGCTCAGACAGCAGAGGGATTTATACTAAGGAAACGCTGAATAAATCGCCGCGCACGTCTTGACGACATCTTTTCCGCCTGACTTTCTTTTCCGCCTGACTTTGCCTGAAAAACTTGAAATACACAAAGTATTCCTGCGCTTTTCAGGCTTCGTCAGCCGAAAAATCTGCTCGCCAATCCGCACGCTCCGATTTAATCAGCGCTTCCCTAAGTTACAATAGAAATTAGTCAAAGATTTGCGAGACAGAATTGTGCCAGACAAGGCGAGGCCCGCAGAGCATAATGGAAATATATGGTCAAGGGCTTCAACGCAGTATGGCGCAATTCTGGCCGCAAAGATTGTCTTGTTTTTATTGAAAGTCAGTATTATAGCAGAAACATCGCGCCCATGATGACCAGCAGCTCCGTGTCGCCGCTCTCCCGGTACAGGAGATAGAGGATCAGCAGCAGAAGCAGATCCTCCGTCTCCAGCCCGTCGGAAAGCCCCGGCAGAAGCCGCCGCAGATCCAATCCCGGCAGCGGGCCGGGCGGCGGGGGCTGGGGACGCCCGGGCGCCGGCCGCGGCGGTCTCTCCGGCAGAGGCGGCGGATCGTGGGGTTCCGGCAGGCGGGTTACGCGGCCGGTGTTGCCCTCATAGCGATTGATCATGACCGCCTCCCGCCTCTCCGAGGGCAAGCCCCGCGATGCGGGCAAGCCGCGCAAGCTTCATCGCCCGGTCGATCTTGCCCTGCCGCTTCTCCGACAGATAGGGCTTCATCGCCGCAAGCAGCGCCTGCTCCCGGCTGTTTTCGCCGCCGGTATTCATCGCCCGGCCCAGCATTTGCAGGAGTCCCGGATCCGGCCCCGCTTCCCCCGCAGGAGGCGGGGCGTCGTCTCCGCCGCCCATGAGCGATTTTGCCAGACCCGCGATCTTCGCCATCTGCTCCGGGTCGGAGAGTATGCTGTTGAGTTGATCCTCGAGCTCGCCCACGGCGCTTCACCTCCCGGCCCGCTTACGACCCCATCATGCGCCGGATGCGCTCCGCGAGGCGTTTTCCCTCTTCCGTTGAGAGCACTGTCCCCAGCGCGCCGCGCAGCGCCTCGCCGTCGCCGGACTTCGCCGCCCGCGCGAGACTGTCCGCGTCCAGCATGGCCGCAAGCCGCGCCCCATCCTCGGACTCGGCCAGGGCGCGCAGCTCCGTCGTCTTTCCGCGGCGCTCAAGTTCCCGGCCCAGCTGTTCAAAATTCAGCATTGCGTCTCACCCCGCTTCGGTCTATTCTATGCGGGAACAGAAAAAATGATGATCGGAGGCGATCTTATGATCAAAGCAGCGGTTTTTTCCGATACCCACGGCAACAACGCCCCCATGCTGGCGGCGGCGCGGGAGGCGCGGGCCGACGTCCATATCCATCTCGGAGACCATGACCGCGACGCGGCGCTGCTGCGCGAGGCCTTCCCCGATACGCCCCTGTACAGCGTCTGCGGCAACTGTGATATAAATCCCCTCGCCCCGCCGCGCCTGACGGTGGAGCTCGGTCCCGTCAGGGCCTTTCTCACCCACGGGCACCTGTACGGCGTCAGCGCATGGCAGGCGGACCGGCTGGTCTACGCCGCGCAGGAGCAAGGGGCAAGCCTGGCGCTTTTCGGCCATACGCACTGCGCCGTGAACGAACAGCTCGGCGGCGTGACGCTCATAAACCCCGGCACAGCGGGCAAGGGGCGGAACCTCAGCTTCGCCCTCCTCAGCGTCTTCGACAACGGCGCGATCGCCTGCGAGATCCGGGAGCTGACAGCCCCATAAAAAAGCATTGGCGGCTGCGCATCATGATACGCAGCCGCCATATAAATTATCCGTTTTTTCTTTTCAATCCATTCTCTCGCCGCCCCAGAAGAAGAGGGCCACGGTGCCGGGGCCGGTGTGCGCGCCGATCAGGCCGCCGATGTTGTTGATGAGCACCCTGCCGTTGAGCTTCGGGAAGGCCGCCTCCACGAGGCGCGCCACCTCCTCGGCATCCTCCCGGCAGGCGGACATGGAGATGAAGCACTTGCCGTCGTAGTCCGTGCCGTTGTCCGCGTTTTCGACCATGGCGCGCACGATTTCGCGGATAACGTTCTTTTTGGTGCGGATTTTCTTGCGCGGGATGAGACGGCCGAGATAGTCCATGTTCAGCAGGGGGCAGATCTCAAACACGCCGCCGAAAAAGGCCGCCGCCTTGGAAATGCGCCCGCCGCGCACATAGCTTGTCAGATCCGTGGAGAAGAACCAGTGGTGCAGCTTCAGGCGGTTTTCGGTGATCCAGCCTGCAAGCTCCCGCGCGCCCAGGCCGCGGTCGCGCATGGCGGCGGCGGTATCCAGCAGCAGGCCGTACCCGGAGGACGCGCCCAGAGAGTCCACGATAAAAATCTCACGGTCTGGATAGGTCTCCCTGACAATGGCAGCCGCGCTGCAGGCGGAGTTATAGGTGCCGGAAATGCCGGAGGAGAGCGTAACGTGCACAATATCCAGCCCCTGCTCACAGAAGGCGCTGAAGTAGTCCACATACTCGGAGAGGTTGATCTGCGAGGTCTTCGTCATCGCGCCCTTCGCCATGCGGGCATAGAACTCGTCAGCGGGCAGCGTCTGCCCCAGATCGTCCGGGTACAGAACACCGTCCAGCATATAATGAAAGCAGATGTATCGGACGCCGATTCGCTCAAAGTGTTCTCTGCTCAGATCGGCGGCGGAACAGCCGCTCAATACATAGTCAGCCATGAGGATTTCCTTTCCAGTGTTTTACATTCTTATTATACCACCGGACGGATTTTTGTTCAAGCGAAAAGCGTTGACGAATATTTACATTTTGGTAACATAAATTGTCTCTCTTTTGTAACAGCTCTGCGTTATCATATCCTTGCAAGCAGAGAGAACTCCCCTTAAAATGAGCAAGCAAGCAGAGTGGTCAGGCACTCTGCTTTTGCTTTTTTTATCGGGATTTACATTTCCAGCTTTTTCGCCACGTCCCCGGCGGCGAGGCAGAGGGCCCGGGCATATTCCGCGTCGTCGGATTTCACCGCCACGCGCACGGCGGAGCTGACGGCGCTGGGGCTGATATGCAGCTCGTAATGCGGCCCCTTGAGGCGGATACCGTCGTCGTAGTCCGCGCCGAGCTCCAGCATCAGCTCCGAGAGCGTCCCCATCAGCCGCGCGCGGTTTTGGCACGTACAGAGCGTGACGCAGCCGTCCTCCTCGCTGTCGGACACCGGCTCCTGCGCCGCCTGCCGAAAACGCTCCCCGGGGGTGAGCTTCAGCTTCCCCTCCAACGCGTCGGCACAGCAGCGGTAGTAGTCCAGCGGCGTGCCGATGTCCCGCCAGTAGCCCTCCATCACCTGCCCGTAGAGGGGCGCATTCTCCTTTAAGAGCAGCGGGAAGAGGTCGCGGCCGAAGTCGCCGCCCCCCTCCGGGACACGCGCGAGCACCTGCGGGGACAGGACATAGATGCCCGTGTTCACGAGATCCGTCACCACCCGGGGCCAGCCCGGTTTTTCGATAAAGGAGCGGATGCGCCCGTCCCCGTCCGTCACCGCCAGACCGTAACGCAGCGGCTCACTCTCCCGACTCAGGGCGATCGTGACGGCCGCATGCTTTTTCCGATGCAGCTCCATCAGCCGGTCAAGCCTAAAATCGCAGGCGGCGTCGCCGGAGATGATGAGGAAGTCCTCGTCCCCGAAAAAATCCCGGCAATTTTTGACGCTGCCCGCCGTGCCGAGGTTTGCCGTCTCGATGCGGTATTCCATGTGTACGCCGAAGCGCCGCCCGTCGCCGAAATGCGCCATGATCTCCCCCGCGCGGTAGTGCAGCGCCGCGCAGATCTCGGTAAAGCCCTGATCGCGCAGCAGCTCCACGATATGCTCCATCACCGGTCTGCCGAGCAGCGGTGCTAAAGGCTTGGGATGCTCCCCCGTCACCGCGCGCAGCCGCGTCCCCAATCCCCCCGCCAGGATCACTGCCTTCATGATTTTTCCTCCCGTATCTTGATTCTGTTCGTATTATTGGGCTCACGGCGCAATTTATGATTGTAAACAGCAGGTTTTTTTGGTATAATGTAACATCACCGTATAAGACGGCCATACATGGAGTTTTGATACAGAGGAGGTGTTCGCTTGGATAAGACTCTGCGGCAGCTCGTGCGGCCCGGCAGGCTGCCGGTTTTTCTGCTGCTCTGCATCGCGGCCGTGTCCGCGTATCTGGGGCAGTATATCCTCGCCGCCTGCTGCGGCGGGGCGATCGTCCTTCTGCTGATTTTCGATCTGGTGGAGCGCAGACGCCGGGAAAAAGAGCTTGCCGCCTATGTGGAAGCCCGTCTCTACGAGACGGACAACGCCAAGAGCAACACGCTCTCGAACTTTCCTCTGCCCATCGCGATCTTTAAGCTGGAGGACTCGCGTATCGTCTGGGGGAATGAGGAGTTTTTCCGGATGTGCGGCGAGACCGGCACGCGCCTCGACGCCTGCCTTTCGGATCTGGTGCCCCAGTTTACGGGAAGCTGGCTGCTGGAGGGCAAGACCGTCTATCCCACCCTTTTGGAGGTCAACGGCCGCAAATACAGCCTCCACGGCAGCCTTATCAGCAGCGACCAGAGCCCGGAAGCGGGCGCCAATGTCTTCATGGGCATCACCTATTGGGTGGACGCCACGGAGTACGACAACACCCGCATCCTGTATGAAAACACCCGCCCCGTCGCCGGCATCATCATCATCGACAATCTGGACGAGCTGATGAAAAACCAGCCCGACCGCGTCAAGAACGATCTGCGCGACGCGGTGGAGGACAAGCTCGGCCGCTGGTGCGCGGACTTCAGCGGCATCCTGCGCCGCTACGACCGCGACCGCTATCTGCTCATGATGGAGCGGCAGCATCTGGAGCGGCTGAAGGAGGGGAAATTCAGCATCACGGATGAGATCCACGATGTGGTCAGTCCCTCCGGCATCAACGCAACCATCAGCATCGGCCTCGGCGCGGAGGCCGAGAGCTTTGCGGACGCCATGCAGGCCGCGGAGACCGCGGTGGAGCTGGCGCTCTCGAGAGGCGGCGACCAGACCGTCATCAAAAACCGCACAGGCTTTGCCTTCTTCGGCGGCCGCGGAAGCGAGGTGGAAAAACGCACCAAGGTGCGCTCCCGCGTTACGGCCAATTCCTTCTCCAATCTCGTACAGGAGTCGTCCGGCCTTCTCATCATGGGGCACCGCAACGGCGATATGGACAGCTACGGCGCCGCCGTGGGCATCTACAGCATCGCCCGCCAGCGCGGACTGAAGGCCTCGATCGTCGCCGACGTCCGGCAATCGGCCGCGAAAAGCCTGATCGAAACACTCCGGCGGGAGGCGGAATACCGGGACGCTTTCCTCGATCCCGCGGATCTGCCCGCGAAGATTGAGCCGGACACGCTGCTCGTCGTGGTCGACACCAGCAGACCCGAGCAGGTGGAGGTTCCGGCGCTCCTGAACCAGTGTGAGCGCGTCGTGGTCATCGACCACCACCGCGTCGGGGCAACCTATATTCAGAACGCCGCGCTCAACTATGTCGAGCCCTACGCCTCCTCGGCGTGCGAGCTTGTGACCGAGATCCTGCAGGTGACCGAGATCCTGCAGGAAATGCCGGATATGTCGCATATCCTCCGCTGCGAAGCCGAGGCGCTGCTGGCCGGCATTGTGCTGGACACCAAGAGCTTCACCCTCCGCACCGGAGAACGCACCTTTGACGCAGCCTCCTGGCTCAGAAGCGAGGGGGCGGACACCAGCGCCGTCAAGCGCCTGTTCCAGCTGGACCTGGCGCACACCGTAGCGCGCTACCGCATTCTCCAGCAGGCGGAGATCTACAAGGGCATCGCCATCGCCGCCCCTTCGGAGCCGCAGGAGCGCGTCGTCGCCGCCCAGGCTGCGGACGAGCTTTTAAACATCTCCGGCGTGGACGCCTCCGTCGTCATCGTGCCGAACGCCCAGGGCGGGTGCTTTGTCTCGGCCCGCTCCATCGGCGAGGTCAATGTCCAGCTCATCATGGAAAAGCTCGGCGGCGGCGGAAACCGCAGTGCCGCGGCGGCGCAGTTTGCCGGCGAATCCGCCGATCAGGTCCTGGAAAAAGTCCGCGCCGCCATCGACGATTATCTGTCATAAAAATTCCTCTTAACCTCCCTCTCTGAGGGAGGTTGCATCCGGCGTCTCCCGCGAGCCGGATGACGGAAGGAGTCAATGTGCGTCTCTTTGAGCGCTCAAAAAGATGGACGCTGACTCCCTCAGTCACCAGTGTGCGCACTGGTGACAGCTCCCTCTGAGAGGGAGCTGATGCCGCAACTCCCGTTTTCATCATCCATCCCAGCCGATTGCGAAAGTCGCCAGCACGCTTGGTTCAGATCCCCGGAGGGAATCGGAATCCGTTTTTGAGGCAGCTTTGCCGCCTCAAAAACTCCCTGAGCCGAGCTTTTGCGAGGCCTCGCGCCGACCAAAGCGGCCCAAAGCCGCTGCGATAAGCGCGAGTCCTCAATTGCGAAACTCGTTTCGCAATTGACTAATCATCCATCCCGAAAGGAGAAAAACAGAATGAAAGTCATCTTCAATACCGACGTCAAGGGTCAGGGCAAGAAGGGTGAGATGAAGGAAGTCTCCATCGGCTATGCCCGGAACTACCTCATTCCCCGGGGTCTTGCCAGCGAGGCCACGACCGACAACATCAACGCCCTCAAGCTCAAGGAGAAGGCGAAGGCCGCGCAGATGGCCCGCGAGAAGGCCGAGGCCGAGGAAAACGCCAAAAAGCTCGACGGCATTCAGGTCATCATCCGCGCAAAGGCCGGCGGCTCCGGCAAGCTCTTCGGCGCCGTCACCTCCCAGGAGATCAGCGACGCGCTCAAAGAGCAGCACGGCATTGACATTGAGAAGAACAAGATCATCCAGGCCGACCCCATCAAGACCTTCGGCAGTTACCAGGTCAAGGCCAAGCTCGGCTATGAGGTCAACGGTACGGTCAATGTGCTGGTCGTGGAGGACAAGTAAATCCCCATGCGGCAAGCCTTGCCGCAATGAATAGAAGCTGATTCATGGGGATTTCGCACACACAATAATACCTATAAAGGCGTCAGCTTTTATAGGTATACAAAGTGTTTTGCCCTCTCCGCCCCGGTGTGAGCACCTGGGCACCTCCCCTGGAGGGGGAGGCAAGTGACTTTGTCTGCAATCTGAGGCTTCCTCCGCCCCGGTGTGAGCACCTGGGCACCTCCCTCGAAGAGGAAGGCCATTAAGAACCAAGAGGTAACAAAATGGACGAACTGCTGGGCAGGAAAACGCCCCACTCCGCCCCGGCGGAGCAGGCGGTGATCGGCTCCATGCTCATCGACTCCCGCTGCATTCCGGAAGTCCTTGAGAAGCTCAAGCCCGACGAATTTTATATCCAGCTCAACCGCGACATCTACGAGACCATCTATTCGATGTTCTCCTTCAGCATGGCCATCGACCCGGTCACCGTGCTGGGTCAGATGAAGGTGCGCGGCGTGTACAATGACAAATGCGAGGAATACCTCGCGGAGATCATGCGCGTCACGCCAACCGCCGCCAACGTCCTCGAATACGCCGCCATTGTGCGCGACAGGGCGCTTCTCAGGAGGCTCGGCGAGGCCGCGGACGAAATCACGTCCATGGTCTACGAGGGCAGCGGCGAGGCCGAAACCATGCTCGAGGCGGCGGAGCGCAAGATCTACGCCCTGCGCCAGGGGAGGAATGTCGGCGGCCTGATTCCTGTGTCCTCCGTCGTGCAGAACGTGTTTGACAATCTCTCCGAGGCGGCGGCCTCCGGCAACGCGATCCCCGGCCTGCCTACCGGCCTGCCGGATCTCGACCGGGTGATCCTCGGCCTCAACAGGTCCGAGCTCATCCTGATTGCGGCGCGCCCCGGCATGGGCAAGACCAGTATCGCCCTGAACATGGCTCTGCACGCCGCCATGAACGAGCACCAGACCGTCGCGATCTTCTCGCTGGAGATGTCGCGCGAGCAGCTGGTCACGAGGCTGCTGTCGCGCGCGGCGCTGATCCCGTCCCAGAATCTGCTGACCGGGCAGCTCTCGGATACGCAGTGGCGGGAGATCTCCAACGCCGCCCAGGCGCTCAGCGCCACCGATATCCGCATCGACGACAACCCGACGCTCACGGTCTCGGACATGAACGCCCAGTGCCGCAGGGTCGCCAATCTCGGCCTCGTGGTCATCGACTACCTGCAATTGATGCAGTCTGCGGGCAGCGGCCACTCCTGGTCGAACGAGAGCCGCACCCAGGCCGTCAGCGACATCAGCCGCATGCTCAAGATCATGGCCAAGGAGCTGAACGTCCCCGTGATCTGCCTGTCCCAGCTCTCCCGTGCCAACGAGTCGCGCCAGGACAAGCGCCCCATGCTCTCTGACCTGCGCGAGTCCGGCGCCATCGAGCAGGACGCCGACGTTGTGATAGGACTGTACCGCGATGGGTATTATAACAAGGAGAGCGAGAATCCGAATCTGGCCGAAGCGATCATCCTGAAAAACCGCAAGGGCCAGACCGGCACGGTGGAGCTGCTGTGGCTGCCCGAGTACACCAGCTTCAGCCTCTACGAGAAGCGGCGCGAAGATGAGTATTAAGCTCGACCCCGCGCCGGGCAGAGGCGAAAAGCTTCTGTGCGCCGTGTCCGGCGGGGCGGATTCCATGTGCCTGCTGCATCTGCTGTACGCAGAAGGATATAACGTCGTCGTCGCCCACTTCGAGCACGGCATCCGCGGGGAGGAATCTCTGCGGGACGCGGCCTTTGTCGAGGGCTGGTGCCGGGAACACGGCGTCCCCTTTGTCCTGGGTCACGGCGACGCGCCCCAATACGCGTCGGCGCACGGCCTGAGTCTCGAAGAGGCGGCGCGGGCGCTGCGCTATTCCTTCCTTTTCAAAACGCTCCAGGAGCTGGGCGCGGCGCGCATCCTCACCGCGCACAACCGCGACGACAACGCCGAGACGCTTTTGTTCAACCTCACCCGCGGCAGCGGAGCGGCGGGCTTGAGCGGCATTCCGAGGGAGCGCGGATTGATCCTGCGTCCGCTGCTGGGTACAGGCCGCGGGGAGATTGAGGCATATTTACGCGAAAACCATGTCCCCCATGTGGAGGACAGCACCAACGAAAGCGACGACTATACCCGCAATCTCATCCGCCATCAGATCGTACCGCTTCTGCGGGAAATCAACCCCCGCTTCTCCGAAGCCGCGGCCCGCACAGCGGCGCTGCTGGACCGGGACGAGGAGTTTTTGTCCGGGCTTGCGGCGGATTTTCTGACGCGGGAGCTGAAAGACGGGAGCCTGCCGCTTGCGGCTCTCAACGCGCTGCACCCGGCCGTCGCCTCGCGCGCGGTGCGGCGGCTCTTTCCGGGGCTTTCGATGGAGCGCTGCGAGGCGGTGCTGGATTTTTGCCGGGACAGCGAATACGGCCTTCTGCAGCTTCCGGGGCAAACACTCCGGCGCGAGCAGGGCAGGCTGTATCTGACGCCGGGCGAGGAAGTCCGCATACAGACGCGGCGGCTGCGCCCCGGCGAGAGCGCGGAGCTTCCGGAGCTGGGGCTTCGCGTATCGTGCGCGCTTTGTCGTTATCACGGAGAAATTCACGACTTGTTCAAGACTTCTTACCTCAAATATGAGATAGTATCTACCGGCCTTTTTTTGACCGGCAGACGCCCCGGCGACACGATCCGTCCCAAAGGGCGCGGCGTCAGCAAGAAGCTGAGCACCCTGTTCAAGGAAGCGTGCTATACCAGAGCCCGGCGTGACGCCTGTCTCATCCTGCGAGATGAAAACGGCCCCCTGCTGGTTCGCGGCCTCGCCATCGACGAGAGAGCGGCGCCGGAGATCGGGGACGAGGCGGCAAGGGTCAGCTTTGAGGCAATGTGAATCCCTCATTGGCCCGTCGTATATCGCATAAATGCAGGTCGATCAGGGGATCGACCCCTATGATATATACCAAAATACACACAGGGAGTAACAACATGCTCAACGATATTGAAAACGTCCTTATCAGCAAGGATGAAATTGAGTCCCGCGTCGCCGAGATGGGCCGTAGAATCACCGCGGATTTCCGGGACAAGGACCCCATCTTCGTCGGGGTGCTGAAGGGCTGCTTCATCTTCATGGCGGATCTGATGCGGCATGTGGACATCAAGTGCACCATGGACTTCATGGCCGTCTCCTCCTACAGCGGCACGAGCTCCACGGGCGCGGTGAAGATCACCAAGGACCTCAGCGAGGATATTGAGGGCCGCCATGTCATCATTGTCGAGGATATCCTCGATTCCGGCGTGACGCTGAGCTATCTCAAGCAGTACCTCATGGTACGGCGTCCCGCCTCCATCACCATCGCCACGCTGATGGACAAGCCCGCCCGCCGCAAGGCCGACGTCCATGCCGACTACTCCTGCTTTGAGGTGCCGGATGCCTTCGTCGTCGGCTACGGCCTGGATTATGACGAGCATTACCGCAATCTCCCCTACATCGGGGTTTTGAGGCCGGAGGTTTATTCGTAAGTTTCAAGCCTGCCCCGCTCGGTATGGCTTGCCGTTTTCCCAGCAAGATAAAGGAAGTGACTGTAATTTGAATCCGAAACGTGCCAGAGACCTTGGCTTTTACGTTCTGCTCATCGCGATCATGGTCGCCGTCATCTTTACGATGACCGGAGACAAGGACGTAAAGCAGCTCAAAAACTATTCCGACCTGGTGACCCTCTTCCGGAACGAGAAGGTGAAGTCCTTCACCACGGAGGGCAATACCATCATTCTCCAGGTCCGCACCGACAGCGGTGAGCCGCCCACGGAGGAAGTGACCTACGACCTCTACAGCTTCTCCGTCTTCTATGAGGACTTCCACGAGCTCATCAAGGAGCAGTATGCCTCCGGCATCCTCGAGAAGTACGACTATGACGAGGGCTTTGTCGTCCCCTGGTGGGCCAGCATGCTCCCGTATATTCTGGTCATGGGCGGAGCCATGGTGCTCTGGTACTTTATGATGACCCGCGCGGGCGGCGGGGCCGGCGGCATTGCCAAGTTCTCCAAGGCGCGCACCCGGCTCGGCAGCGACGAGAAGGACAAGAAGACCTTTGCCGACGTCGCGGGCTGCGACGAAGAGAAGGCGGAGCTGCAGGAGATCGTCGATTTCCTCAAGCATCCCAAGGCCTATACCGACATGGGCGCGCGCATCCCCAAGGGTGTGCTGCTGGTGGGCCCTCCGGGCACTGGCAAGACCCTGCTGGCCAAGGCCGTCGCGGGCGAGGCGGGCGTGCAGTTTCTGTCCATCTCCGGCTCCGATTTTGTGGAGCTGTATGTCGGCGTCGGCGCAGGCCGCGTGCGCGACCTGTTTGAGCAGGCCAAGAAGGCCGCCCCCGCCATCATCTTCATTGACGAGATCGACGCCGTCGGCCGTCAGAGAGGCAGTGGCCTCGGCGGCGGCCATGACGAGCGCGAGCAGACCCTCAACCAGCTGCTGGTGGAGATGGACGGCTTCGGCAACAACGAGGGCGTCATCGTCATGGCGGCCACCAACCGCGCCGATATCCTCGATAACGCCCTGCTGCGTCCGGGCCGCTTTGACCGCCAGGTCTATGTGGGCCTGCCGGATATCCGCGGGCGCGAGGAAATCCTGAAGATTCATTCCCGGGACAAGCACCTTGCGGACGACGTGGATCTCAACTCCATCGCCAAGGGCACCCCCGGCTTCTCGGGCGCGGATCTCGAAAACCTCATGAACGAGGCGGCGCTGCTGGCCGTGCGGCGCAGACACCGCTTCATCAACATGGAGGATATCGACGAGGCCATCCTCAAGGTACAGATGGGCCCCGAGAAGAAGAGCCGCAAGATGAGCGAGAAGGCCCGCAGGCTCACCGCCTATCACGAGGCCGGCCACGCCATCGCGGGGCGCTTCCTCAAGCACGTCGATCCCGTCCACTATATTACCATCATCCCCCGCGGCGCGGCCGGCGGCTTCACGCTCTTCCGCCCGCAGGAGGACCTGGAAAACTTCAAGTCCCGCTCCGAGATGTTTGAGGACATTGTCATGGCCCTCGGCGGGCGCACGGCGGAGAAGCTCTTCCTGGACGACATCTCCAGCGGTGCCTCCGGCGACATCCAGAACGCCAGCACCATCGCCCGCGACATGGTCATGCGCTATGGCATGAGCGATCGGCTCGGCCCCATCTCCTACGACAACTCCGGCCATTCCATCTTCATCGGCCGCGACTTCGGCCAAACCAAGAGCTATTCCGAGGAGACCGCCGGCATGATCGATGAGGAAGTCAAGAAGATCTTCGACGAGGCCAGCGCCCGGTGCGAACAGATCCTGACCGAGCACGCCGACCAGCTGCGCGACATCGCCGAGTATCTGCTGATCCACGAGACCATGGAGGCCGAGGATTTCAATTACTACTTTGACCATGGTGAGTTCATGCCGATCGCGCCCCAGGATCTGCGGAGAGCGCGCAACGACACGACCATCGAGCGCCCCGCGAAGAAGATCTCCATGACCGACGGCTATGCCGAGGCGGAGGCTAAGCCCGCGGAGACGCCCGCTTCCGAAGCGGAAGCCGAATCCTCTTCCGAAGCGGAAGCCAAGCCCGCTTCCGAAGAGAACGCGCCCGCATCCGAGCCCCCGGCGGAAGAGAAAAAAGACGAATAAAAAATATGGGTATCGGCTTGACACAGCAAGCTTCTCTGTATGACTGTAGGGGCGATTCACGAATCGCCCGGCGGCAGAGGCCACGTCCGGCGAATGC
>ONVI01000098.1 GCA_900321275.1 uncultured Eubacteriales bacterium | reverse complement strand
ATTTCCTCCCGGCTGTCTCCCGTCGCAGCGGTGCCGCTTCTGAGCAGCTCTACCGGCGGGAAAACGTAATCGGGCGCGTCCTCGGTGGTGTTGATGGCGTTGGCCACCGCCTGGGTCTCGGCGTTGAGCTCGTCCCGGCTGAGCTTTTGCTTTGGCGGATCAGAGATTTCGGCCGAGACGGTGGTGCCGCGGGCCGTGGGTTTGACGCTGACGGGCTTTTCCGCCTTCTTTGGACGGGAGGCTGCCTTCGCCTCATCAAAGGTCTTGATGTCGATGCCCGCGATGGCGGCAGCCTCCTCCGTGCTGAGGGGGGCGACATCCGCGGTCGGCTTCTCGTTGACCACCGTGATTTTGGGGGGCTTGCGGCGGGGTTTCGGCTCCTCCTCCCCGATTGCGTGCGCGCCGGCCTTGCCTTCCAGAAGGCTCATGGCGTCGTCTTCCTCGCCGAGAGGGATATCCATGTTATATGCGCCGCGCTGCACGCGCTCGATCCTGCGTGCTTTATTGAGCTGCAGATTGTTTGTCACGGCTTCGATCGGAGAGAGCGCATCCTCATACATGGTCGGATCATACTGGGCCCGCATCTGGATCTTGACCCGGTCTGCAGTCTTCTTCATGCTGCCGCTGAAGGCGTAAACGCCGCATACAATCGTCAGCACAATCAGCACCGGCAGCGCGCCGTATATACTCAGCGCTTTTTCCAGCCCGATCGCCAGCAGGCCGCCGAACACGCCCGCGCTTTCAAGATTCTTGCCGTAGTCAAAGAGCATGTTCGCCATATCCATGAGATCGGCACGGCTGAAATCAAAGGGATTTTCAAAGAGGCTCACGATAGCCGCCACAAGGATCGGGATCATAAAGGCGCATAAGCTGCGCAGGGCCACGGGACGGCCCCTGTGGAAGAAAAGAATATAGGAGATCAGCAGGAACGCGGGCGCTGCAATCCAGTAGCCCCAGCCCGCAAAGCCCTTGACAATATCGGAAAAGAACTGGACAAACGCGCCTTCATTCCTAAAATAGCTGATGAGGATCACCAGCGTGAGGAAGAGGAAGAACACGCCGCCGAACTCACGCCGGATAGGCACAACCGGCTCCGGCGGCATCAAGTCCTCCGCTCTGGCGCTGCTTTTCCTCCTTGCGGGCGCACTCTTGGTTTTTGTTGTTTTTTTCGTGGTTGTTTTCCTTTGTGCCATGGATCAGTAGTCCTTTCGGAATATCAGAAAATAAGATGCAGGATGATCAGCAGAACGCCGATGACCCAGCAGTAATAGGCAAAGCCTCCGAATCTCTTTTTCCGGCTTATGTAGCGCATCAGATGGATCGAGACGACGCCGGTGAAAATCGCTGCGGCCATGCCGACCAGGTAGGCGGGGACACAGTGCCAGTCGATTCCGGCCTGAACCGCGTCAACAAAAGAGAGAATCGCCGCGCCGAAGACCGCCGGGATACTCAGCAAAAACGAAAAGGTCACGGCAAAATCCCGACGAACGCCGACGGCGACGCCCGCTGTAATGGTCACGGCGGAGCGGGAAAGCCCCGGAATGGTCGCCACACTCTGACACAGGCCGATGATCAGCGCGTCCGTAACCGACATGCTGTTCTGGTTCTTTTTTCCCGGAATCATCTTGTCCGAGACATAGAGAATGAAGCCCGTCAGGATCAGCATGACGCCGATAAAGATGTTTCTGCCGTTGAGCACCTCCATGCGGCTGTTGATCGGAAGAGCGAGGAACAGGGGCAGCGTCGCGATCAGAAGGAGGAAGAAGCAGCGGGCTGCGGGATAACGCGCCCTCTCCTGTCCGGCCAGCGGCCCAAGATCCGCGAAGGAGAGCATCTCATAGACCATGGCGCAGATCTCCGGCCAATAGACAAGGCAGACAGAGACGATCGTCGCCAGATACAGCATGGCCTGAAACAGCGCGTGGCCCTGAGAAAGGTCGGAAAGCTTGAACAGATTGTTGACGACGGCAAAGTGGCCCGAGCTGGAGATCGGCAGAAATTCGGCGATTCCCTGTATAACGCCCAGAAGCACCGCATTCCATATCGACATTGCCGAACGCCTCCCATAATTATTGTAAAC
>ONVI01000063.1 GCA_900321275.1 uncultured Eubacteriales bacterium | reverse complement strand
TACGGCCCCATGGCGAAGGCGGAGCTGCGGGCCGCCAAGGGCGAGCTCGGCTCCCTCGGCAACGAGAACGAGCAGACCGTCCCCGGCGCGTCCATCTGGGACATGCTGATCCCCGTGATCGCGCTGATCGTCTGCTGCATCATCGGCATGATGTACGTCGGCGGCTTCTGGTCCGGCGCGAGCATTATCGACTCCTTCGCCGACACCGACGCCTCCGTGGGTCTCCCCTGGGGCAGCATCCTCGCCGTCATGTTCACCTTCGTCTACCTGCTCTGCCGCCGCGTGATCACCTTCAAGGACGCCACCGGCTGCATCACCAAGGGCTTCATCGCCATGGTGCCCGCCATGCTGATTCTGACCTTCGCCCTGACGCTCAAGAACATCACCGGCCTGCTCGGCGCCGCCGACTATGTCGCGGGTCTCGTCGAGGGCGCGGCCGCGGGCCTGTTCTCCATGCTGCCCGCCGTGATCTTCCTGGTGGCCCTGGGCCTGGCCTTCTCCACCGGCACCAGCTGGGGCACCTTCGGCATCCTGATCCCCATCGTCCTGCCCGTCTTTGCGAACAACCCCGAGCTTCTGATGATCGGCATCTCCGCTTGCCTCGCGGGCGCTGTCTGCGGCGACCACTGCTCTCCCATCTCCGACACGACGATCATGGCCTCCGCGGGCGCAAACGTCAACCACATCGCCCACGTCTCCACGCAGCTGCCCTACGCCCTCACCGTGGCGGGCATCAGCTTCGTGTGCTACATTCTCGCGGGCTTCCTGCAGAACTGGGCCATCTGCCTCGTCATCGGCGCAGCCCTGACCGTCGGCACGCTCCTCGTCCTGCGTGCGCAGCAGAAGAAGGCCGCGTAAGAAGCAAAGCGCCGGCTTGCCGCAGGGCGTCCTCGACGTCCCGAAAAAACTTGCACAAATCCCAGGCAGATTCGCAGATACTACGGATTTGCCTGGGATTTCTATATTATAATACTAACCGGGGGACGGTGTCCTCGACGTCCCGGCGGGATCATCTGCGTCCCTGCGGATCACATCAGGCCCAGGGTTCTCAGCAGTACGATCCAGCCGAAGAGCGTCAGGCAGGACAGGGCGGTGTCGACCACCACGATCCCCGCCGCGAGCTCCGCGTCGCCGCCGAGCTCTCGCGCCATGGTGTAGGAGTTGACGGCCGTGGGCGCGCCGAAGCTCAGCAGCACGACGCCCAGCGCCACGCCCCGGATGCCGAGCAGGGCGGCGGCCAGCAGGGCGAGCCCCGGAATCGCGATCAGCTTGAAAAACACCGTGATCCAGAGACTTCTCGCATATCCGGAGACGCCGGCGGGGGCGAAGGACGCGCCGAGGATGAACAGGCAAAGCGGCGTCGCCACGCCCGCGAGGGACTTGAGGGCGGAGGCGAAGGCGGGGACGGCGTAGACCGGCAGGTGCACCGCCTTGGCAAGCAGCCCGAGAAGCGTGGCGTCGATCAGGGGATTTGTCACAATGTCCTTCAGCATCTTGCGCGCGTCGATCTTTCCGCCCGCGTAGAGCTCAAGAAAGATCACCGACAGCACGTTGTAAATTGGGATGTTGACTGTGATCATCAGCGAGGCAAGCCCCACGCCCGCCGCGCCGAAGAGGGATTCGATCAGCGGGATGCCGAGCAGGACGTAGTTGCCGCGGAACATTCCCTGCGCCATGACGCCGCGCCGGTCAAGGCGGGGCTCGGTCAGGATCGCCGTCAGCAGCGCGAGGCCGCCCGCCAGCAGCAGCCCCAGCGCGACGAAGACAATGAGCTTCAGGTCAAAGGTCTCGCCGATGGGGGCGTCGTACACGTTTTTGAAAATCTGGAAGGGCAGGAAGACGCGGAAGGCGATGGAGTTGAATTTGCCGAGGGATTTGTCGTCGAGCTTGCCGCGCTTTCGGATAAAGAGGCCGAGGGCGATGATCAGAAAACTCGGCAGTACGGCGTTGACCGCCACAAGCATATGGTTGAGCATAGCGTTCTCTCCTGTCACGGCGCCAGCAGCAGCCGCACCATTTTCTCCGCCGGGTCCAGAAGCGGCAGCCCGGTATAATTGCGCAGCGCCTTTTTCAGATACGGAAAGTGGGTGCAGCCCAGCACCAGCGCCTCGCAGCCGTTGTCCTCAAAATATTTCACCAGCGCGTCGAGACGGTTGCGCCGGATGATATCGTCGGGGTCAAGGCCGGCCTCAATGTCGAGCGTGACCTCCGGCGTGCCCGCGGGAAAGAGCAGCAGCGAGGGGTTTACCGACACCATGGCGGTGTCGATCCCGGCGAGGGCCTGCCCGTTGTAGGCCACCACCGCAAGGCGGCTGTAATCCCGGGCGTAGATGCCGTAGGCGCTCATGGGCGTGACAATGCGCAGCGCAAGCTCGGAGGCGATGGACGGAAAGTCCGCCGCGCCCGACAGGGAATTGCAGTAGATGAAGGCACTGCCGCAGCCCTGCGCCATGGCGGAACGCAAAATTCCCGTCAGCTCCGCCCGCTTTTCCTCCGCGGGCCTGACCTGGAAGGCAGCCTGCTCCGGCGGCGTGCGGGATACCGGACAGCACAGCGGCTCCAGCCCGTGACGGCGCAGCACCTCCGCCCCCATCTCCGTATCCACCGGCGTCCCGGCCAGCACGGCCACGGGCCTGTCCGTAATGTTCATGCGTATTTCCCCTCTCTGTGTGTTCTCTTTGCCCTACTATACCATACTCCCCGCACATCTGAAAAGCCCTTTCTTGACAAGGGTTCCGGCCGGTGATACAATACGGACACAATCATAAGGGGCGCTGGGATTCTCCCGGCTGAGACAAGGTAAACGAGCCTTGAAACCCTGGAACCTGATCCGGATAATGCCGGCGTAGGAAACAGAGTGCGCAAGCTGCCGCAGGTTCGTTTTTCGGCCTGCGCTTTTTTGCGCGCAATGCTTCCCAAACAAATAAGGGAGGACATCAATATGAAACAGAACAAATCCAAACTCTCGCTGCGCTGCCTGACCGAGGGGGCCGTTTTTGTGGGCCTGGCCCAGGTGCTCGGCTACATCAAGCTCTTCGAGCTTCCCCAGGGCGGGGCGGTCGATCTGGCAATGCTGCCGATCTTCATCTTCTGCGCCCGCTGGGGCTTTGGCCCCGGCATGCTGGCAAGCTTTGTGTTCGGGCTTTTGCAGCTTCTGCTCGACGGCGCCTACGCCTGGGGCTGGCAGTCCATGCTGGGCGATTACCTGGTGGCCTTCTCCATGCTGGGGCTGGCGGGACTTTTCAAGGGCAAAGAGGGCGGCTTTTTCATCGGGATGGTCGTCGGCGCGTTTGCCCGCTTCCTGGTGCACTATGTTGTGGGCGCGACCGTCTGGGCCGAGTACATGCCCGAAACCTTCTTCGGCATGACCATGACGAGCCCCTGGTTCTATTCCCTGCTGTACAACGGCAGCTTCATCCTTGTCAACACCATCCTGTGCCTGCTGGTCGGCGCGCTCCTCTGGAAGCCCATGGGCAAATACCTGCGCGGCGAGGATATAAAATAACAGTTGACAAACCCGTTATGTCTACTATATAATATCCACTCGGCGGCCCCTGCCGCCGGGTGATTTTTTTCGCCCAAAAGCTTGTCAACTGCTTCTCCGGTCTCCGGATCGGGGATGTTGAGTAATTTGACGGACCCCAAGGGTTCAAAAGAAAGGAGTGCACCCCATGCTTCGTACCTATCAGCCCAAAAAGCTGCAGCGCAAGAAAGAGCACGGCTTCCGCAAGAGAATGAAGACCGCGAACGGCCGCAAGGTCCTTGCCCGCCGCAGAGCCAAAGGCAGAGCCAAACTCAGCTACTGAGGCGCACCGTGAACAGGTTTCGGGAATAGTATTCAGGGCGGAGCGATCCGCCCTTTAGGTGCTTATGCGGAAAATGCGGAGGCAGACGTGAAGCTCAGAGACACCCTGAAAAAGAACAGCGACTTCCGCCGCCTCTATACCAAGGGCAAAAGCGCGGCGACGCCGTACCTTGTGCTCTACTGCCGGAAGAACCGGACGGAGCACAACCGGGCGGGCTATACCGTGTCCACAAAGCTCGGCCACGCGGTGGTGAGAAACCGGGTGCGCCGCAGGCTGCGGGAGATCGTGCGCCTGAACGCGAACGCCGTGAAGCCGGGCTACGACCTGGTGCTGGTGGCGCGCTCCAGGGCGGTGGACGCGGAGTATAAAAAGCTGGAGCGGGCCTATCTCACGGCCTGCGAAAAGCTGGAGCTGCTGCGAAAGGAGACGGAATGAAAGCCCTACTTCTCGCGCTCATCCGCTTTTATCGGCGCTGCATCTCGCCTTACCGTCAGCCCTGCTGCCGCTTTACCCCGACCTGTTCCCAATACGCCATGGAGGCCGTTGAAAAATACGGCGCCCTGAAGGGCGGCTGGATGGCCCTCCGCCGTATCTGCTGCTGCCACCCCTTTTATCACGGGCGGCGCGGCTTTTACGATCCCGTGCCCTGACAGGGCATGCTTCCACCTATAAAAATTGAACTGAGGAATGAACTATGTCATTTGGGGAAATCGTAACCTGGCCCTTTGCCAAGCTGATGGTCTGGTTCTACAACCTGACCGGCAACTACGGCCTGGCACTGATCTTTTTCGCCCTGGCCGTCAACCTCATCATGACTCCCTTCATGGCCAAGAGCAAGAAGAGCATGATGCGCTCCTCCCGCCTCCAGCCCAAGATTCAGGAACTGCAGAAGCGGCATGAGGGCAACCAGCAGAAGCTCAACGCCGAGATGCAGAAGCTGTACCAGGAAGAGGGCATCAACCCCATGTCCGGCTGCCTCTGGTCTCTGATCCCCTTCCCCATCCTGATCGCGCTGTACTCCGTCGTCCGCCAGCCCCTGAGCCGCATGATGTTTGTGGCGAAGGAGTTTGTACAGGTCCTGCAGGACTACTTTGTCGGCAAGGGCCTCATGGGCGAGGTCGGCGGCCGCGCCAGCGCCTATCTGGAGATTGAGCTTGCCAAGCTCAACCATGCCAACTGGGACATGATGACCACCGATCTGGCCGGCAAGCTGGACCCGAATCTCTTCGACCTGGACTTCAGCTTTCTGGGTCTCAACCTGGGCGACCAGCCGCAGTGGAACTTCTTTGCCCACACCGACTGGTCCGATCCCCACGTCTGGGGCCCCGCCTTTGGGCTGTTCCTGATCCCCTTCATCTCTGCGGGTCTTTCCTGGCTGTCGATGAAGATCAGCACCGCCGCCAACCCCACCACGGGCGACACCCAGTCCCAGGCCACCATGAACACCATGAACATGATGATGCCCCTCATGAGCATCTGGATCTGCTTCATCATGCCCGCCGCCATGGGCATCTACTGGATCGCAAACTCCGTCTTCGGCATGGCCCGCGACTACTACCTCACCAAGAAGTATAAGGCCGAGCTGGACGCCGAGGACGCGGTCAAGGCCGCCGAGCGCGCCGAGAGAGAGGCGGAGCTGGAGGCCAAGCGCGCCGAGTACGAGCGCCTGAAGGCCGAGGGCAAGGCCACCCAGAACACCAACACCAGCAAGAAGAAGCTCCAGGCCAGCGAGAAGCAGAAATCGGACGAGCGCAAGGCCGCCCTCGAGCGCGCCGACCGCGCCGCCAGACGCGAGCGCCTCGGCATCAAGGAGACGGAGAAGCCGGCCTCCCAGGTGGGCAACCGCCGCTACGCCAGAGGCCGCGCCTACGTCCCCGACCGCTTCAGCAATCCCGAGGGCGCCGAGGCCGCGACGCTCGCCGCCGCCCTGGCCTCCGAGGACGCCCCCGCCATCGACGAGGAGCTGGAGGAGGCCGCCGCGGTCGAGACGGCTGCGGAAGAGATCCCCGCCGCGGAGGAAATCCCGGCGGAAGCCCCCGAGACCGAACAAGAGGAAACAGGAGAGTCTGATAAACTATGATCAATACACTGGAAAAGTCCGCCCGCACGGTGGACGCCGCCATTGAGGAGGCGCTCAAGGAACTCCATATGAGCCGGGACGACGTATCGGTCGAGATCCTGGACATGGGTAAGACCGGCTTTTTCGGCATCGGCGCAAGCCCCGCCCGCGTGCGCGTAAGCTATGAGACCCCCGATCCCGCGCCCGTAAAGCCGGAGAAAAAGCCCGCCCCCGCGAAGGCCGAGAAGCCTGCCGCTCCCAGGGCGGAAAAGCCTGCCGCTCCCAAGGCGGAGAAGCCTGCCCCCGCAAAGGCTGAAAAGCCCGCCGCCCCCGCAAAAGCGGAGGTCAAAGAGGCAGCCCCCGCCGTCGTGGATGAGGACGCCGACTATGCCGCGATCCGCAGCTTTCTCACCGGCCTGCTCGACCGCATGGGCGTCAGCGCCGACATGGAGATCACCCCCCGCGCAAACGGCGGCGTGAACGTCAATCTGACCGGCTCCGCCATGGGCGCGATCATCGGACGCCGGGGCGAGACCCTGGACGCCATCCAGCACCTGACCAACTATGTCGTCAACAAGGACAACGAGAAGCATCTGCGCGTCTCCGTCGACGCGGAGGCCTACCGCTCCAAGCGGGAGGAGTCGCTGACGCATCTGGCCGAGAAGATGGCGGAGAAGGCCATCAAGTACAAGCGCAGCATGGCGCTGGAGCCCATGAATTCCTACGAGCGCCACGTTATCCACACCGCGCTGCAGAACTATGAGGGCGTGACCACCAGCTCCACCGGCGTGGAGCCGAACCGCCGCGTTGTCGTCGCCTACGTCCGCTCGGAGAAGCCCGCCGGAAAGCCCGAGCGCAGTGAGACCAGAGCCGCCAAGCCCGCGGCGAAAGCCGAGGATCAGCCGCAGCCCGAGGCACGCCCCGCCAACAATAAGCCCACAAGCCGCGAATGGGCTTAATATCGGAGGAACATGACCATGATTTTTGACAATGTAAGAGACGCCCTGGCCCAGCAGTTTGAGGTCGATCCGGAATCCATCACCCTGGACACCAGCCTCATCGACGATCTCGGCGCCGATTCCCTCGACGTGGTTGAGCTCATCATGTCGCTCGAGGATATGTACGGCATTTCCATCACCGACGAGGACGCCGCCCAGCTCTACACCGTGCGCAAAATCGTCGAATACCTCGAAAAGCTCCAGTAAGAACCAATATTTCAGCAAAAAAACACGCCGCTTTTGCGGCGTGTTTTTTGTCACCCGTAGGTGTGCAGTCCGTGCATCAGCGTGTTCACCCCGGCGAAGGTGAAGAAGACCACCGGCACCGCGATCACGAGATACCAGGCCATCGCCGTTCCGCGCTTTCTCATTCTCAGGCGCAGATGCAGGTACACGGCATAGATGATCCAGGTGATGAGGGCCCAGACCTCCTTGGGGTCCCAGGTCCAGAAGGCGGACCAGGCCTGCTCGGCCCAGATCGCGCCGGAGAGGATCACCACCGTCAAAAACAGGAAGCCGAAGGCCACCATGCGGTAGCTGAAATAGTCCATCTGATCCAGCGCCCGTCTGTCTGCGTTCCCTTTTTTCACCGCCAGCAGGTAGCGCAGGCTGATGCAGCCCGCGATGACGAAGGCCGCGTAGCTCAAAACCGCCGAGCCGATGTGCACCCCGAACCAGGCGCTGCGCAGGGCGGGCATGAGGTCCTTGATCTCCATCGGCTGGAGGGAGGCGTAGACCATCACCAGCAGCGTCGCAGGCATTGCCGCCACCGAGAGCCAGTCGGTTTTGAGCCTGCCGCGCATGACGATCAGCATCAGGGCCACGCCCCAGGCGAAGGCGTTGGCAAACTCAAACTGGTTGGAAAGCGGCAGGCGCTTTGCCGCGATGCCGCGCCACACAAGAAAAGCCGAATGCAGCGCAAACGCCGCCAGGAAGACGTACCACGCCGCCTTCAGCAGTTTTTCCTTTTTGAAGGCCGTCCCGGCAAACTCCAGCGCCACGGCCAGCGCATACAGCGCAAACGCCGCAAAAAACAATGTTCTCATGGGTTTTTCCCCTCTCTGACTATTTCAAAACGCGGCGAAGCCGCCCCCTCCAAGCTGCCTCTCGTATTCCCGCAGCTCTTCCCCAAGCTCCACGCGCATGCGCTCCGGCTTCGGGCCGAGGACGGCGCAGCCTTCGGCGTCCGTCTTGACCAGCACCGGCTCCAGGAAGAAGGTGAGGTACAGCCCCGCGATCATCAGGGCAAAAGCCCCGACCAGCAGGGCGTTGACAAGGGGCGAGACGTGCTTGACGCGGATGCCGGGATAGTCCACCGGGGCGTTGAAGGTAAAGCGCGCGCCGCCCAGCGTAAGCGCCTGCCCCGGCAGGGCGTAAAACGGCGTCCGCTCCCCGTCGGCGATGATCAGCCCCGTATAGATCGGGTTGGGGTAAACGCCGGTGGTAACGGTGTCGAAAACGATCTCCCCGTCCGGCGACATGGCATAGTCGGGATAGAGCGTGTCGATGACCAGGCGGTTCCGGTCGTCAAGCATCAGCACATCCCCGCGCTTGATGTACGATACAAACTCGCTGCCGTCCGGATCCGTGACGGTGACGGAGCCCGTCGTGCCGAAGGTCTGCTGGAAGAGCTTGTACGCCCCGAAGGAGAAGGGGTGGTTGACCTTCAGCTCGGCGACTTCGCTCTGCCGCCCGTCCGGAAGGGTGACCTGCACTCGGCTCTGATAGTCGAGCCTGCCGGTCTCGTCGGCGATACGGAAGTCGTGCACGTGGATCTCCGTCCCGTCGTCCAGAAAAATCGACTCCCCCGGCATACAGTCCCGATCCACCACCGTCGGAGTATAGAGGGCCAGCGCGCCGAAAACCACCGTCAGCAGGATGGACAGATGGGTCACAAAGGTGCCGTAGCGGCCGATCCCGTGCTTGCGCCAGACGGTCGCCTCGCCGATCGTCTCGCTTTTGCAGCGCATATCGGTGAGATATTGCCGCAGCTTCTCCGCCCCTTCCGGCGTTAAAAGGACGGTATCGGGCGCCCGGGCGGCGCGCTGTGTTTCCGTCTTTGCCGCAGTCACGACCGTGCGGATGCGCAGCAGGGAGCAGAGGCTCAGATTCAGGCACAGCAGGATGAGCAGGGCGATGAAGTACGGGCTCTCAAAGATGCGGTTGAGCCTCAGCAGCAGAATGACCCCGTGGAAGGAGCGGTAGGTCTGCGCGTACCAGGCGATCTCCCGCCCCTGGGGGATCACGGTGCCGATCACCGAGCAGAGCCCGATGAGCCCCAGCAGCAGAAGCCCGAAGCGCATGGAGCGCAGATAACGGAATACTTTTCTCATGGGCAAGGTCCCCTTTGCGATTCATTAGGGAAGCAAAACGCCTCTCCGGGGGAGGTTTAACGGTCGATCCCCCGCGAGGCCATGACGGAAGGAGCCGCCGTCTTGCAATGCCGGGGTGAAGAAAGCTGCCCGCCCATTCGGGCGGGCAGCTTGTGTTTCCGTATGGGTTCAGCGGGTGAGGGCGAGGAGCTGACCGGTCGCCTGCGCGCAGAGCTCGTCCGCCTTGTCGAGGCACTGGCTGGTCAGGCTCGGGTTGTGGGCGCCCTCCGCGTTCTCCACGAAGACGAAGTCCCAGTAGAACTGCGCGTCGCGGGCGAGGGAGCGGATGGGATCAAGCTGCCCGTCCGTGTATTTGCCGCTCGAAACGGCCTGGGCCAGCAGCTCGGTCAGGTACTCGAGCCGGTAGCCGACGGTGTAGGTGCGGGTCTCGACTTTGGCCTGCAGCGCCCTGACCTCGCCCACGAGGTCGAAGTGGCAGGCGGAGCAGGTGTTCTCGATGAGCTCCGGATTGTCCAGAGGGCTGATGAGGTTGTGGCTGTGGTAGGTCTCGCCGTTTGCGTTCACCTCTTTGGGCATGTGGCAGTCGGCGCAGGTGAAGGTGCCGGCGTGGGGGCTGCCCGCGCCGAGGTAAGTCTCAAACTCGGGGTGCTGCACCTTGATCTGTCTGACGCCGGTGCGGGGATTCGTCCAGTCGGCAAAGGGCTCGCCGCCGGGGAAGTTTGCGCCGTCGTTGAAAAAGGCCAGCATTGTCTCGGGATCCATGGTCGCAAGGCTGTTGTGGGCGATGGTGGTCGCCTTGGTCTCGGGGTGGAAGTAATACTCGTTGTGGCACTGGCCGCAGGCGAGGTCCGCGGGCGCGACGCTGTCAAAGTCGTCGCCCAGCGCGTCGATCCAGTAGGTGTGGGTGACGGTGATCTCGCCGGGGGTGTTGGCGTGGCAGGTGTAGCAGGAGATGCCCTCGGTGATCCGGGCCTGCACCTCGGTCCAGTCCTTCTTGTAGGCCTCGATGCCTTCCTCGTTCACCATGTGGGTGAAGTCGGGGGTCTTGCAGGTCCAGCAGTTGGCCAGGGGGTGCGGGCGGCCGGTGGCCTCGATGTCCTGCACGTCGTAGTAGTGGCCGCGGGCGGAGCCGTAGTCGATGGCGAAGCCGTAGCCCTCATACAGGCCGCGGAGCATGGGGTAGACCTCCAGATAATCCTCGATCTCATCGCTCTCGCTTGTCATCAGCCAGGAGTTGTACTGATCGGGGTACTGCTCCTTCCAGTCCGCCGCGTGCAGAAGCTGGACGCCGGTGCCGGTCTCCACCTTGTGGGCGACGGGCTTTACGGGCGTTTCCGGAATTGTGTAGCCGTAGGCCTCGGGGCTCAGTCCGCCGCTCTGCAGGGCCAGGGCGACAGCCTGCTTGATGGCCTCGGACGTGACGGTGGCGCCGGATACGGCGTCGAGCGCGAGGCTCTGCTTCTCGACAATCTGACCGGGCAGGGCGTCGGTCGCCATGGTGCCGATGCCTTCGGTCTCGCTGTGCTCGGTAACGATGACTTCATAGATCTTCTTGTCGTCGGCCTTGACCTGGACGGTCACGTCGCCCACCTTGCCGGGGGCGCTGGCGGTGAGGGTCCGGGCGTTGGCGGAGGCCGCGCGGGCCACAAGCCCGGAGGCGATATTGATCACCAGCAGCAGAACCAGGAACATGCCGCAGCTCATGCCGATGAGGTTCAGGCGCTTTTCGCGTTTCGCTTTGTCCGTTTTCATGGTGTACTCCTGTTCTTCAAGCAACATGTCATTCGCTTTCCGTATAGGGTGCGGAGATACATTTTTATAATAACCTAAATATTGCTCTTTTGCAAGTGCAAAAAATAACACTTTCCCCGCGCCCAAAAACTATTCCTTGTAAATTGCCGACAGTGTTGATATAATGATGAAATAAAAAAGTGTATATTATTTGCCGCCCTGCGGCTTTGACAGAAAGGAAAATTGCCATGATTCCCTTCAACGTACCCCCCTGCACGGGCAACGAGATGAAATACATCGGCGAGGCGGTGGCCTCCCATAAAATCTGCGGCGACGGGCAGTTCA
>ONVI01000027.1 GCA_900321275.1 uncultured Eubacteriales bacterium | reverse complement strand
ATTCGTTTTTCTATCTGAATATCCGTGAAAATGCCCGCCTGAGAGCGGAGACGTGGAAGAATACGCATTCCATATAAACCATTGTTGCACTGAAAACCGGAGACAGGATGATTCTGCGTTTAAGGAGGATGTAATTATGGAAGCGCTGATTAATACTGTTCCTTGTCTGAAAAACGCAGGAATACTTTATCAGGAATAACCGCGCGAAAGCACAGGGAAAGCATGTTTTGCCGAAAAGCAAAACTTGATACTTTCCCTGTTTTATGTTAGAATAATTTGGTTAAATACAGAAACCATCTTTTCAAGGAGGCAATAGATATGATTGCAATCGGCAGTGACCACAGCGGTTTCGCCCTGAAACAGGCTCTGATGGCGCATCTTGACCGGAGAGGACTCGCTTACAAGGACTTCGGCACCTATTCCGAAGCTTCCTGTGATTATCCCGTATACGCGAAGGCAGTGGCAAACGCCGTCGTCTCCGGCGAGTGTGAGCGCGGCATTATCATCTGCGGCACCGGCATCGGCGTCTCCATCACGGCAAACAAGATCCCCGGCATCCGCGCGGCGCTCTGCGGCGACTGCTTCAGCGCTGAGGCCACGCGGCTGCACAATGACGCAAACGTCCTCTGCATGGGCGCGCGCGTGGTGGGCGAAGGCTTGGCGCTCAAGATTGCCGACACCTTCCTCGACACCCCCTTCTCCAATGACGAGCGGCACATCCGCCGCATTTCCATGATTGAGGGCTGATCGCTTGGCACGGGTACAGGAGTTCTATAAAGGCAGGCGCAAGCGGCGCAACTATGCCTTTATTCCCTTTATCGTTCTGCTCGCGCTCTTCTCTCTGATGCTGGTTCTGTTTTACGGGATGCAGAAATACGCCGTCATCTCCAAAGACGGCGTAAAGATCGAGCTGCCCATTCTCTCCGGCGGCAAGCCTGCCGAGGTGGACAGTCTCGGGCGTGTGGTCCGTCAGTTTGAGCCGGTGAGCGTGCCGGTGATCTTTGACGAGGCGGATTTCAACTCCGTCAAATCCGTCGCGGGCAAAAACGCGCAGCCGATGCGCGGCATCTTCATCCCCGCCGTCAACGTTAACCCCAACAAGATCATCGAATATGCCTCGCGCCTCGTCGTCGGCAATGCCCTCGTGATGGAAATGAAGCCCCGCAGCGGCGTCTGTCTGTGGGAGTCTCACGCCCAGATGGCGATGGCCTACTCTCTCACACAGCAGAATGAACTCACCGCCGCCATGCCCGAGATCATCGAAAAGCTCAAAAGCCAGGACATCTATCTGGTGGCGCAGATCAGCTGCTGCATCGACGAGCTGCTGCCCACCCGCACCACCGCCTACTGTATCCACACGGAGACGGGGCTGAATTATACGGACGGCCTCGGCACGTGGCTCGATCCCTATAATCTGGATCTCAGAACCTGGATTGCGGAAATGGTGCAGGAGCTCTATGATCTCGGCTTTGACGAAGTCGTGCTGGCAGACGTGGCCCACCCTTCCCTCGCCGAGGCGGTTCCGCTGTCCTACACGCGTGAGATTTCCACCTCGCGCAGCAGTGTTGTGGCGGTATGCGGTCTCGCGGCGGGCGTGGCCGAAAAGCTGCGCGATCGCGAAAAGCTGCTGTCCATCTACTGCAAAACCCGCGAGGCTCTGGTGCGCGACGACTATACCACCGGGCAGAACGCCGTGCTGTTCATGAAGGTCTACGACAGGGTCTATCTGGAGACGGACAAGTTCACCTATCCCTACAACATTGAGGACATGGAGGGCAGCGTGCGCATCGGCAATGTGTACGACCGTCTCGTCCCCGTTGTGGTCAACTATATTCCGGACAATACCAGCTGGGTGCTGGTGGACGGACCGGAGGAATAACAGGCATGCCGTATGGCGGAGGTCAAACCATGAAGGATACAATCAAACGCGGCTGGGCGCTGCTGCTCGCGCTGGTCATGGTCAGCTCTGTCTGCTTTCTCTTTTCCGCGCGGAAAGAAGGCATGTTCATCGACGAGATCTACACCTACGGGCTCTCCAATTCCAGCTACTCCCCCTTCCTCTCGGGACTCAAATACGGAAGTATTGACCATGAGGTTTTCACGCGGGACAAGTTGCTGGATTACGTGAGCGTCATGGGCGACGAGGGCTTTGACGTCGGCTCGGTGTACTACAACCAGGTGCACGACGTCCATCCCCCGCTCTACTATTGGCTGTTCAACTTTGCCTCCACCCTCGCAAAGGGCAGCTTCTCCAAATGGACGGGGCTGGTGCTGGATTGGCTTATTTACCTCGGCGCGGTGCTTATGCTCTATGCGCTGGTGAGAAAGCTCGGCGGCAGCCGCTATAACGCCGCGGCGTCGGCCGTTCTCTACGGGCTGAGCAATATCGGTCTTTCTACGATGGTCATGATCCGCATGTATGTGCTGCTGACGCTTCTGACCGTCGTGCTGATGTACTTCATCGCGGATCTGATGCAAAGCTTTCGTCCGCGCACCTGCGTGTTCGTTGGGCTGACGCTGCTGGCGGGGCTCATGACGCAGTATTATTTCGTGTTCTATGCCTTTTTCCTCTGCGCGGCTTATGTACTCCAGGCGCTCATCAAAAGGCAGTACCGGGCGCTTGCGTGGTTTATCCCCTGTGCGCTGTTTGGGGCGCTGTCGCTGCTGCTGGTGTTCCCGGCAGCGATGGATCATCTCTTCTCCGGGGAGCTTGTCTCCGGCGAGAGCGCGGTGGATAACCTCAAAAACACCGCCCAGTACGCCGTCCGTCTGCGCACCTTCACAGGCTTTGCGCGGCACGGCCTCAAAGCCGCGATCTATACCGCGCTCATCTGCGTCGGCGGGCTGTGCGGAATTTTTCCCAGGGTTCAGAAGGCCAGCTTTGACCATCGCCTGAGCTGGGACTGGCTGGTGTTCATCGTCCCTGCCTTTGTGACCTTTGTCCTGGTGGCGATCATCTCCCCGGTGGACGAGGCGCGCTATATTTACAATCTCATGCCCGCCTTTGTGCTGACGGTGAGCTTTCTGATCTGTCTTCTTGAAACCGTCGGGGACAGAAAAGTCACGGACACTGTACGGATTCTCGCCTTTCTCGCGATCGCGGGGCTTGCCCTGTATCAGGCCCGCACCGCGCCGCCGGATTATCTCTATCCTGAGCACGCGGCATACAACGCAGCGCTCGCGGCGCACAAAGACGATCCCTGCGTCTTCTTTGCGGAGCCGGAGTTGGCCTTCGTCCCGATGACGGAGGATCTGATTCAGCTGCTGACCTTCCCGGAGGTCTATGTGACGGATCAGAAGAGTCTTGAACCGATGCGCGATTACGTCGGCGACGCGGACGAGGTTGTGGTCTACATCGACGTCAGCAAGTTCTGGTCAAGCGGCTACGACGCGGACGCGCTGGTCAGACGCATCGCGGATGAAACCGATTACAAACAGGCCGAGGCGCTTTTCACCACCGGTCTTTCCACCACGTATTTGATTTCCAAATAAGGAGGGTTTGCTTTGCTCTCTGTTGTTCTCCCCTCTTACAATGAAGAAAAAATGATCCCCATCGCGACCGAACGCCTCGGCAAAATCCTCACTGAGGCCGGGATCGACTATGAGCTTCTGTTTATCGACGACGGCTCCCGTGACGGCACCTGGCGCGAAATTCTGTGTTGCAGCGCGTCCGATCCCCACGTGGTCGGCGTCCACTTCAGCCGCAACTTCGGCAAGGAATCCGCGATGTTCGCGGGGCTCGAGCAGGCAAAGGGCGACTGCGTGGTGGTCATCGACTGCGATCTCCAGCACCCGCCTGAGAAGATCGTCGAGATGTATCGTCTCTGGGAGCAGGGGTACGAGGTCGTCGAGGGCATCAAGGAGGATCGCGGCGAGGAGTCTGCCTTTCACAAGTTTGCCTCCAACAGCTTCTACGATCTGATCAGCCGCGCCACCGGGATGGACATGGCCTCCTCCTCGGACTTTAAGCTCCTTGACCGCAAGGTGGTGGATACGCTCAACGCCCTGCCGGAGCGCAACGTCTTCTTCCGTGCCCTCTCCTTCTGGGTCGGCTTTAAAAAGGCGGAGGTTCATTACCGCGTGCAGGAGCGCACCGAGGGCGTGAGCAAGTGGTCCACCAAGTCCCTCATCAAGTATGCGATCACAAACATCGCCTCCTTCTCCTCCGCGCCGCTGCACGTGGTCACGGTGATGGGCGTGCTGATGCTCATCGTGGCGGTGGTCTTCGGCGTGATCTCCCTGGTGCAGAAGATCATGGGCACGGCCCAGCCCGGCTTTACGACGGTGATTTTGCTGCTGCTCATCATCGGCAGCTTCCTGATGATCTCCCTCGGCATCATCGGCTACTACATCGCCCGCATTTATGACGAGATCAAGGGCCGCCCGCGCTATATCATCTCCCGGATCTGCGGCAGAGAAGGAGACAGAAAATGATCGAAAAAATAAAAGCCCTGTGCGTAAAGTACAGGGAGATCATCATCTACATGATCGTCGGCGGCATGACCACCGTGGTATCCTGGGGCTGCAAGTTCCTCTGGGGCGCGATCTTTTATCCCGGCGTCACGCTGCCAACCGTGGCGCAGAATACCGTGCTGAACATTGTGGAGAACGTGTCCGGCATTCTGTTCGCCTACTGGCCGAACCGCAGGTGGGTCTTTCGGAGCCATGACCCCAACATCCCCGGAGAGTTTGCAAACTTTGTCGGCTCGCGCCTCGGCACCTGGGGTCTGAGCTATGTGCTGAACCTGCTGTTTGTCAACGTCCTCCGCATCGACTACCGCATCTCGACGATCATCGTCGCCGTGGTCGTGGTCATCGGAAACTACGTGATCAGCAAGTTTCTGGTGTTTAAGAAGAAATGAGCGCATCCTTATATCCACTCTATCATTCATGGTGCTGTACATCATATTGAAGGGGAGGGGCTCAGGCCTCTCCCCTCCGTTCATTGTCTGAAGCTGTCCATATTATTATGTGGGTTTTTGCAGTCTCTTCCGCCGATTCAATAATCCTTTCGGCTCACGCTGTCGGCGAGCTCCATTACGAGTTTTTTCGCGGCGGCTTCTTTCTCCTCCATGGTGGGCTCGGGTTCCGGCTCCTCCTCCACCGGCTCGGCCACGATCTCTTCCGCCTCTTTCTTTCTGCGGTGTCGCATGAACCATGCCACCGGAACACCGGCGCAGGCCATGGAGCCGACAAGCTTCAGGATCTTTGACAGCGCGGCGTAATCCTCCCAGAAGAGGGGCAGGGCCGCGTCCAGTACGCCGAAGATCAGGCAGAGTATCCCGATGCCGACAATGCTGCGCTTGTTCAGGATCTTTTTAAGCGGCATATCGGGGAAGACCGCTTTGACGGCGAGCGTGTAGATCAGCACCGCCAGCAGCGCAATGCCCACCCAGCTCAAAAGCAGCATCGCGGCGGGAGAGAGGACACCCGTCCACAGGGTACTCAGCGCCATGATCGCGATGGTTCCGAGAATCCAGAGCGGCACCCCGACCATCGCGCGCACGCGCATCGGAGCCTTGCGCATGCGTTTTCTCACCGCGGTATGTACGCCGCGCTTTTCCTCATCCTCCGCCCCCGCCATCTCTTCCTCAAAGTCCGACGGGCCAAGGCCGCCGTCGTCGGCCGGCGCATCGCTGTTGATGAGCGTGTCGACAACAGGCGCGGGGCCATCGTTCATCAGCTCTTCGGGTGAGGAATACGCGCCGCCGACCAGCACGCCCGCCGCCGTGACCGTCGCCACCGCGGAGGCTGCCACCCCGCTTGCGCCTTTTTTCTTTCTCTTTCTCTCGGGCATGCTGCACCGTCTCTCTTTCTATGATATTCTGGTACGGAACAAAACAGGAAAAATTATCGTCCGTTATTTTCGGCGAGATCAAATAATATTTGCAATCGAATATGCTGAAAGGAGTATCCTCCGATGGAAAAATTTGTCCCTTTTGAAAAGCTCTCCAAAAAGGAGAAGCGGAAGCAAAACCGCTTAAAGCGCAGCACCTGGGGCGCGCTCTCCCCTGTCACCAGACGAAGCGCGAATCCCAAAGCCTACAACCGCAAAAAGGCACAGCGGCCGGACGACGGCGACGCTGTGCCTTTTGATTTTCCGGAGTCCTGAAACGCTTACTTATCCAGATAGCACTTCAAAAGCTCCTGCATCAGCTCGTCCCGGTCGATACGGCAGATGAGCGTGCGGGCGTTGTTGTAGTTGGTGATATAGGTTGGATCCTCCGAAAGGATATAGCCAACGATCTGGTTAACGGGGTTGTAGCCCTTGACCATCAGGGAATTGTATACCGAGGAGAGAATCTCCTTCATCTCGGCCTTGCTGTCAAGCGCTGTAAATTTACGGGTTGCGTCTTCCATGGTGAATCTCTCCTTTTCTATGTTCTCTATATCGGTATTATAACAGAAAACGCGGTCAAGTAAAGCCTAAACCTGTCGGAATTTCGTTAAGAATACTTAAATTTTTGCTGTTATGAGCGCCGGCGAAGAATCTTTGCGGTTTTGTCTGCTTGCCGAAAAGATTCTTCGCTTCTCTCAGGATGACACAGCCGGCGGCTTCAGCGCATCACGGCACCGAAGTTGTCGGCGAGGGCTTTGAGCACCTTCGCGACCGTCTCTTCGGCGTGCTCGACCGTGAGGGTCTGCTCGTCCGAGCGCATGGTCAGCGAGAAGGCCACGGACTTCATGCCGGCAAGGACATGGCTGCCGGTGTAGACGTCGAAGATGGCGCAGTCCTTGAGGTACTGCCCGCCGTTTGCCAGGATGCAGTCCGCCATATCGCCCACGGGGATATCCGCCTTGCAGACAACCGCGATGTCGCGGGTGACGGAGGGGAAGCGCGGCAGCGGCTTATAGACCGGCAGCGCGCCCTTGACCGCGTTCAGCGCGTCGAATTTGAGCTCGGCGCAATAGAACGCCGTGTCCACACCGTAATTTGCGGCGACCAGCGGATGGATCTGACCGAGGACGCCGATCTCGACGCCGCCGACAAAGACCTTCGCGCAGCGGCCGGGATGGTAGGAGGGGTTGGCCTTCTCCGCGACAAAGCGGGGCTTTGCCGTGCCCAGCTCCTTCAAAAGCTTCTCGACCCAGCCCTTGAGCGCGAAGAAGTCCATCTTCTCGCCGTACGCACCGAGGGAGACGATCTTCGGCTCATCCGCCATGCCGTCGGGACGCTTCAGATAGACGCGGCCGATCTCATAGAGGGCAGCCTCCCTGTTGCGGTAGTTGTAGTTGCGCGTCAGGATTTCCAGCATGGAGGGGAGAATCGTGGTGCGCATGATGGAGGTATCCTCTCCCAGGGGGTTGAGGATGCGGAGGCTGTCGCGCAGCGGTGAATCCGCGGGCATGCGGATCTTGTCGTAGTAGGTGGGGCTGATGAAGGAATAGGTGATGATCTCATCCAGGCCCATGCTGCGGCAGCACTCGCCGATTTTGCGCTCAAGCTGCTGGATGGGCGTGTAGCCGCCCGCCGTGGCGATGCCGCCGGTGAACTCGATGGGGATTTCGTTGTAGCCGTAGAAGCGCGCCACTTCCTCGGCGATGTCGGAGTAATGCTCCACATCAGCGCGCCAGGAGGGAACGTAAATCGTGTCGCCCTCGAGGGTGAAGCCGAGTTTTACGAGGATATTCCGCATGGTCTGCTCGTCGATAGCGGTGCCGAGCAGGGCGTTGATCTTCTCCGGCTCCAGCTTGACGGTGGTCTGCTTCCATTCGTTGGGGCAGACGTCGATGACGCCTTCCACAACCTCGCCCGCGCCCAGCAGCTCGATGAGCTCGCACGCGCGCTGGACGGCCTTGTAGGTGTTCTGGGGATCAAGACCCTTTTCGTAGCGGGAGGAGGCGTCGGTGCGCATGCCGAGGGCGGTGGCGGTGCGGCGGATGGAGGTGCCGTTGAAGTTTGCGGACTCAAAGAGCACCATGGCCGTGTCGCCCACGATCTCGGAATTTGCGCCGCCCATGACGCCCGCGACGCCCACGGGCTTCTCCGTGTCGCAGATGCAGAGCATGGAGGGGGTCAGCTTCCGCTCGGTGCCGTCAAGAGTCTGGATGGTCTCGCCCTCTCTGGCACAGCGGACATGGATCTCCCCGCCCTTGACGCAGGAGAAGTCGAAGGCATGCATGGGCTGGCCGTACTCGAGCATGACATAGTTTGTGATATCGACGATGTTGTTGATGGGACGCATGCCCGCGTTGCGGATACGCTCGCGCATCCAGGCGGGAGACGGGGCGATCTTCACGTTGCGCACCATGCGGCCGGTGTAGCGGACGCAGAGGGGATCCTCGATGAAGATCTTCGTGAGCTCGTTGATGTTGCCGCCGGCGGTCGCTTTCACAACCGGCTCGTGCAGCTTGAGCTCTTTGTCAAAGGTGACGGCGGCCTCGCGCGCAAGGCCGATCATGCACAGGCAGTCGGGACGGTTCGGGGTGATCTCAAACTCGACCACGTGGTCGTCCAGGCCGAGCAGTACGCCCATTTCGTCGCCGGGCTTGCAGTCCTCGTGCAGGATGAGGATGCCGTCGGCGATGCAGTGGGGAAACTCCTCCTGTTTCGCGTGCAGATCCTCGGGCGTGAGGATGCGGTTTCTCGCCGTGTCGTAGGCCACCAGATCGCCGACGTGCATGTTCTGGAGATCATAGACGCCCTCGACGTCCTGATTGCCGGTATTCAGCACGGTGTCCCAGAGATTGATTCCCGCAGGGGCGAGATCCTGTACACGCGCCGCGACCACGCTGCCGTAGATGGTATCGCCGGGCTTGATGTCGGCGGAAACAGACGGCTTGGCAGGATCAATGGGGTGATAGTCGTTCAGAAGCGCGGCGGGCTTGATGACGGCGCAGGGGAAATCATGAACGGTGACGTTCAGCTCCTTGAGGGAGCAGAGCATACCGGCGGACTCCACGCCGCGGAGCTTGCCCTTGGTGATCTTCGCGCCGCTGGGCAGCAGGGAGTTGTGGAGCGCCGCGGGGACAAGGTCGCCCTCATGCACGTTCCAGGCGCCGGTGCAGATCTGGACGGGGGCCTCCTCGCCGACGTCGATCTGCGCGACCAGCATGTGGTCGGAGTTGGGGTGCTTTTCAAGCTTGAGGATTTTGCCGACCTTGACGTTTTTGATGGTCTTGCTCAGGTCCTCGGTCACCTCGACCTTGGAGCCGGAAATGGTCATCGCCTCGGCGAAGCTGCGGTCGTCGTATTCCTCCAGCGGCAGGTCAACAAACTCATTGAGCCATTTTCTCGATAACTGCATCTCTAATCCCTCCCTCAGAACTGCTCCAGGAATCTGACGTCGTTCTCGAAGATGAGACGCAGATCCGTGATCTTATACTCGCCCATGGCGAGGCGCTCGAGGCCCATGCCGAAGGCCCAGCCGGAATAGACGTCCGGGTCGATGCCGCAGCCGGCGAGCACCTTGGGGTGCACCATGCCGGCGCCCAGAACCTCGATCCAGCCCTCGCCCTTGCAGGTGGGGCAGCCCTTGCCGCCGCACTTGTGGCACTGGATGTCCATTTCGCAGCTCGGCTCGGTAAACGGGAAGTGGTGCGGGCGGAAGCGGGTGACGGTACCCTCGCCGTAGATCTTTTCCACCACAAGGTTGAGCGTGGCTTTGAGGTCGGACATGGTGACGCCCTTGTCGATGACCATGCCCTCGATCTGGTGGAACATGGGGCTGTGGGTGGCGTCCACCTCGTCCTTGCGGTAGACGCGGCCCGGAGCGATCATCCGGATGGGCAGGCTCCTGGTCTCCATGGCGTGCACCTGCATGGGAGAGGTCTGGGTGCGCAGAAGGATCTTGCCGTCCTCGATGAAGTAGAAGGTATCCGTCCAGTCGCGGGAGGGGTGCCCCTCGTCGATGTTGAGCTTGGTGAAGTTATAGTCGGCAAGCTCCACCTCCGGGCCGTCGACGATCTCAAAGCCCATGCCGATGAAGATATCCTTAATCTGGTCAAGGACGTTGTACATCGGGTGCTTGTGGCCGACGGGCTGCTCTTTGCCGGGCAGGGTCACGTCCACGGCCTCGGTCTCGAGCTGCTTTTCAAGAATCGCCTTGCTGAGGAGGGTCTTGCGCAGGTCAATAGCCTGTTCGATCTCCTCGCGGAGCTGGTTGGCAAGCTGGCCCATCACGGGGCGCTCTTCGGGGGAGAGCTTGCCCATCTGGCGGAGGATGGCGGTCAGCTCACCCTTTTTGCCCAGGTATTTGACACGGAGGGCTTCAATGCTTTCCGGGTTGTCGGATTCATTGATCGCCTTGATCGACGCCTCTCTGAGGCTCTGCATGAGTTCTTTCATAAGCCTTCTTCTCCTGTAAAAAAATAAAAGCCCCCGCCCCAATTGGGACGAAAGCAAAACTTCCGCGGTACCACCCACGTTCGGCCCGCTCGGACAGGCCGCGCTCTTGACGCTTAACGCGCGTCCCACGCCGGTGATTGGCCGGAGCTCCCGGGCGAACCAAGCGTCTGTCCGTTTCGGAGGCTCACAGCCGACGGCCCCCGATCTCTGGGAATGACAAAGCACGCTATTTTCCCGTTCTTCGCAATAACAGGATTGAATTTATCACAGTTATACAATTTTTGCAAGTGCTTTTTGAGCAAAAGTTATACTTCCTCTCCCGCGGGCATAAGGTGAAGCATCAAAACCGCGGAGGTAAAAAAATGAAACGCTGTTGGATTCTGATTCTGCTTTGTCTCACGCTGCTGCTCACAGGCTGCGGCAAAAACCGGGGTGAGAGCGATTACCGCGCCTTTGCCGAGCGCCTGAACGCCCTTGACGCGCTCTCCTTCACCGCGCAGGTGCGCGCGGAGTATGAGCATAAGACCGCGCGCTTCGCTCTCGCTTACGAAGAAAACGGCGAGGGAGGGCGCGTCACGGTGCTCGCCCCGGAGCTCATCAAGGGCCTCTCGGCAAAGGTGCTGCCCGGCAGCTCCACGCTGGAATACGACACGGTGGTGCTGGACACGGGCTCGCTCGACTCCTTCGGCCTCTCCCCGCTCTCCTCGCTTCCGACGCTTACACGCGCCCTGAAAACCGGGCATGTGGACAGCGTTTGGGAAGAGGACGGAAAGACGGTCGTCCTCCTGGAGCCGGACGACCATCTCCGATGCACGGTCTGGTTCAGCAAGGGCGACATGCGCCCCATGCGCGCCGAGCTCATCACCGACGGCCGCGTGACCGTCTATGTGGAGCTCAGTGACTGGACGGAGGGTGCGGCGAGGGCGGGCGGGTAAGACAAAGCTCCTGATCCTTCCGAGAGCCGAAAAGAGCCCGTCCCTTATCGGGACAGGCTCTTTTCGGGTAATTATTGATTTATATAATTACACAGCGCGGGTGACCTTGCCGCTGCGCAGGCAGCGAGTGCAAACGTAGACGTGCTTGGGAGAGCCGTCGACGATGGCCTTAACGCGCTTCACATTGGGCTTCCAGGTACGGTTGGACCGTCTGTGAGAATGGCTGACCTTGATGCCGAAGGTAACGCCCTTGTCGCAGAATTCGCATTTCGCCATGGATGGAGCACCTCCTTGCGTGTGTTTCCTGTCCAAAAGACAGCTCATTTATAATAGCAGATGGCAGGGGTAAATGCAAGGAAAATTTTGCAGTTTGGCGGAAAAAAGTTTTTTATCGCCGCTGCAGCCGGATGTGTCTTGCCAAAAGCGCGGAAAGTGGGTATGATAGGTACGCTATACATATAAGAAAGGATAGGGCCCCGCCCTAAGGGTGAACAGCATGCGCAGCAAGTACTCCGTCAAGCTGAAGAAAATCATGGAGGAGCATGAAAATCTCAAGCCGCTGTATCTGGCCTCCAATTATGAAGAAGCGCTGGTGACCACCTCGGATGTGAACCGTCCCGCCCTGCAGCTGACAGGGTTTTACGATTACTTTGACCCCAGCCGGATTCAGATCCTGGGCCGGGTTGAGAGCACCTATCTCGACACGCTTTCCATCGAGGATCGCCGCCGCACCTTTGATCGCTTTATGCAGCATGAGATCGCGGCGCTGGTGATCTGTCACGGTGTCTCCCCCTTCCCCGAATGCATTGAGATGGCGCGCAAATACGACCGCAGCGTGTTTATCACCGACGAGGACACCTCCGAATTTCAGGCCGACCTGATCCACTCGCTGCAGAAATATCTCGCCCCGCGCGTGACGGTGCACGGCGTGCTGGTGGAAATCTACGGCGAGGGCATTCTGCTCATGGGCGACAGCGGCATCGGCAAGAGCGAGACGGCGCTGGAGCTCATCAAGCGCGGACACCGCCTCATCGCAGACGACGCCGTGGAGATCCGCCGCGTCAGCCGCCACTCCCTGATGGGCACCGCCCCGGAGATGATCCGCTATTACATGGAGCTGAGGGGCATCGGCGTGGTCAATGTCAAGCATCTGTTCGGTATGGGTGCCGTCAAGCCCGAGAGCAATGTCGATCTTGTCATCAAGATGGAGCCCTGGGACGACAGCAAGGCTTATGACCGTCTGGGTCTCACCAGCGAGACCGCAAACTTCGTCGGCGTGGATATTCCGCAGGTAACCGTCCCCGTGGGGCCCGGGCGTAACCTCGCCGTCATTATGGAGCTTGCCGCCATGAACAACCGCCAGAAGAAGATGGGCTATAACGCCGCTGTGGCTCTCGCCATGGAGCACGACATGGCCATCGACGCGGGACTGTTTTAAGGTTTCACAAACCAACATGGGAATACCAGGAGAACAACATGGAACAATTGGAACTTGCCATAGAGGAAATCAAAAAGGAGCTGCCGGGGCTCACGCTGTATGAGAACGAGCCCATGGTCGGGCACTGCTCCTTTCATATCGGCGGGCCGGCGCGGGCATTGGCCGTGCCGCAGGATGTAACGGGACTGACCAGGATCTGCTACCTTCTGAAAAAGCATGAGATTGCCCCCTATATTCTGGGCAACGGCACCAATATTCTCTTTCCGGATGAGGGCTTAAAGGATCTCTTCATCATCTCGACCGAGAAGCTCACAAAGCTTTTTCTCCTGCCGGACGGCTCGATCTACGCCGAGGCGGGCGTCTCGCTCGCCAAGCTCTCCGGGTTTGCGCAGCAGAACGGACTTGCGGGGCTGGAATTTGCCTCCGGCATTCCGGGCAGCGTGGGCGGCGGCCTCATGATGAACGCCGGGGCCTACGGCGGAGAGCTCAAGGACGCAGTCCAGAGCGCGGTGATCTATTTTCTGCCCGAGCAGGCGCTTTACGAGCTTTCCAATGAACAGTGCGCCTTCGACTATCGTTCGAGCCTGTTTCAGAAAATGCCGGGCTGTGTGATCCTGAGCGCCGTGTTTCGTCTTGAAAAGGGCGACCCGGAAGAGATCGCCGTAAAGATGCGGGAGCTCAACGCCAGGCGCCGCGAGAAGCAGCCCCTGGATCTCCCCTCGGCGGGCAGTGCCTTCAAGCGCCCGGAGGGTGGCTTCGCCGCCGCACTCATTGACGAGGCGGGCCTGAAGGGCTATACCGTCGGCGGGGCGCAGGTCTCGGAAAAGCACGCGGGCTTTGTCGTCAACGTCGGCGGGGCCACGTCCCACGACGTATATGATCTCATGATGCACATCCGCAAAACGGTCTATGAGCACAGCAAGGTCGTGCTGGAGCCGGAGATGATCATTCTCCCCCCCGACTATAAGCTGGAGGATCACGGCCCGCAGATTCCGCTCCACCGGGTCTGGGGCGCGGGACTTGGAGAAAGTGAAAATTGACTTCTTCCGTCAGAGAGGGAGGTTATATCTCCACTTTTCACTTTTACAGAGATAGAGGTATCGTATGGATTTCTTGATTATAACGGGTCTGTCCGGCGCGGGAAAGAGCCAGGCGGCGAATGTGCTGGAGGATCTGGACTACTACTGCGTGGATAATCTGCCGGCGGCGCTGATGACCAAGTTTGCGGAACTGTGCATTGCGACCGGCGGGCGCTACGAGAAGGTCGCGCTGGTGACCGATGTGCGCGCCAAGAACAGCTTTGACGAGCTGCTGAAAACCATCGACCAGCTCAAAGAGATGGACTGCAACTGCCGTATCCTTTATATGGACGCGGACGTACCGACCATTGTGCGCCGCTACAAGGAGACGCGCAGGCCGCACCCGCTGGCCAGGCGGGGCGGCAGCATCGAAGAGGCGGTCTATCAGGAAATCAACCTGCTGGCCCCGATCCGGGAGCGGGCCGATTTCATCGTCAACAGCTCCCGCCTCACCCTCGGCCAGCTCCAGGCGAAGCTCTTCGATCTCATCTCCCCCGAAGGTTCCAAAAGGACGCTGGAGGTCACGGTGGAGGCCTTCGGTTTCAAGCACGGGATGCCGCTGGACGCGGATCTGGTATTCGACGTGCGCTTTCTGCCGAATCCCTTCTATCTGGAGGAGCTGCGCCCGCTCTCCGGGCTCGACCGGCCGGTCGCCCAGTATGTTTTTGACAGTATCGAGGCGCGCACCTTTATGGAAAAGGTGGAGGATCTGCTGGACTTCCTGCTGCCGCTGTATCTGGAGGAGGGAAAGCTCAGTCTCACGATCGGCGTCGGCTGCACCGGCGGGCGGCACCGCAGCGTCGCCATCGCCTCGGCTCTGACGGAATATCTCAAAGCCAAGGGTGTGAGCGCGGTCAACGTTAACCGCGACATCGACAAATAAGGGGGCCGCCATGTCTTTTTCCTCCGAAGCGAAAAAGGAGCTTTGCCGCGACCGGCTCGAGCGTCATGACGACGCCGAGGCCGAATGCTACGGCGTGCTGCTATACTGCCACAGCTTTTCTCCGCGCGAGATCCGCATCATCACCGCAAGTCCCGATTTCGCCGCGCGTCTGCCGAAGCTGTTCAAACGTGCCTTCTCTCTGAGCTTTGATATTCTCCCGCCCGAGCAAGCGGCGGGCAAACGCAGCTTTGTCATCACGGACGAGGCAAAGCTGAAGCATATCTTTGACGCCTACGGTCAGGAGATAGGCGGTACGCTCTCCCATCACGTCAACTTCGGCGTGCTGGAAGAGGAGCGCTACCGCGCGGCCTTCATCCGCGGCGCCTTCCTCGCGGGAGGAAGCGTCACCGATCCGGAAAAGCGCTACCATCTGGAGCTTGCCACGGCGCACCACAGCGTCAGCCGCGAGGTCAACGCCCTGCTGCTGGACATGGGCTTTTCCCCACGGGAGACGCAGCGCGCGGGCAATGCGCTCTTATATTTCAAGCAGGCCGACGTCATCGCGGATTTTTTCACCGCCATCGGCGCGCCGAACACCGCCATGGGCGTCATGACCGCCAAGGTGGAAAAGGAGATGCGCAACACCGTCACGCGGCAGATCAACTGTGACAGCGCCAACGCCGACAAGACCGTCGCCGCCGCGCAGGAGCAGCTTGCCGCCATCCGCCGGATCGTGAAGGAGTTCGGCAGTCTGGACGTGCTGCCGGAACCCCTGCGGGACGCGGCGCTGCTGCGCGTGACGAATCCCGAGGCAAGCCTTGCAGACCTCGCTCAGCTCAGCTTCCCGCCCGTCAGCAAGAGCTGTCTCAGCCACCGATTGAAAAAACTCATGAATTACCATCCAGAGGAATAAAACCATGGCCTTTGTCCATTTACATGTTCACAGCGAATACAGCCTGCTCGACGGCGCGTGCCGGACGGACAGGCTGCCTTCCCGCGTCAGGGAACTGGGACAGACCGCCGTCGCCCTCACAGATCACGGCGTCATGTACGGCGCGGTCGCCTTCTTCAAGGCCTGCGAGGCGGCGGGGGTCAAGCCCATCATCGGCTGCGAGGTCTATGTCGCCCCCCACAGCCGCACCGACCGCGTCCACGGCGTGGACAACGAGTATTCGCACCTGATCCTCCTGTGCCGGAATGAGACCGGCTACCGCAATCTCTGCTATCTGGTGTCCTCCGCGTTTACGGAGGGCTTCTATGTCAAGCCCCGCATCGACTGGCCGCTTCTGCACGAGCACGCCGAGGGGCTCGTGTGCCTGTCCGGCTGCCTTGCCGGGGCGATCCCGCAGATGCTCATTCATGACGACTACGAGGGTGCGAAGGCCAAGGCGCTGGAGCTGCGCGATCTTTTCGGCGAGGAATACTTCTTTCTCGAAATCCAGAATCACGGCATCACCGATGAAGACCGCGCCGCGCAGGGGCTGATCCGCCTCTCCAGAGACACCGGCATCCCCCTCGCCCTGACCAACGACGCGCACTATATCGGCAAAGACGACGCCTATTATCAGGACGTGCTGATGTGCATCCAGACCGGCAAAACCGTGGACGAGCCGAACCGCATGCGCTTTGAGTCCCAGGAGTTTTATTTAAAGAGCGAGGAGGAAATGCGCTCTCTCTTCCCCGAGCTGCCGGAGGCCGCCGACAACACCGCGAAAATCGCGGAGCTGTGCGACTTTCGCTTTGAATTCGGCAACTATAAGCTGCCGCGCTTCAAGCTCCCCGCAGGCGAGACGGACAGCTGGGAGTATCTGCAGAAGCTCTGCGAGAAGGGCTTTGCCGAGCGCTTCCCCGACCGGCCGGAGATCCACAGGCAGCTGGAATACGAATTGGATATGATTCACCGCATGGGCTTTGTGGACTACTTTCTCATCGTCTCGGACTTCATCGGCTACGCCAAGCGAAACGGCATCCCCGTCGGCCCCGGACGCGGCAGCGCGGCGGGCAGCGTGGTGAGCTACTGTCTGCACATCACGGACGTCGACCCCATCAAATACAGTCTCTTCTTTGAACGCTTCCTCAACCCCGAGCGCGTATCCATGCCGGACATCGACGTGGACTTCTGCGTGAACCGGCGCGGTGAGGTTATTGATTATGTAAACCGTTTGTATGGTCACGACCATGTGGCGCAGATCGTCACCTTCGGCACCATGGCGGCGAGAGCCGCCATCCGCGACGTGGGGCGCGTGCTGAACATGAGCTACGCCGAGACGGACGCGGTGGCCAAACAGGTGCCGATGGCGCTCAACATGACGCTGGACGAGGCCCTGCGTTTATCCAAGCCCCTGCGCGAGATGTACGAGGGGGACGAGAAGGTCAAGCGCCTCATCGACGTGGCAAAGGCCTTGGAGGGTATGCCGCGCCATGCTTCCACCCACGCTGCCGGCGTCGTCATTACGGACAGGCCGGTGTACGAGTATGTCCCGCTGGCGATGAACGACGAGTCGGTGGTCTGCCAGTACCCCATGACCACGCTGGAGGAGCTGGGGCTTCTCAAGATGGACTTTCTGGGGCTGCGAAACCTCACGGTGCTGGACGACGCGGAGAGGCTGGTACGGGAGAAGGAGCCGGACTTTCGCGTGGCGGATGCGCCGGTGGACGACAAGGAGACCTTCGACATGCTGGCAGCGGGACACACCTCCGGCGTGTTCCAGCTTGAAAGCGTGGGCATGACGGGCGTATGCACCGGCATCAAGGCCAAGAGCATCGAGGATATCACCGCCATCATCGCCCTCTACCGCCCCGGCCCGATGGACTCCATCCCGAAGTTTATCGAATGGTCACAGCACCCGGAAAAGATCCGCTACAAGCATGAGAGCCTGCGGCCTATCCTCGCGGTCACCTACGGCTGCATCGTGTATCAGGAGCAGGTTATTGAGATTTTCCGCTCCCTTGCGGGCTTCTCGCTGGGGCAGGCCGACAACATCCGCCGCGCCATGTCCAAGAAGAAGCACAAGGTCATCGACGCCGAGCGCATCGCCTTTGTCCACGGCGACGAGAGCCGCGGCATTGACGGCGCGGTAAAGCGCGGCATCCCCGAGGATACGGCAAACTCCATCTATGACGAGATTCTGGACTTTGCAAGCTACGCCTTCAACAAAGCCCACGCGGTCTCTTATGCGATCATCGTCTACCGCACGGCGTATATGAAGCGCCACTATCCCCAGCAGTATATGGCGGCGCTGCTGACCTCCATCCTCGACAGCAGCGCGAAGGTCGCCGAGTATATCGCCGAGTGCCGGGAGATAGGCATCAAGCTCCTGCCGCCGGATGTAAACGCCTCGGGCGCAAACTTCACGGTTGAAGGGCAGAATATCCGCTACGGCCTCGTCGCCATCAAGGGCATCGGCTGGGGCGCGATCGACTCGCTGGTGCAGGAGCGGGCGGCGAACGGCCCCTTCCAGAGCTTTGAGGACTTCTGCCGCCGCATGAGCGGCAAGGAGCTCAACCGCCGCGCCATCGAAAATCTCATCAAGGCGGGCGCCTTTGACTCTATGGGCTACAAACGGCGCGCCCTGCTGGAGGTTGCCGGGTCGGTGCTGGATTCCATCGCCCAGTCCGTCCGGGACAACATCTCCGGCCAGCTCGACCTCTTCGGGGACTTTGACGACGCGGGCGAGAAGGCCCCGGCGATCATTCCCATCCCCGATGTGCAGGAGTTCAGCCCCATGGAGAAGATGGCCATGGAGAAGGAGACCACCGGTCTCTATCTCAGCGGACACCCCATGGACGCCTACCGCGAGGCGGTTCGGCGGATCGGCGCGGTGCCCATCGGGGCCGTGATGGGGGATTTTTCCGCCGAGGACGGGCCGCGGCGTTTCCAGGACAATCAGATGATTACGGTTGCGGGCGTGGTGCAGTCCGCGCGTACCCGCACGACAAAAAACAACACCCTCATGAGCTATATTCAGCTTGAGGATGACACGGGCAGCATGGAGCTCATGGCCTTCCAGCGGGCGCTGGACTCCGGCGGGGCTTACGTCAAGGACAACGCCGCCCTGCTGGTCAAGGGGCGCATCTCCCTGCGCGACGAGAAGGAGCCGCAGCTCATGGTGGAGACGATCCGTCCCCTCTCCGACGCAAACGCCCCGGGTGAAAAACTGCCGCCGCCGAAGCAGGCGAAGCTCTGGGTCAGGCTGCCGAGCGAAACCGATCCGGAACTGGAACGGATCAAACTGATCCTCACGATGTTCCCCGGCACGCAGCAAATGATTATTTACTGCGAACAGGAGAAAAAACGCATCGGCGCGAATTGCCTGATTCATGAGGGTCTGGTGACGGAGCTGGAGGAACGGCTCGGGAAAGAGAATGTGGTGGTGAAGTGATGGCGAAAAAGCACGATATCAATCTGGACTTTGTGCGCGCGGTGGCGGCGCTGTTCATTGTGTTTTCCCACTTTTTCGACAACACGGGGCTCTATGAGTTTGATACCGCCATGCCCATCAAGCTGACCTCCATCGGTCTGCGCATGATTGTCGGCACCTGCGTGGCGATGTTTATCATGCTCACGGGCTATCTCTGCTCGGAGAAAAAGCTCTCGGCCCGATATTATCTCGGCTTTCTGCGTATCTATGAAATCTATCTTGTATGCAGCGCCATCACCTTTCTTGCCCGCGCTGTTTTCATGCACGAGCCGCTGAGTCTCTCCTACATGGCAGGCGCGGTGATCAATTTCTACGGCATCGAATACGCCTGGTACCTGCTGATGTACATGGGGCTGTTTCTGATGATTCCGTTTCTGAACCTCTCCTTCAACGGTCTGGAGACGGACAGGGGGCGGCTGGTGCTGATCGCAACCTTCCTGTATCTCTCCATCCTGCCGAGCCTGCTGAACGTCAAATTCCAGCTTTTGTCCGTCTGGTGGAAGAACCTCTCCCCCATCGCGTATTACTTTACCGGGGCGTATCTCCACAAGACCAGGCCGAAGGTCAGCGCGAAGAAAGCGCTGGGGCTGCTGCTTGTTCTGGTTGCCGCTTTTGTGGCGATCGACGTGGCGTTGCTTGGGCCGAGCGGGAAATGGACGATCGACGTCACCCGGCACGATCACTATCAGGGCTATGTCTGTGCAGTGCTGTGCTTTTTGATCCTGCAGAACGCGGGGGCGGATCGTCTGCCGCAGAGGGTGCAGAATGTGGTCAGGTATATCGCCGGGCTGTCGCTTTCGATCTATCTGCTGTCCTACACCACGGATTCGCTGATCTATCCCCGGTTCAAGGCGGCGGTGCCCGATCTCAACCGGCAGTTCCTGTACATGATCCCCGTAAGCCTTCTGAGCTTTGCGGGCGCGACGCTGCTGGCCCAGCTTGCCGACTGGATCGTAAGGCCCATCGACAAAGTCATCCGCGGCGCGCTTCTCAAATGGATACCCGCGCTGCGTGGATAACAAAAAAACGTGTCATTCTGAGCGGAGCGAAGAATCATTCCGTGCATAGAAGATTCTTCGTCACTGCGTTTCAGGATGACACGTTTTTGATTGTCTGTATTCAGGTGACCAGCTTCCTCAGTCCCGGGATTCTCAGCATGACCCAGCTTATTCCCAGCGGGATGAACAGGAAGCACAGGTAGCAGAGCGGGTAGAGCCAGAGGGCGCTGTACTGTGTGAGATCATAGTGGCGGCTGCGCACGGCGTCAATGAAGATGGGGTGCATCAGGTACATGCCGAAGGAGCAGGCCGAGAAGGTCTTAACGAAGCTCCAAAGCTTCGGCGGCAGGGTCTCGATCCGCTTGCAGGCGCAGAAGACGAAGGACGCGACGAGCGCGGAGGAGATTGCCAGATCCTCATAGTAAGCGTCCGAGGCCGCACCGATGCTGACAGAGTAACGGCGGTTCAGTCCGGCAATCACGAGCGCCGCGATGAGTGCCGCCCCGCCGAGGATCGCAAGGGCCCGGTTCGAGAGCTTTTCCCGGTACAGGACGAAGCCCAGGGGCATCATCACAAAGTAGCGGTAATAGCGGAAGTCGTAGGGCGCGATCAGGGCGGCAAAAATCTCCGACTTGTCGGGGACTGCGTTCAGCGTCGCCTGCGCGCAGACGATCACCGCCATCAGAATCGCCCCGCGGCGGATGTTGTCCCGGTTGTTGTAGAGCATCCCGTGCAGAAGCGGGAGCGCGCAGTAGCACATTGCCATGGTCGGCAGGAACCAGAGGTGGAAATAGCCCCGCAGCACCAGCGGCAGGAAAGCGTTCCCCGGCGTCCAGTAATGGAGGAACAGGTAATCGATCCCGTTGCAGATCAGCGACCAGACATAGTAGAGCACAATCATGTGCCCCGCGCGGCGCAGGTGCTTTTTGAAGTCCAGCTTCTCCCTGCCCAGAAAGAGCGCGCCGCTGACCATGAAAAACAGCAGCACCGAGCTGCGCAGAATGACGAACAGCAGATTGTATGCCGCCCAGACGGGGGCGGAGGGGTCAAAATCCCAGAAGAGCATCCCCGAATGCCCCAGCACCACAGCCATGCACGCGAGGACGCGGCAGACGTCAAGACTTGCTTTTCTCATTGGTCGGACTCCTTTGGTGAAAACTTGACGACGATCACATCACCGATTTTCTTTACCGAGCCGTCGTATGGGTAAACCGGCATATCGTCGGTTTCAAGCTGCGCAAGCTCCCCGTCGGAAACAAAGAGAATATCGCAGCCGAGATAGCGGCTCACGATGAGTTCAGCGTAGTCGGTGGAGCCCAGCTCGAGGCTCGGCAGGCTCAGTGGTGATCCGGTGAAATGCCGGTCGATGTCATAGACAAGCTCCGGCGCGTCCCCCACGATGGCAAGGCGATCCCTCTCGCTGTAGCCCGGCGTCTCAAACACACGCGTGAGCATCACGGTATAGAAGCTTTTGAGCTCCTCAAAGCGGAGATAATAGCGCAGATACAAAGCGTTGGCGTAATAGAGATTGCCGCAGAGGATCAGCGCCAGCGCCAGCGAACACAGCCGCCGGAGATTCGGCGCGGGCTTTGCCTCCCAGCCGTCGAGCAGCGCCGCGCACAGGACATAGAGCGAGGCAAAGCTGTACAGGGACAGGGAGTGGATATAGCTGTTGTCCGCCAGCAGATACAGGCAGTAGCAGCTCAGGGGATAGAGGATCAGGCAAAGGCCGGTGAGCAGGGCGCTCCCGGTCTCCCCTTTTTTCTTCAGCTGCGTCAGCATGGCGAAAGCGGCGGCAAGCAGCAGGACAAGGTGCATAACCCGGGAAATCCTGTTGTTCACATAGCCGAAGCGCCCGGAGAGCAGTGTCTTGACCCAGGAGCTGTACGCCACCAGAAGCCGCAGCGGGAAGCTCTGCCTGTCGTTGATGACTTCGTGCAGCAGCGGGAAGCCGAGCAGCTTTGAGGCCACCAGCAGCAAGACGCCGTAGAGCGCGAGCGACGCCAGCAGCATGGCAAGCATTTTGACGCCCTCGCGGAAAACCTCGCGCCACGACGTCTCTGTACGGCAGAGCAGGACAATCATGCGGATGACGCAGAAGCTTGCCGCAATGGAGAAATAGCCCTGATAGATGCTGCACGAAAAGGCAAGCAGTACGGGCGCGGCAATCCAGCAGCCCTTCTTTCTCTCCGCGAAGAGCCACACCCCCGTCACCGCAAACAGCAGGGCCAGCGCGTAGGGCGCGGCGGTGAACATATACAGCATGGTGCCGGCCTGCGCCGGGAACGTGACGAACACACCCGCGAGCAGGATCTGCAGCGCCGGGCTTTTGATGGAGAAGAGCCGCACCGTCACGCAGACCGCGAGGGAGAGCAGCGCGATGCTCATGAGGCCGTAGATCCAGGGCATGGAGACGTCCGGCATGATAAAACGCAACAGCTCCAGCCCATAGCGGCCGGAGACCGTGGTCGCCCCCTTGTCGAACATGCCCACCAGATCGTCCCCCACAGGGATCTTGTTCGTCATGCAGAAGCCGCAGGCCAGAAGGCCAAACGCGAAGGACGCGAAAAACGGAAGCCGATCCTGCCTGAAAGATTCCCTGATATTCATATGTCCGGCCTCCTTTAACATTGTTATCCTGGCTTTTTACTGTCATCCTGAGCGAAGCGAAGGATCCCCCGCCGCGTTCCATACGGGATTCTTCGCTGCGCGCGGAATGAGGCAGATCAGTTTCAGTTCCTCAAACTGTGCAGCGGAGCGGGGATGCGGCCGCCGCGGGCGATGAATTCCGAGGCGCTGCCCGTGTGCAGGGGCATGATGGGCGCGGAGCCGAGAAGCCCGCCGAAGTCTACGCTCTCCCCGATCGTCTTGCCCTTGACGGGGATAATGCGCACGGCGGTGGTCTTGTTGTTGACCATGCCGATGGCGGCTTCGTCCGCAATGACAGCGGAGATGGTATCCGCCGGGGTGTCGCCGGGTACGGCAATCATGTCGAGGCCGACCGAGCAGACGCAGGTCATGGCCTCCAGCTTGTCGAGACAGAGCGTCCCCGCGCGCGCCGAGGCGATCATGCCCGCGTCCTCGGAGACGGGGATAAACGCGCCGGACAGCCCGCCCACATGGGAGGACGCCATGACGCCGCCCTTCTTGACCGCGTCGTTCAAAAGCGCGAGGGCCGCCGTCGTGCCGTGTCCGCCGCAGCGTTCCAGACCCATGATCTCCAGGATCTCGGCCACGCTGTCGCCGATGGCGGGCGTGGGCGCGAGGGACAGATCCACCACGCCGAAGGGTACGCCCAGACGGCGGGACGCTTCCTGCGCCACCAGCTCGCCCATGCGGGTGATTTTGAAGGCGGTGCGCTTGATGGTCTCGGCCACCACGTCGAAGCTCTGGCCCTTGCATTCCTTCAGTGCGTGGGCCACGACGCCCGGACCGCTGACGCCGACGTTGATGACCGTTTCCGGCTCGCCCACGCCGTGGAAAGCGCCTGCCATGAAGGGGTTGTCCTCCACGGCGTTGGCAAAGACCACGAGCTTCGCGCAGCCCATGGGTCCGTGCTCTGAGGTCTCTTTGATGATCCTCCCCATGAGCGCCACGGCGTCCATGTTGATGCCCGCCTTTGTGGAGCCCACGTTGACGCTGGCGCAGACAAGCTCCGTCCCGCTCAGCGCCTCGGGCAGGGAGTGAATGAGGCGCAGGTCGCTCTCGGTAAAGCCCTTCTGGGCCAGCGCCGAGAAGCCGCCGATGAAGTTGACCCCGGTCTCCTTCGCCGCCCGGTCGAGGGTTTTGGCGATGGGCGTATAGTCCTTTGCCGCGCACGACGCCGCAACAAGGGAGACAGGCGTGACGGAGATGCGCTTGTTGACGATGGGGATGCCGAATTCGCTTTCGATATCGCAGCCGGTTTTCACAAGGTTCCCGGCGCAGCGGCAGATCTTGTCGTAGATTTTGCGGCAGCAGGCGTCCATATCCGTGTCCGCGCAGTCCAGGAGGCTGATGCCCATGGTGATGGTACGCACGTCCAGATGCTGCTGGTTGATCATCTGGATGGTCTGGAGGATCTCGCTGCTGTTGATCAGATAGCTCATACGTCCACCTCAGACCTTGTGCATGGCGTCGAAGATATCCTGACGCTGAATGTGCACGTCCAGACCGCGCTCACGGCCTTTCGCCTCCAGATAGGCGCTGAGCTCCCCAAAGGACATGCCGCAGTCCGTCAGATCGACCAGCATGATCATGGCGAAATACTCCTGCAAAAGCGTCTGACTGATGTCCAGGACGTTGATCTCCTTCTCCGCAAGCAGTGCGGTGATATAGGCAATAATGCCCTTGCTGTCTTTGGCAAAAACGCTGACAATGGCTTTCATAGTATTGATCCTTTCTTTATTGACTCCCTCTCCGCCCCGGTTTACGAACCGGAGCACCTCTCCCAAAGGGAGAGGCAAGCCTTGCCTCCCTCCCAGGGGGAGCTGCCGCGGCGCATTTCACGCAAGCGCCGTGACTGAGAGGGTCTGACTCTCTCCGCCGCTGGAGCGGTTTTCCTCCCTCATTCGCCGCTGCGCGGCTGAGGGAGGCACAGGGGTCACCCCGAAAAGTGTCTGCACAAGTGCTTTACGCAGCAGGCTTCGCAGTCCGGCTTTCTCGCGTCGCAGACTGCGCGCCCGTGCAGGACAAGGCAGTGGCAGAAATCCGAGGATTTTTCCGGCGGCAGGATTTTCCGCAGTTCCATTTCGATCTTCACCGGGTCCTTGAGATCGTCCACCAGCCCCATGCGATTGGTCAGGCGGATGCAGTGCGTGTCCACCACCGTAGAGCCGGGAACCCTGAACACGTCGCCGAGGATGAGATTTGCGGTCTTGCGCCCCACGCCGGGAAGGGCGGTCAGCTCCTCCATGGTGCGCGGCAGCTCCCCGTTGTACTTCTCCAGCAGCACCTGAGAGCAGGCGACGATATCCCTCGCCTTGGCGCGGAAGAAGCCACAGGAGTGGACATACTTCTCCACTTCCTCCACGTCGGCCTCCGCGAAGGCCTGAAGCGTCGGGAAGCGCTCAAAAAGCGCCGGGGTGACCTGATTGACCCTCTCGTCCGTGCATTGGGCAGCCAGCCGCACGGAAAACAGCAGTTCATAGTCCTTGCCCCAGTCGAGCGTACAGCCCGCCTCCGGGTACTCCTCCAGCAGCAGCCGCACGATCTCCTGTATCTGTTCTGGCGTTCTCATGACGGTCATCCTCTCTGTGTCTGTATTGTGCGAACCCTCTCCGCCCCGGTGTTTGACCGGGGTACCTCTCCCGGAGGGAGAGGCAAGGCTTGGCTCCCCCTTGGGGGAGCTGTCGTGGCGGCATGCCGCCGTGACTGAGAGGGTACTACCGTGTAAGCTGGATCGCGCCGCCGCATTCGATGGTGTCGATCTCCTTCTGGAAATAGGTTCCGCGGAAGAGGTACTGCACCTGCATCGGGACGCTGCGCGCTTCGCCGCCGGAGAGCGGGATGGTGTGCATGGTCGTGGCGATCAGCGTATCGTGGATTGCGCTGTTGTCGTCGATGTTGACGTCCGGCGTATTCGCGGACTGGTAGCTGTCGCCGACAGAGACGTTGACAGCGTTATTTGAGGCGATGATCTGGAGCGAATAGGATTCCAGATAAACGTCCACCTTGACCCCTACGGTGTTCGTGTCCATAATTCCCGCTGTCCAGTCGGCGCGTACGTTCAGGGGTACGCCGGTCTCGGAACGGAAGCTGCCGGAGCCGATGACCTGCCCCACCGGAACGGGCGTCGGGGTCGGTGCGGGCGTCGGCGTGGGTACCGGCGTCGGCGGAGGCGTCGGCACCGGCGTCGGCGGGACGGGCGTCGGCATAATGGTGGAGACGGGCATCGGCGTCACCGTCGGCGCAAGGGTGGGTACCGGCGTCACCGCATAGGGATCATAGCCCAGCTCCTGCACTTCTTTCTTTTCCCGCTCCATATCCAGCAGCAGGGCGATCGCCGTAGCCATCACCAACAGAAAGACAATGATAAACAAAAGCGCTTTGATTTTTCCTTTTCGCATATAGATCTCCTTATGGTTTCCGT
>ONVI01000073.1 GCA_900321275.1 uncultured Eubacteriales bacterium | reverse complement strand
GTGACTTCAATGCACCAGCCTAACAAGGAGTAGGAAAAGAATATCAGAATCAGATTAATGACATATTCCATGTCGCTTCCTCCTAGTCTCCAGAACATCTATTACACTTATTAATAGATCATAGCAAACTTCTCCCAAACGGTCTACGTCCAATTGGATGTATTTTGAAAATTTTCTTTTCTGGGTGCCTGGTTTACATAACTTGAACCCCACCCAAGGCAAGTGAACCCCACCCCGGCTGGAGCTGAACCCCACCCCGAAATTCTATCAAAATAGGCGTCCTTTTCCATTTTGCCTGAAAATTCGTCATTTGACGAGTTTTCAGGCACTTTTTTCGCCTTTTCACTTTTCGGGAAATATGACCGAAAAGCGAAAAAGGACTCGGAGAGACACATTTTCAGGAGAGAACTCAGGAGAGAACTCCGGAAAATGACATGAATGAGCGTCAAATTCGAACTCACTTTGAAGATTTCCTTGGCTGCGTGTATTGCAGCATGACCTCCCGTCCATTGAAATCGCAGGATATGAACCAAAGCAAAATGAAATTTGTAAGATTAGTTCCAAAAAGATTATATTTGAAACAGATTATTGAACAAATTGCTGCTGTTCGTTTCAAAGCCCGGTTCATGTTTTGAACCATCCGAGCGTGGCCGCACAATTTTTTTGTTGCCCTGCATATCATCAGGGCAATAAAAAAGACGACCGTTGAAGGTGAAAAAATACCGTTTAAGCCGGAAATAATACCGTTTAAGGCGAATCTGTTGACGCCTCTCAGTCCACATGATATTTTCTTGACAGAATATATAAACAGACAAGGAGTGGAGGGCGACATGGACGAAGAAAAAGACATCATCCGCTGTTTGTGTCCGCTCTTTGCCTGCCGGGTCTGCAGGACAAAGACCGGCTGGCGGCACCAGAGCTGGTGTGATTGTGCCGATGTGACGGAACCGGGCTGTGCGGAGTGCCATTATTATGACGCGGATTGCGACCGATGCCGCCATCCCGCCGAAGAAAGGAGGCGTCGCGTACATGAAGGAAATAACGCTCCGTTTCGAGCCTGATCCGAATCTCGACCGTATTGACGTGGTGATCCGTGCCGCTGCGCGGGACGAGGAAGTGACGGCTCTGATGGCGCGCCTTTCTGTGCCTCCGGCCGGCAGTTTCACGGTATTTGACGGCCTCGGAAATCTGCGCGCACTCTCGCCGGACGGCATCATTCTGGCCTCTGTGGAAGGCAAGCTTGTGCACATCATCACCGGTGACGGCAGCTGGTACACGCGCCAGACCCTGCAAAGCCTTGAGGATATGCTGGACAAAAAACAGTTCCTGCGCATCTCGCGCTTTGAAATCGTGAACCTGGACAAGGTGCTGCGCTATGACTTCACACTCGCCGGAACGCTGCGGCTGGAGCTTGAGGGCGGGATCGAGACCTGGGCATCCCGCCGCTGCATCCCGGTGATCCGCAAACGCCTGCTGAGAAGGGAGGACGCACGATGAAAAAGAAACTTCTGATCCGCTGCGCGCTCGGCTTCCTGCTCGGCGTGGCGGCGATGCTTATTGTCCCTTCCCTCATAAGCGGTAAGCCGATCGGTTCCATCATATACACCGACGAGCTTCTCGCCCGCACAGGCAGCCCGACGGCGGCAACGGCGGTATCGCTGCTGGTAATGGGCCTCTTCGGGTCGCTCTGCATGGGCTGCACGCTCTTCTATGAGATTGAGAGCTGGCCGCTGGCCTGCGCGACCGCTGCGCATTATCTGATAATGGCGCTGGGCTATCTGATCCCCAATTGGCTTTTATGCTGGGACATGCCGCCGAAGCTGCTGCTGGCCATTGAGGGCTTCATGGCGCTCGGCTTTGCTGTGATCTGGCTGATCATGTATCTGCGCTATAAAAGGGAAGTACAGGAACTCAACGAATTATTGAAAAGAAAGATCGGAAACACACGAATAAAGGAGGAACTGTCATGACGAAAATCGGATTCGGGAAAGTCCTGACGACGCTGCTGTTGTACGCGGCGCTGTGCCTGAGCCTCAGCGTCACGGCTTACGCGGCGGCGGACGCTTCGCCCTTCGTCGGGAATTGGAAGATCTACGCCATGGAGGGAGACATGCCCGTCCCGCATGACCAGCTTGCGGGCACGTTCATGGACAGCATTGCGGCCACCTTGCAGGAAAACGGAACGCTGAGCGTGAATATGTTCGGTGAAGTTGTCGAGGATGTATGGACAGACAACGGCGACGGCACCGGCATCTTTAACATCAACGGATACGCCTGTCAGATGAGCGTGCGGGACGGCTTCCTGTGGATTGATATGGGCGCGGGCATGTCTGATTCCTTTTACGTGTTTGAAAAGAGCGGGCAGTCCGCCGAGAAACTGGCCGAGTCCACAGTTATAGACTGGGGCGCCATCCAGGAGGAATACAGCTATCAAATGCCAGAGCAGGTCAAGAGCGGCTCCCTCCTTGTGGGCGATTGGCGCTTTTATTCCCGCGAAAGCGTTGATGCGGAACAGAACGTACCGCACGAAAAGCTCCCGGCACTGAAGGAGCAGGGACGCGACTACGCAGACGCTGAGACGCTGCACATCGGGGATGACGGTTGGTTCAGCATTACCGACTTCCACGGTTTTGAGAGCAACACCTGGACAGACAACGGCGATGACACCGGCAAGTACAGCATAAACGGCAAGGACTGCACGGCTTCGATTGAAGACGGCCTGCTGGTGCTGCGCGCGCCCGACAGCGTGACACGGTATGAAAAGATTGTCCTCCTCGGCACGACCGGGTATTCTGTCATTATTCCCGCAGACTACACCGCGGGCGAGGTCACGGCAGAGGAACAGCAGGAGGATCAGATCGGCTATTATCGCAGCGACAGGCACCTGATGGACTTTGACGTGTATCAGTTTGCGGCCGGGGGACAGAGCCTTGCCGATTACGCTGCCGCAGAGGCGCGGGAATACGGCACAGATACGGTAGAGTACCTGGAGGTCAACGGTCTTGCGCTCGCGCTGTATTATTCCGAGGAAAGCGATGCCGGCAACACCTATCGCGTAGCAAATTACCTCTTCGCTGCCGGGGATGATTTCGGCGAGCTCTCCTTCTGGCTCGACGGCGGGGACGCGGAGACATTGACGGAACAGATCATCGCAAGTATCTGCAAAACGAAGCATGCACCCGAGGACATACACGGCGTCATCACAGAAAAGCTGCCGGGAGGCTTCCCTGATCAATACCGGGTCAGAGCTGATGACGGCGCACTTTTTGAGGCGGAATATATCGGTTTTCAGGACCTGGAACCGGGCGTAAGGGTCACACTCTCCCAAAGGGGAGGCCAGCGCTGGAGCATCGAGCCTGAGGATGTCCGGCCGTTGCATGATTCCGCGCAGATAATCCCCGAAGGTGTGTACACCACGGCTGACGGCATCGTTATCGATGAGCTGAGCGTTCGCCTTGCCGGCGGGCGCACCTGGAGCTTTGGCTATGCGCTCCGCAATCCCAGGGGCGAAACCATGTTTTTTGATCCGTCTCTGTTTGTCCTGAAAACCGCCGACGGGACAGAGATCAAGACAGCGGCTGCCCTTGTATCCCCGGACGAGATTTGGCCCAACAACGTGACACGGGCCTCTGTCACGATCATGTCCCCTGAGCTTGTCAGGCTCGGGGATGCGATCTCCTTCTGGTACAACGGCGCCTTCCTGGAAACGGTAATCGCGCAAGAGTTCTAAGGCAAACCCGCTTCAGCCCTGTCAGCACTTACAACATTTACAGAAAAGGAGAAGCTCTTATGGAACCCAAAAAACTCATCCCCATTATCGCCATGGTCTCGGTCCTGCTCATGTTTATTCTGATGTACGCGGGCGTCAAGCAAAGCTGGCTGGCTGTCTTTGCAGGCGGAATTGCCATCACGGCCGTCTCGATCCTCGGCAAAAAGAAGCCGGAGCAGGACAAGGACTCGCAGGAGCACGAAGGAAACTGACCGTTTTGTCACGGAAACACTCACAAGGAAGGAACTGACAAAAGCGAAAACGAAAACGGAACAAGTCGAAAGGAGAATGCACCCATGACAAAACGAATCCTTGCCCTCGCGATTGTGCTGGTGATGTGCCTGAGCCTTCTGTCTGTGAGCGCGATGGCTTTCAGTCCGGACAACTTCAAGCCGAAAGTCCGTAAAGCCGAGTTCAAAGTGCCGCTCAAAATTGCAGCCGGTTCAAGAGCCCTTCCCCTCAAATTGCATTTCAATGCTTCGGAAAATCTCAGTGACCCGGAGGCTGTTTATTTCGTGGAGGGCACTTTGCAGGCTACGCTCCAGGACGGCAGAAAAGCCGAGAGCATCAGAGGCCTCGGCATGACGCTGAATGGGCCGCTGAAGCCTGACGTCCCCCTCGACAGCAATATGTGGAGCTGGTCATGGTCTTCGACCGACTTTTCCGGCACAGGCATCGCCTATTTTGAGATACCGCTGCTGGAGGATGGCGAGACCCAGACCGTCGAACAGAGCCTCGCCACCGGGCTGACCGAGGTCAACGGCCTCAAGGTCGGCGATCAGGTAACAGTCCAGCTTGAGACTGTCGTGAATACCAGCAGCTTCCCACCGGCTGTCGTTGAGGAGCTGTTCCCGGACGGCCCCTATGTGAAGTCCGACCCGATCACCTTCACCATCGAGGACGAGAGCAAGTACCCCATGACGATCACGCCCGGCCAGGAAGTGCGCATAGCCGAACTGCCCGAGGTCCGGACCTTCACCTATGACCGGAAGGAGCATCAGGGCGTGGTATCGGGCGAAGGTTACACGGTCGAAGGCGATTTTTCCGCCACTAACGCTGGAGACTACATGTGCTTTGCTGTTCTGGATCCGGGCTGGACATGGCCTGACGGCACCACCTCCCCCCTGACTGTTCTGTGGCAGATCAATCCCGCAGTAATCAGCGATGTGACACTGGACAACAATGCCTTTGCCTATGACGGGACGAAGAAGGCTCCGCTCATCACAGAGGTCAGGGCAGGCGGCCTTGTCCTGAAACAGAACGAATGGAAAGTCGAAGGCACTGTATCGGAAACGGCGGCTGGAAAGTACAGTATGCTTGTCTCCTCCAAGAACCTGAACATCATCGGCTACCAGTCCGTGTCCTGGTCGATCGTGGAGCCCTGTTCCTATGAGCTCAGCCTGCCGCTGAATCTGACGAAGATCGGCGAAGCTGCCTTCGCGGGGAACCGCTCCATCCCGTCGGCCTATGTTCCCGACACTGTCAGCGCCATCGGGGCGCGCGCCTTTGCCGACTGCACGAATCTTTCGCAGCTGCGCCTGCCGAAGGACTGCGACATCGCCGAGGGCGCCTTTGACGGCTGCACGGCTCTGACCACCGTCACGGCCCCTGCCGGCGGCACGGCGGAGAAATGGGCGAAAGAAAACGGCTGCACCTTCATCGCGGAGTGAGAACGAAAAGAGAACAGGTGACGATTCCGTCATCTATTCGCCGATCGTGTACGTCAATGAATAAGAAAGGATGGAAGGAAAGTGAAAAAGCTGCTGAAAACCGCGCTTGTGCTGTGCTTTTTTCTGATCGCTTTCAGCGCCGGAGCCGTCGCACCGAAGGCTCACGCGCAGATCGCCTCGGGGGCAATCGGCAATACGATTCTGTCCTGGTCTCTGGAGGAAAACGGCGACCTGACAATCAGAACGAACTATGAAGGGCAAAAAGGCTATATTCCGGACTACCCGAGCAATTCGACCGCCGACTTCAGGCAGTACAAGGATCAAATCAAAAGGGTCGTCTGGAAAAGAGGCGTAAGTGTCACCTCAATCGGGGAGCGGGCCTTCGAGGACTGCGTAAACCTTGAGAGCATGGAGATCCCCGCCGATGTGGCGAGTGTCGGAGCTTATGCCTTTCGGGGCTGCACCAGCCTGGCAAGCGTCACCTTCTCAAGCGAAAAATACTCGGACTTCGCTGCCGCGACCGAAATCAGCATCGGAAACAGGGCCTTCGAGAACTGCCCCGCGCTGAGCACTGTGTACATGCAGAACACCGTGACCAGCGTTTCGTCGACCGCGTTCACAGGAAGCGATAACGCGAAGATCCATGTACCGGACTATAACGGTGCCGCGGCCAGGGCCGTTTCCAACGCGACGCACTTTTATGTCGGCAGCGACACCGCCTGGGGCATTCGCTATTATGGTGACGTGCTCAACCTGCGAAAGTATACGGGCACGGCCGCGTCGGCATCCCTGCCCGCCTATGTCACTGCCATTTACAGTGATACAGCCTTCACCGGCTCCGCCCTGAAGGCGCTGACCGTGACGGACAGCCTTGCTTCCGTCGGCGCCTACCAGGGCTTCGGCTATGCCGACGGCGCCCTGCGGATCTATGTACCCACGCCGAACGGCAGCGCCGCGAAAGCGGTCTGCAATGCTTACGGGAATCAGCTCAAGGTCTATTTTGTCATCGGGACCGATATGGCCCTGCAATACAACAGCAGCAAAGACGTCGTGACGCTGCGGGCCTACACCGGCAGCGCCGAAAATGTGGTGATCCCGGCTTACATAGACGCGATCTATGAATATGCCTTCAGCGGCAATGCCACGGGAGACGGCGACCCTGGGCGAGGGACTGACGGCAATCCCGACACAGGCTTTCTACAACTGCGTGAATCTGAAAAGCGTCAGCATTCCTGCCACGGTGACGAGCATCGGCGGCGGCGCCTTTAGCGGCTGCACAAGCCTGCCCTCCCTGACGCTGACGGACAATGTGACCGAAATCGGCCCTTACGGCATGTGCCCGGCTGCGGTGCGGGTCTATGTACCCACGCCGACCGGGAGCGCGGCAATAGCTGTCTCCAATGCCTATCAGGGCGGTCATGACTACTACGTCGTCGGGGACGATTCCTTTGCCCTGCGCTGCAGCGGCGAGGGCGTCGTGACGCTGTGGGCCTACACGGGCAGCGCCGAAAATGTGGTGATCCCGGATTACATAGACGCGATCTATGAATATGCCTTCAGCGGCAATGCCACGATGAAAACCGTGACCATGACTTCGGTGAAGAGTATGGGCAAAAGCGTCTTTTG
>ONVI01000012.1 GCA_900321275.1 uncultured Eubacteriales bacterium | reverse complement strand
TGCTGACTCCAGTCGGGCTACGCCCTCCCTCCGTCAGAAGCTAACGCGCTTTTCTTTCAAACTCACTCTCAGTCTCACATCATTGACAAACGTACAACATATTGAAATCCCAGAGCTACAGCATTTACAATTTTTAACGACAGCATTTTGTCACCTGTGAGTGACAAAATGCTGTCGTTTGGGCGAACCATTGTCGGCAGCAACCGGAAACATGTCGCCGCTTTTTCCCTCAAAGCGCTGCTGCCTCGCCCTGCAGGTGAAGCTCTTCCGCGTGCGGCTTCATACCCGCAATGCAGATCTCCGCAACTTCTCGAATGTCCATTCCCAGCATGTCGCAGCCCTGCTGGATCAATTCCCGATTGCATTTGGCGGCAAAACGCTTATCCTTATACTTTTTCATAAAGCTTTTGACTTCGAGATCCTGTATTCCGTTCGGCCGCATTCTGGCACAGGCCTGGATAATACCGGTCAGTTCATCGACGGTAAACAGGCTTTTTTCAAGATTCGTCTCAGGCTTCACGTCGGTGCAGCCGCCATAACCGTGACTGAGAATCGCACGGATATCCTCCTCGGACACGCCCGCCTCCCGCAGAGGTTGTGCCGTGTGTCGAAGATGCTCGTCAGGGTACTTTTCATAATCATAATCATGCAGCATGCCGATGGCCTGCCAGCGCTCCGGTTCCTCCCCGAAATGCTCCGCCATTGCGCCCATCGCGTAGCAGACATTTTTTGCATGAAGCAGCAGGGATTCTTCGGAAACCATCTCTGCGTTCAGCTCAATCGCCCTGTCAAGTGTTAACATGTTTTTTCACGTTCCTTCCCGCAATAATTATATTTGTCGGCGGAATCCGGCCGTTTATCAAAGCGTTTCCAATACACAAGGAATATGGTATGAAGTTTTGATCTGCGTGATCAAAGGCGGGTAAAACGTTATTTTTGAAATCTGCTCAAAAAATCGCGAACCTTGTCAAAGAGGTCGCTGGCGGAGTCCATAAACTGTTTTATCGATTCCGCATAAACGGCGATCTTGTCTTTTGCGTCGGACATCTTTTGCAGGGTTCCCTGCACATCCTCTACCTTCTGCTTGAGCTGGTCGGGGTTCAATCCTTCCAGAGAGCGGCATAGTGAGATGAGCTGTCTGATCTGGGTTTCGGTCAACCGGACGTTGTAGCGGTCGGCGATACCGATGATAACCTCTCGAATTTCGTCATCGCTCATATTTTGGGTCTGATCGAGCATCAGCTTGAGCTCTCCCACGATGGAAGTGGAATCCATGCTGCCGATCTGTTGGGCAAGGTCGCCCGTGACGGTGAGCTCCTGCGTACCGACAAGCTTTGCCGTATCATCCAGGCTGGTGCCCGTCATATCCTCATACGCTTTGTAGACGCCCGCAAGCGCGGCGGTGCCGCTGACCTCGAAGGGCGCGGATACCAGGATGCGAGCGTCCGTGATGCCCGCGGTGGCGAGGGCGTTTACATACATATCCCCGGTGCACCAGGTAACATTGTTCGTAAAAACAGACATGCCGCTGCCGGGCGGCAGAAGCTCAACATAAACGCAGGAGATCGAGCGCGTGCCGATCATTCGGTCATCCACAAAGCCCTCCAGATAACGCCGCTCCTCTGCGTTGGTTAGGGTAAGCTCAATCGCATCGCCCCGCCTCATGCCGAAGCTTGCGTAGACCATGTCCACCTGCATCGGATTCAGATCCGCGCCGATCACTGTTCTGCTCTGGTTGATCGCCCACGCAGGGGCGGAGAGGGACAGCAGCAGGATCAAGCACAGAAGGATGCTTACGATTCTTTTCTTCATGAAATCTCCCCTTTCGGACAGATATGGGACGAGGTGAAAACAAAATTGTTCCCGTTCCGTCGGGCTGCGTATACGTTAGCACATCCTGCGATAAAAAACATGAGCGCTTTGTAAAATTTGCAGCAATTGCTCAAAACCTTCTGGCGTAACCGCAGCGGCGGCAGAGCGCCTCCACTGCGCGCCGATTTGAAAAGCCTTCACGGATCGCCTTTGCGCGCGGACTGTCAAGAATCTCACCCAGATCCTGCATGAAGAGATTTCCGAGGGGAACATCCCCCTCATGATCGAGGCAGCAAGGCACGACCGTCCCATCGCACAGAACGCCGATCTGATCGCGGAGGCCATAACAAAAGCAGTCCTCTCCCCTGTCGCTGGATTCCAGATCGGGCCAGTCAAAGCGTTCTCCCGGCTCCAGCCACAGATTTTCCCGCAGCCGCCAGCCCTCACGACTCTGTTTCCAAGGCTTCGGAAAGGCGGATTCCAGCCGGGCCTCAATTGCGGGGTTCAGCTTGTCAAGCCCGTTCCGGTTCCACAGCCGGAACTCGCAGCGCTTTCCCGCCGCGTTGGCCTGCTCGGCAAAGGTGATGCAGCCGTCAAGATAGTTTGTCAGCTCTCCGCCTTCGTTTGCCTCGAAGGATTGGAGAGAGATGTTGACTTTGATAAGCGCCGGGCTTTTGCAAAGGATTTCTCCCTTTTCCCGCAGGAGAATGCCGTTGGTTGTGATCATAACCCGAAAGCCGAGTTCGCCGGCTATTGCGAGAAACGCCTCCAGATCGGGGTGCAAAAGCGGCTCGCCCATCAGGTGAAAGTAGAGATACTCCGCATATGGGCGAATCCTCGCAGCCAGAACCGCAAACTCTTTGCGGCTCAGCATACGTTTTTCCCGCTTTGTGCCGGGACAGAAGGCGCAGGCCAGATTGCAGATATTGGTGATTTCCAGATAGACCTTTTTCAGCATAAGTATTATAAATATGTCACGGCAGAGCTGCCTCCGCCGTGACGCTTTTTCATTTTATGACGGAAACGATTTCCTTCATCTTCTCGGGCTGTATTTTGACAACTCTTCGATCACAGGTGATCAGTCCGTTCAGCTCGTCTTCCACATCGCTCAGCTGCGTGTAGACCGCCGCGGCAAGGCCGTACTTTTTTGCCGGGGCAATCTCGTCACGGTAGAGAGCTTTGAGTGCCTTCTCAAGTGCTTCCGGCGTCTTGAACTTTTTGTATCCGAAATACCGTTCGTTAAAGCAGTGATCCTCTACCCGGTGGCTGTATCCGCCGAATTCGCTGAGCAGGACGGCGCGTTCTTTTTCATCCGGACGGAAAATAAAGCGCCTGAAATAGACGTGCAGACTTCTCACCGCGCCCACGCCCTGATCGTGCCAGCCGGAGGCGTGATCAATCGTGCGCGTAGGATCGATCGCATGGATGAAGTCGTGGATCTTCGCGGCGTCGAACTGTCCCCAGCCCTCGTTGAAGGGCACCCACATACAGATGCACGGACAGTTGTAGAGATGCTTGACCATTTCCGCCAGCTCCTGCCGGAAGCTCTCCCGACAGGCGGCGTTACGCCTTGAAAACAGCCTGTATTGCTTGTCGCGCAGGTTTATCCCCGTGATAAGCGGGGCTGAGACCACAAGCGGGCAATAGTGTCCGCCGCCGCATGGCATATCCTGCCAGACGAGCATGCCCATCCTGTCACAGTGATAATAAAATCGCAGGGGCTCTATCTTCATATGCTTGCGCAGCATATGAAAGCCCATATCCTTTGCCTTGCGGATATCGTACACATAGGCCATATCCGAGGGCACCGTATACAGTCCGTCCGGCCAGTAGCCCTGATCGAGCAGGCCGTTGTGGAAATACGGCTTGTTGTTCAGGAACAGCCGCGGCACACCTACAGAGTCTTTTTCGACGGAGAATTTCCGCATCGCAAAATAGCTCTGCACGCGATCTTCGCCAAAGCTGACGCTGAATTCGTAAAGCTTCGGGTTCTCCGGCGACCAGGCTTCAAAATCCGGCACCGGAATCCGTGCGGGCAGGACATAGTTTTCCCCGTCAAAGTGAGCGGCGGCCGTTCCCTTCCCGACAAGATCGGCGCCGATCACGACTTCTCCCCTGTCAAAATCCGGCGTAATGCGCAGGGCTTTGATATACGCCTCCGGAACAGCCTCCAGCCACACAGTCTGCCAGATACCGCTCTGCGGCGTGTACCAGATACCGCCGCGCCTGCTGCTCTGTTTTCCGCGGCAGCGCTCACCTTTGTCCGTCTCGTCGCGCACGCGGACAAGAATTTCAAACCGCTCGCCCGAGACCGCTCCGCTGATATCCGCCGAGAAAGGCAGATAACCGCCGCGGTGCGACAGCATGAGACGTCCGTTGATCCAGACCGTCGCCTCCTGATCCACGGCGTCAAAGTGCAGGAGCAGGCGTTTTCCGCGCATGGCGGACGGTACTGTCACTTCTCGCCTGTACCAAAGGTACTCATTCGGCTTGAGCATCCGTCCGACGCCGGAGAGCTCTGCCTCCGGAGAAAAGGGAACGACGATCTCCCCCTCAAAAGCATTGGGGCGGATACCGTCCCCGGTGATCGCATAGTCCCAGAGGCCGTTCAGATTCAGCCAGCTGTCTCTCCGCATTTGGGGACGCGGGTACTCCGGAAGCGGCCGTTTGGGATCAAGCCGCTCTCCCCAGGGTGTTTTCATACCCTGCTGTCAGAAGAGTCCGCCGAGACCGCCCAGCCCGCCGAGGCCGCCCTGCAGCTTGGCCATGGCCTTGTTGGTCTCTTCATCGGCAAGCTGCATGGCGCCGTTGACCGCAGCGACAATCATATCCTGCAGCATTTCCACGTCGTCGGGATCCAGAACCTCGGGGTCGATCACAACGCTCTGAAGCTTGCGGGTACCGACCATGGTCGCCTTGACCGCGCCGCCTCCGGCAGTAAATTCAAATTCCTTGCTCTCCAGCTCTTCCTGCATCTTCAGAAAATCCTGCTGCATCTTCTGAGCCTGTTTCATCATGTTCGCCTGGTTGCCGGGGAAGCCCCCGCGAAATCCGCCTTTTGCCATTGCTTATTCCTCCATTTATATAGTTTATTCAAACAAATCTGACTTCCTTAAATGCTTTGAGATCGTCCAGGCTGCGCTTCGAGCTGCCGGGATCATCTGACAATTCCGACAGCTGCGCGCGAACCTCATATCCAGCAAGTCTGCTTGCCGTCTCCGAAAACTTTGCCAGCACTTCCTGACGGTTAAATCTCCCGTACAGGAATCCGGGAATTACCTCCAGACGCAGAACCGGCCCTTCCAGCCTGCCGCGTACACTCTTTTCATCATCGAGCCTGGTGCTGATATCCTTGGGCAGAACCGGCGCTGTCTGCGCGGCAATTTCCTTCCAGCTCACGCTGATCGCGCTGTTCTCCGCGGGCGGCATCTCCATCGGTTCCGCCGCCTGAGAAGCTTCCGCAGGCGGTGAAGCCGCTTCCGTTTGCATCGATACCGGCTCATAAACCGGTGAAATATATGACGGCGGCTCGAAGGATGCGGGCTCTGGGTATTCCTCCTCCGGCGGAGGCGGAAGTTCTTCCTCAACGGGCGGCGAAGGAACGGCACAAACGGTTATTCCGGTTTTGACCTGCTCTTCCAGTCTTGATATTCTCGCCCGGAGAGTCGCAATACTGTCTTCCAGCGTGCTGTCACAGAGGTTTACAAGACACAGCTCCGCAGTCGTTTTGGGGCTTGCACCGGCGCGGATCCTCGTCTGCGCGGTCTGCAGCGTCTCCATGGCGCAAATCAGCTCATCCTTCGTCATGCGCGACCCGAGCGATTCCAGCATTTCGCTGTCATAGCCGCCGGAGATCAGGCTCTGCCCGCCCTGCGGAGCGATCTTCATCATCAGCGTGTCGCGCAGCAGGCTGCTCAGTTCCGTCAAAAGGACGGTGGGATCCTTCCCGTCCATCCACAGACTGTTAAAATCCTTGATCGCTTTCTCCGTCTGATGGTCAAGAATGCTCCCCATCAGGGCGGCAGTCCGCCGGTTTCCTGAGAGACCCATGGCGTAGTAAACCGCGTCGAGATTGATGATTTCACTGGCAGAGCACTGGTCAAGCAGACTCAGCGCATCGCGTACGCCGCCGTCGGCCAGGCGTGCGATAAGCTCCGCCGCGTCATGCTCGAGCCTGAAACCCTCTTTTCCGGCGATGAATTCAAGATACTCCGCGATGGCAGGTGCGTCAATGCGTTTGAAGCTGTGTCGCTGGCACCGGGAAAGGATCGTCGCCGGGACCTTCTGGAGTTCCGTCGTGGCGAGGATAAACATCAGATGCTCCGGCGGCTCCTCCAGGATCTTGAGCAGAGCGTTAAAGGCCGAGGTCGAGAGCATGTGCACCTCGTCCACGATGTATACTCTTTTCTTCACCGTCGCCGGGCTGAAAACAGCCTCCTCCCGCAGGGCACGGACATTGTCCACAGAGTTGTTGGAGGCGGCGTCCAGCTCCACCACGTCAAGCACGGAGCCCTCGCTGATCCCGCGGCAGGCCGGACATACCCCGCAGGGATTGCCGTTCACCGGGTTTTCGCAGTTGACGGCTTTGGCCAGGATGCGGGCGCAGGTTGTTTTGCCCGTCCCCCTTGTGCCGATAAAGATATAGGCATGAGAAAGGCGGCCGGTCTTAACCTGGTTTTTCAGCGTTTCCGTAATATGCTTCTGCCCCACGACCTCGTCAAAGGTCTGAGGCCGCCATTTCCGGTAAAGCGCCTGATACATCCGCTCCCCTCCCTCGGTTTAAAAACATCATGGCTCTTGACAAGACTGCACACCCGACTCCGAATAATGTCCTATATCCGTTACGCCGGCAGCCGGCTCGGACCCGGCTGCCTCACGGCACACGAAAAGCACCGCTTAATGCTGCTCGGTTCCCCGCCTGACATGGTTCACGGGTTCCCGTTGCGCGAGACCGGATCGTCAACGCTGCTTACCGGGGTCAGACGACACAGAACATATCCTCGATCGGGAATTCATCCCTGCTGTAGCGGATTGCAGGTTACAGGGCACCGCTGGCTCCCCAACTAGTGCAGCCTTGTCAAAAGCCACGACGATACTATACACCATCTTTTTGAAAATTTCAATAAAATTTTTCTTTACTTTTTTGAAAAGTGTGCTATAATACAAAAGCTGTCAGATGAAGCAGCAATTAAATAAGGGCTCGTAGCTCAGCTGGGAGAGCGCACGGTTCGCATCCGTGAGGTTCGAGGGTTCGATCCCCTTCGAGTCCACCAAAACAAAAAGTCACCATGTGGTGGCTTTTTTGTTTTGTCCGAAGGGGATCGAATCATCATCGCACATGCCGGCGGCATGTGCATGAACCAGCGCGCACGCTGGTGAATACCTATATCGGCGCAGCCGATGCAAGCGATCCCCTTCGAGTCCACCACTTAGGGGCTGTCTCAAAAGGCATCCATGAAAAAAGAGTAAAAATAACGGCAACCGTCCCTAAAAATGTTTCGTAAACGCGGTTTCCTGTCAAATTCGTATGGTCAGTACATTCAGGCCCAGCAAATTCTGATAACTCACATCCCCGGCGATCTTGTAGACCATGCGGATGCCGATGTTTTTCCCCGTTTCGCCCGGCTCCATCGCGTTTGCGCGCTCGGCCGGATTAAAGGCCGTGCAGTTGTCACGGATGCGCAGGATCATGTCGTCCCCCTTGTGTACCACACGTATGTCGATGTGGTTCTTCTTTCCGTCCTTCACGAAGCCGTGTTTGATAACGTTGCCTGCCATCTCCTCCATGCACAGGCCGGCGAAATATGCCCTGCGTCGGTCGATTCCCCGCTCCAGGCAGAAATCGCCGATCTGTTGGGAGACGCTCACAACCTCCGCCATGCTGTTCACGCTGATGTCGATGCGCTCGTTTTCCGGTACGCCGATCCGCTCCGGAATCGCCATTAGTTCCTCCAGGTTACGCGGGAAGCTCCCGCGCGAAATCCACGCATCCACTACGACCACCGCCGCGCAGAGCATGCCGTTGCAGCTATTGGCAATGTACAGTCCGTTCATCTTCATGGAGGGGATCAGCAGGAAGCTGAACAGTACCACGCCGATCACTCCGTCAACCACCGGCAGCACCACCGCCAGCCTCCGCTTTTCCGCAGTCTGCGCGTAGCATGCAAAGTGTATGCTGATCATGGACCAGGGCATACAAAGCGGCAGCAGGCGAAAGCCCATCACCGTCATATGATACACGGGATCGGCAGGCTCCCGGTAAAACAGACGGGTCAGCGGTTCAGCCAACAGAATCAGCAGTGCCACAATCATGAACATCAGGAGCATGCCCTTCGTCATCGTGATCTTCATCGTATTCACCAGGGATTTGCGATCCTCCTCCCCGATGCTGATGCTGAAAAGCATCCTGCACACGGCAGCCATGCCGAAGGGAACCGCCCAGATGATGGACAGAAGAGAATTGGACGCGGAGAACGAGGAAATGCCGACGCTCCCGACATATTTCAGCACCAGCGAATTCACGATCAGGCAGCGCAGCATCTCCCCAAAGCGGGCGATCGCGCCGGGATAACCGAGTCTGATGATCTGTCTGCCCTCCTCGCGCCGCCACGTGCGCAGAGAGAAGCGCAGCTCCGTTTGCCTCCGCAGGAAATAGACGGCCTGGATGCCGAAAAACACCCAGTTTGAGAGCGCGGTTCCAAGCCCCAGGCCAAACGTGCCCATGGGAAAGATCACAATAAAAAGATGGTTGAACACGATATTGCTCAAAAAGCTTGCAACGCTTGCGATCATGGTGCGCCGCGTCTGATTTTGCAGGGAGAGGAATGAAAAAAGCTGCTGTCCCATCAAAAGCGGCGGAATCCCGCCAAGCTGTCCGAGGATATACCGGTTCAGCATTTGCAGATCCGGCTGCTGGGAAAGCAGAAGCCGCGTCAGGCCCGTCGCCACGGCGAGAGCCAATACCGCAGTGGACAGCAGGGAGATGCCGAGGGCGATCAGCAGATCAACCGTAAACAACTCCGGGAGCTTCTCTCTTTTCGTGGTCACGTACCGGCCGTAGAGGATTTGTGAGCCGCTGACCAGCATAAGGCTCGCTGCGCTGAGGAAGATGTTGATCGGCCCGAAAATCCCGATTGCGCTCATCGCTGCCTTCCCGATCACGTTGCTGGCATAGAGGGTGTCCACAATCCCGTTGATCGCGTTGATGGCAAGCAGCAGAACCTGATAGGGCAAAAGCCGGAAATACAGCTCGGTCAGCAGCTTGTATTCGTTTGATTTTTGTTTCAAGTATAGCGCCTCCATACAATGATCCTGTGAAAGAAACGGAAGATTCAGCAGGCTCGACAGATCGCTGAACACCGTATATCCATTATACGCACAAAAGCGGCGCAATGCAAGGGATAAGAAAAGCGTATCACTACATAAGGTTAAGGTCATAACTCTCGCGTATGGGATAGCGCACGCTTCTCATCCGTGAGGTTTGAGGGTTCGATCCACTTCGCGTCCACCAAAACAAAAGTCACCATTCGGTGGCTTTTTTGTTTTGTCCGATGGAGATCGAATCATCATCGAACGCGCCGGGGCGCGTTCATCATTAACGATCAACGGCCTTTTATCCTGCAAAATTTTGCAGCATCCCCATTGACTTTCTCGGACCCATGAATATAATATATATTATATAAGCAGTTTGGCAAAAAATGGTTGTTTCATCGTCGAAGAACCTTATATGGCGGTGCATGCAAGCGCATAAACTGCATACAAATTCACCACGGAGAAAAAACGAAGGAGGAATTCTGATTGAAAAAATTCATTGCAATTCTTGTCGCGCTTGTGTTGTGCATGTCTTTTTGCACTTCTGCCTTCGCTGACAATGACGGCTGGACGATCTTTGTGTATATCTGCGGGTCGAACCTTGAAAGCGAGGACGGCTACGCCAGTGTAAACATGCAGGAAATGATCGACGCGACCGCAAACTCCAGCGTGCGTTTTATCGTTGAGACCGGCGGCGCGAGCGCCTGGCAAAACGACGCTTCGCCGAACGAGCTGGATCGTTTTGAAATCGCCGGCGGGACCAGCACGATCGTCGACCGGCAGCCCCAGGCCAGCATGGGCGATTCCCAGACGCTGGAAGCTTTCCTCCGCTGGGGTCTTACAACGTATCCTTCCGCCCACAACGGTCTGGTCTTCTGGGACCACGGCGGCGGCAGCATTACCGGTGTCTGCTTTGATGACAATTTTGACAGCCAGAGTCTCACCCTGAGGACGATCGACGATGCGCTCAACAATACGAAGGACGCACTGCCGGGCGGCTTCGACTTCATCGGCTATGACGCCTGCCTGATGGGCACCCTTGAAAACGCCAATATGCTTTCCTCTCACGCAAAATACATGATCGGTTCCCAGGAAGTCGAGCCCGGCACCGGCTGGAACTATAAGGCGATCGGCGAAGCGACCGCCGCGGACCCCGCTGTCGACGCTGCCACGCTCGGCAAGGCCATCTGCGACGGTTTCTATCAGAACTGTGTGGATAATGACGAGAGTGCCGGCGCTACGCTTGCCCTGATCGACCTGAGCAAAATCAGCGCGCTCTGCTCTGCCTTCGAGGCCTATGCCGAGCATCTCTATGACGCGACGGAGGACGAAACAAACTTTGCCCCCATCTGCCGTGCCATCGTCGCTGCGGAAAACTTTGGCGGCAACAACCGCAGCGAGGGCTACACCAACATGGTCGACCTTGGCGGTCTGGTTGACGCCGGATCCAAATGGTCTTCCAACGCCCAGCCTGTCCGCGATGCGGAGAATGCCGCGGTCGTCTACCAGGTCCGGGGAGGAAACCACCCCAATGCCAGCGGCCTTTCGGTCTATTATCCTCTCCAGGTACAGGGCTCCAAGGAGCTGTCCGTTTTCCGGGATGTCGCTGTCAGCACCCACTATCTCGCTCTGGTCAGCAAGATCGCCTATGGCTTTGCCAACGGCGGCAGCTGGGCGGGATATGACCCGAACACCCCTTGGGACTTTGATTCCATGGTTCCCGACTACACACAGAGCACGGCCATCACCTTCCAGGAGGAGCCCACTGTCGATGAAAACGATGTCTACTATTTCGTCCTCTCGGATAAAGGTCTGAACAATACCGTGTCTGTGGAAGCAACGGTCTATATGTACACAGATGACAAGAAGAACGTCATTTCTCTCGGTACAACCAGCGACGTGCTGGCTGACTGGAATACCGGCCGTATTGAAGACGATTTTGACGGTTACTGGTTTTCGATGCCCGACGGACAGAACCTCTTCGTCAAGCTCGTCAGCGAGAGTGATGATTATGACCTCTACACCAGCCCTGTCATGGTCAACGATGAGCTCACCAATCTCCGCTTTGCCTGGCATCATGACACGGGTGAGGTCGAGCTTTTGGACCTTTGGGACGGCGTCGGCGATAACGGCATCGCCGCCCGCCCGGATCAGTCTCTGAAGGTCGGTGACCATATCATTCCCGCCTATGACGCTTACGACGCGGAGACCTTTGAACCGTCTGAGTTTACCGGCGACGAGTATATCTGGACCGACGGCGACACCCTTGGTTTCGGGCCTCTGCCGGATGGAGACTATCTGTATTCCTTCTGCATCAATGACATCTTCGGCGGCAGCTATGCCACCCCGAATGCCGACTTCATCATCAATCAGGGCAGCATCTCCTTCAACGCCGCAGCCTGATATTGGTTTTCACCTGTTCCTTGTTTGATCTTGACTGGCAGGGAGCAGATCAGCCACCGGAATCTGCTCCCGAATGAAAACAGAATAAGCAATGCCGAAAGGCTGAGATTCCATCGAGAAGGAATCTCAGCCTTTCGGCATATATTGGGTATGTCAGGGGGCGCTGTGCCGATCAGTCTTGTGCTTCAAGAATATACAGTCGTGATGAAAAATCCGTGCAGGGCTTTGCACCGTTCAAAAGCTCTCCGGCGGTGGAGTCCGACGTGATGAGTCCGGCGCGCATCAGCTCATCCCCGTAATGACAGGTCTCCACCCCCTTGATCCGATAGAGCCTGTCGGGGTCGAGACCGCGCAGGCGCAGCCGGGTATAGGCGTCGTTGCTGGTGTTCAGGATGCGGTAGAAGCCTGCAATGGCACGGCGCTTGTCCGCGCTTACCGTCATCCAGGCGGCGGTGTTGCCTTTGAAGGGGCTTTTCAGGCGATAGAAATCCCCGAACTGCAGAAGCGTCCGGTACTCCTTCATAAAGATGACCTGCTTTTTGATCTCCTCAATCTCCTCAGCGCTGAGCCGTCCAAGGTCAAGCTCATAGCCAAAGGTGCCGAAGCAGGCCACATTCGCCCGTGTCTCCAGAGGGGTTACGCGGAACATCTGGTGGTTCGGCACCGCTGAGACATGTGCGCCCATGCTGCTGAGCGGATAGCAGAAGGAGGTACCGTACTGGATGCGCAGGCGCTCCACGGCGTCGGTGTTGTCGCTCGTCCAGCACTGGGGGGCATAGTAGAGCATACCCGGATCAAAGCGCCCGCCGCCGCTGGCGCAGGATTCAAAGAGAATCTGCGGAAACTCAGACGTCAGCCTCTCATAGAGATCGTACACGCCGAGAATGTAGCGGTGATATACCTCACCCTGACGCTCCGGCGGCAGGGCGGCAGAATAACACTCGCTGATGCTGCGATTCATGTCCCACTTGACATAGGAGACCTTTGCGCTGCCGAGTACCGACGCCATCTGGGCATGGATATTGTCCACAACCTCAGGGCGGGAAAAGTCCAGGATGTACTCATAGCGCCCCAGCGAAGCGGTGCGGCCCGGCGTGGCCAGCAGCCAGTCCGGGTGCTGCTCGTACAACGCTGAGTTTTTGCTGACGGCCTCCGGTTCGAACCAGAGGCCGAAGCGCATATCCAGTTCCTCGATCTTTTCGGCAAGACCTTTGATTCCGTTCGGCAGACGGGCTGGGTTCGGCGTCCAGTCCCCGAGGCCTGCGCGGTCGTCCTTGCGGCGGCCGAACCAGCCGTCGTCCAGGACAAAGAGCTCGATTCCGCAGTCCTTTGCCTGGCGCGCCAAGCGCAGCAGTTTATCCTCGTTAAAATCAAAATAGGTTGCTTCCCAGTTGTTGATCAGAATGGGACGAGGCTGATCCCGCCAGACGCCGCGCGCAAGCCGTCGCCCGTACAGGCGGTGGAAAGTACGGCTCATCTCGCCGAGGCCTCCGGCGGAGTAGACCAGCACGGCCTCCGGGCTCTGGAAAGCTTCCCCCGGTTCGAGACGCCAGCCGAAACCCTCCGGGTGGATGCCCGCCAAAAGGCGCAGCGTGCTGTGCGCATCGACCTCCGCCTGGATCAGGAAGTTGCCGCTGTATACGAGTGAAAGGCCAAACGCCTCTCCCTGATCCTCGTCCGCCGTCGCACGTTTGAGGACGACGAAGGGGTTCTGCTCATGAGAGGAGTGTCCCCTCCTGCTGCCGACTGCAAGGATCCCCTGCTCCGGTCTGCGGCAGATGGGTTTGCGTTCCCGCGTCCAGCAGCCGGAAAACTGCAGCCAGTCGTAATCGCAATCCGGCAGATCAAGGCAGAGGCTCATTGCACGGGTAAGCGTAACGGTCTTCTCCCCCTCATTCATATAGCGAACGCTTCTTGCGATTGCGCCGAAATCTCGAAAGATCGTATAACCGAGCTCCGCCGTGACGCCGGTCAAATCGTCGCGAAGGGTGACAAGCAGAGTCATCGCTTCGTCATCCGACTCCGTATAGGTGGCGGGCAGGCCTCTGAGTCTGGGCTTGCCCGGTGTGATACTGTGGTTTACATAACGAAAATCCGTGAGACGGCTGCCGTCTGCCTGCAAAAGCTCCACAGCGCCGTCGCGATAATCCCCCGTGCCGAAGGATGGCAGCTCCTGCCTGATATGCTCCAGAGAAAAACTGCGGTCGTTTTCATAGGGACACGCGCTCATGGCCCTCGGCGCAAGCTCCAGAAAATATGAGAAATCCTCACGGTCGTGAATGCGTTCGCCGCAGTAGAGCTGTCCGAGATGGCCGTTTCGCAGCACGGTCATGATATAGCTGAGGCTGTCGTTATACAAATGAAAGGTTTTGCTTTTGGCATGGTAAACAATATTCATGCTCAGATCCCCTTGAAACGGAAGGTAAATGTCAGATCCTTGTTCTTTGGCAGGAGGTATTCGGGATGCGTCTGCGCGCCCCAGCTGTTGTCCCCGCCGACGCCCATCTGCTGCAGTGCGACACGAACCACGGTATAGTGTACCGTGGGCAACTCATAGTCATGGGCGGCGTTCTCCAGTTCATGCGGCGTCCAGGGCAGGGCGCTGAAGGACAGCTCGTCCCCGGAAAACTCCATGCCGCGGCCGCGCCGATCCACGACTTTCGCCCAGCGTACGCCGCACTTGTTTCCGCACTCCTGCGGCACAAGGTAGCGCGCCATATTCTCCGCCACGCTCTTTTCGTATACGCCGAGCTTTGCCCCCTTCTGCCTGTCGACATAGCTCTCCTCCGGCCCAAGGCCGTACCAGACTACGCGGTCGTAGTCGGCATTGAGCTTGAACATCACGCCGAACTCCGGCATGTCACACAGGCCCTCGACCGCCTTGTAGGAGAGCGTCGTCTGCACGGTTCCGTCCCCGAACACCTCATAACGGAGCCTGCAGCCGCTCAGAGGATTGGTGGGCAGAAGATAGTCGAAGGTGACGGCAACGCTGTGCTCTTTCTGCTCGACCTCCGGGAACAGCGGCGCCTGGGGGCCGATGCCGATTCCATAGAGGCTTGCGATCTTCCACTGGGCATAGCGCTGGGGCATACCGTTGCCGCGGTCGTTGTCAATCGGCGCGCGCCAGAAATTGGGCATGGGGATTTGCTCAATCATCTCCGTACCGCTGAAGATATAGGAGGTCAGACCGCCGCGGATCGCGGAGAACTGCGCCGAGAAGTTCCGGCCGTGTACGCCGAGATTCCATTTGCCCCGCACCACACGAAGGGGCTCATCACAGACAAACGCAGCCTTCTCGCGTTTGAAAACCTTCTGACCGAAGGCAATCTCGTGCCCGGCCTTGGCCCAGATCGTATCCTCCTTCAGGCAAAAGGAGACCGTCACCGCAAACTCAGGCAGCGATCTTCCAGGCTGCGAGGCCGTGGCCTCCTGCGCACGCATTTCCTCTTCGACGGCAGCAGGAATGGCAAAATACGCTTCCGACAGCGGCGGTACCGATATGTCAAGCGGTATGCGCAGGCGCTCTGTTCCGTCCTGCTGCAAAATGGCAGCAGCAGTATACATGTCGGTATTCAGGAAAAGGTTTTTATTCCTGACCGTGAAGCCGGTTTCGTCAAAAATGACAGAGATGTTCTGATAGTTATATTTAACCTCCTGCATTTTGGGCGAGGGAGTGCGGTCGCCGCCGTAGACGATGCCGTTGCCGCTGAAGTTGTAATCGGTGGGCCGCTCACAGCAGTCTCCGCCGTATGCCTGGAACCACTTGCCGCAGCGATCCTTTTTCCAGAGCGACTGGTCGACATAGTCCCAGATGAAGCCGCCCTGATAACGCGGCTCACGGTCGGACAGCTCGGTATATTTGTGCATTGCGCCGCAGGAATTGCCCATGGCGTGGGTATATTCGCAGAGGATGAAGGGCTTGTCCGGATTTTCGGCAAGGAAGCGCTCGACCTCGGCGGCGGGGGTATACATCTGACTCTCCATGTCGCTGGTGGCCGGATAACTGCGGTCGTTAAAAATGCCCTCATAGTGGACGAGTCTATGCTTATCAAGACGACGGAAAAGCTCGCTCATCTCATAGATCACCTTGCCGCCGAAGCTCTCGTTGCCGCAGGACCAGATCAGCACACAGGGGTGGTTCTTGTCCCGTTGATAGGTACTGTTGACGCGATCCAGCAGCAGGGGCGCAAACTCCTCGTGGTCCTTAGGGATCACGTAATCGGTTCCGGCCTGCTGACGGAAGAGCGCGTCCCAGCTCCCGTGGGTCTCCATGTTGTTCTCGTCCATGACATAGAGGCCGTATTCATCACAGAGTTCATAGAGCGCGGACTGGTTGGGATAGTGGCTGGTACGGATGGCGTTGATGTTGTTGCGCTTCATGGTGACGATATCGCGCACAAGCTCCTCCCGATCGGGGACACGGCCCTGTTTGGAGCTGAAGTCATGGCGGTCAACGCCCTTGAAGACGATGCGCTTTCCGTTGAGCAGCATGAGACCGCCTTTTAATTCAAAGCGGCGGAAGCCCAGGCGCTGGCGAATGACCTCCGTGACGCTCCCCTCTTGACTGCAGACCTCGAGGAGAAGCGTGTAGAGCTTCGGAAACTCGGCGCTCCAAAGAACCGGCGCGGGAACCGCAAGCTCGGCGGCGGCCAACCCGTCTTCAAAGAAGGCCTCTCCCGCAGCGATGGTGCGCCCCTCATCCGTGAGCGTGAGGCGCAGGCTGCCCGCGCCCTTTGTTGTTGCGGTGATTTCCACAGTGCCCGCCGTGAGCTCTTCCGATACCAGCGGCACGACCGAGAGATCGAGCACCGCCGTCTCCGGGACAAGGCAGAGCCAGACGCTGCGGTAGATGCCGGAAAAGCGGTAAAAGTCCTGATCCTCAAACCAGCTCCCGGGCGTCCATTTGTACACGCGGACAGCCAGACGATTCTCCCCTTCCCGCAGCCAGGGAGTCAAGTCAAATTCCGAAGGTGTGAAGCTGTCTTCGCTGTAGCCGACGTAATTTCCGTTAAGCCAGAGGGCGAAGCCGCTCTCCACGCCTTCAAACAGGACATGTACTTCCCCGCCGCAAAAGCCTGCGGGAAGTCGGAAATCCAGTACGTAGTCGGCCACAGGGTTGAAAACCGTCGGCATTTCGCCGGGCTGCAGTTCCTCGTCCGCGTCCCAGGGGTACTGGGTGTTCACATAGGCGGGTTTGTCATAGCCCTCCATCTGGATATGCGCCGGGACGCGGATGCAGTCCCAGCCGCTGACGTCGTAATCCGCCGCCCAGAAGCCTTCGGGCGCGGCGGAGGGATTTTTCGCGTAATGAAAGCGCCACACGCCGTCGAGCGGGAGCCGCAGACTGCTTACGCCCGCGCGCAGCTCCTGCGCCGTACGATACGGAATATGGTCGGAGTGGGCCGGCAGACGCCCCACCGCAAAAATTGCCGGGTTTCTCGCAACCCGGTCAAAGCTGAATTCATTCATGGAAAACGCTCCTTGTTATGCAATTATTATTGCGCCCCCAATAAATTCTTGAATTTGTTGGGGAGCAATTTTGCCATGTTTCGCGGTTGCCCCGCCAGGGGCGAGCGAAACGACAATTCAATCATGATTGATGTGCCTGCATTCATCGCTGTCTTGACCAGGAACATCAATAAACGGCGCCCTCCGTCAACCGGGTATCGGCGGAAGGCGCCCGAAGCGAGGAAAAAGGACAGATTATTTGACTGCGCCGGTGATGCCTTCCGCAAACTGCTTCTGCAGGATGAAGAAGATAATGACCGTGGGCAGCGAGCAGAACAAAACGCTCATCATCAGTGCGCCGTAGTCGATGGTATAGCCGCCGGCAAGATTGGCAATATACAGCGGCATGGTCTGGGATTCCGGAGCCTTCAGCACGACGCGCGGCCAAAGATAAGCATTCCACGCATTCATAAAGGTGATGACCGCTGCGGCCGCATAGGTGGACTTCATGACCGGCATGTAGATCCGGAAGAAGATGCCGATTTCGGAAAGTCCGTCAAGGCGCGCCGCGTCCAGCAGGGCGATCGGGAAGTTTCGTGAATTTTGCCGGAACATCATGATCAGAAAGGGCGTGGCGATCGAGGGCAGAATAAAGCCCCACACGCTGCTCAGGAGTTTCATCTTGCTCATCATGGTAAACAGCGGGATCATCGTGGCAACACCCGGGATCATCATTGCCATCAGCAGAACACCGAACAGCGCGTCCTTTGCTTTGTCGTGGTAAAGTTCAAAACCGAAGCCGGCCAGGGAACAGATCAGCAGGCTGAGCACTGTCTGCACCGCGGCAAAGACGAAGGAGTTGCGCATGGCGCTCCATAGCTTGGACTCAAAGAAGGGCATCCCGTCAAGCAGGGTCTTGAAGTTTTCCGCGCTGAACATACCGAACCACAGGCGGCCTTGCGACACATCCACCGTCGTGTTGGTCGCAGCGGTCACCATCCAGAAAAGCGGAAAGATCGAGAAGGCAGAAAAGAGGATAAGAAAAATATAGCTCGGGATCAAACGGCGCTGGATCATATCCGGTTTCTTCCGTTCAGTCACGTTTATCACCAACTTTCAGGTTGATCGCGGCAAGAATCGCCACCAGTATGAAAACGACGAAGGACAGCGCCGAGGCATAGCCAAAGTTGGCCTTGCCCTGAAACGCGGTGTTATAGATATGGTGCGACATGGTCATCGTGGTGCCCGCCGGGCCGCCGTTTGTAAGGTTGACGGATTCGTCATAGAGCTGGAGGGTGCCGTTGATGGACATGATAACGGTCATGATGATGACGGGGCGAAGCTGCGGGACGGTGATCTTCCAGAAGGTCTGCCAGCCGTTGGCACCGTCGATCTGTGCGGCTTCATAGACCTGGTAATCCAGGTTTTGCAGTCCCGCCAGATAGAACACCATGTTATACCCCGTCCAGCGCCAGATCAGCGCAAAGATAATGACGCCGCGGGCGGTGTTTGTCTGGCCGAGCCATTTGATGTTCTCATGGATGATCCCCAGCTTCATAAGCACGGAGTTTATGAGGCCGGTATCGTAGAACAGGGTGCGGAAGATCAGCGAGTAAGAGACCAGTGAGATTGCGCAGGGCAGGAAGATGCAGGTGCGAAACAGTCCCCGGCATTTGAGGTGGGGATTATTGAGCAGCTGAGCAAGCAGGATCGCCAGCACGAGCATCACAGGCACCTGTATGATCAGATACAGGAAGGTGTTTTTCAGCGAGGTGATAAAGGTCTTGTCCTTGAACATGCGGGCATAGTTGTTGTACCACGGCTCAGCCCATTTCATGTTGGCGCTCGAGCCGGTTTTGAACGAGGTGATAAGCGCGGCAATCATCGGATAAAAGCTGAAAATCATAATCATGGCTGAGGCCGTGATCAGAAAGGCCCAGCCCCAGCGGTTGGTTTTCTTCTCCATAGAAATCCCTCCAATCGGATGAGCGTTCTCAATCGCGGATGAATGCAAAAGCGAAGCAGGATTCCGCCTTTAGCGGCATTGCCCCGCCATATCGCATGACGGGGCAATGCCGTTTTTGGTGTATACGGGAGTTTGGGCGACAGGATCAGCCCATCTCAAACTCGACCTGCTCCTGCGCGGACTGGAGCTCGCCCTTCAGATCGGCGCCGTTGATGATGTTGGTGATGGCGTTGCCGATGTAAGTACGGGCAGTGTAATGGAAATCGTTCTGCTCAACGACCGGGACAAAAGCGCCCATGCCGACGATGTCGCTGTAAATGGCCTGGCCGCCGAAGTACGGGACGCCTTCCTTGTAAACATCGGAGCCGCCGGCAGAGATGCAGCAGGTGATAACGCCGCCGTTGCGCAGGGCATTGTCATAGGTCTCCATGGAGCCCTCGCCGCCGCCGAAGGTGTAGGCGAGGAATTCCTTGGCAAGGTCGACATTCTTGCAGTTGCCGGTGATGTACAGGGAGGAGCCGCCATTGGCCGCGTAGCCTTCCTTGCCGCCGTCAAGCGTGGGGATGGTGGTCAGGGCCCACTTGCCGCTGTTGTCAGCGACCTGCTCGATCGTGGGGATGATCCAGTTGCCGTTCATGACGCCCGCAACCTGGTTGCCGACGATGGTCTGATCACAGTACTCGGACCAGGAGTTGGCAAGGAGGATGGTGCCGTCCTTGGCGCCCTGGACAATGACGCCGATGATACGCTCAAGAGGCTCATTGTCGGCAAAGAAGGGCTTGCCGTCTTTCCACTGAGAGAGGCCCTCGGCCTGCATCATCATGTAAGGCAGGTCGTCGCCGGAGTGATCCATGGAGAGAAGCGCAAAGCCGGTCTTCTCCTTGACGTCACGGGCGATCTCAAGCCAGCGATCCCATGTGATTCCGGTCAAGTCGGCAAGGGTATAGCCGCACTGCTCAAGCACGTCGGTGCGGTAGGCAAAGATGGCGGTGCCGTTGTCGACGGGAGCGCCGTAGTGCTGGCCGTCGATCGTGCTGTAGCTCAGCTTCTCAGCGCCGAAATCGTCCCAGTTGATGTTGGCGCCCTCGAGGGGAATCCAGCAGTCAGGATAGTCCGCGACGTAGGACTGAATGAAGTGATCCTGGAAGAGGACGATGTCGGGCAGGGAGCTCACATCGCCGGAGGAGCCGGCCAGGGTCATAGCCTGCTCGACGTCGGAGGAGCCGGACTGCGTGGCGATCTCAAGTTTGAAGTCGGGGTTGACCTTCTGGAAGGCGGCCTCGGCAGCCTTCAGCGCGGGAATGTTGAAGTTTGCGTCCCAGGCATAGACGGACAGGGTGTTGTCGTCTGCGGCGAATGCGGAGCCGGACATGGCCATAAACGAAAAGACCATTGCCGCGGTGAGAAGGAGCGCGAAGAGTTTCTTCATGATGTAGCCTCCAAATATTATTTTCCGTGCATGAATTCCCCGAAAAGTGCCGTCTGTGCAAAACTGACAATTCTCGAGGCTTTAATCATGCTGTGAACCTATCATACCATGCAAAGTGCCTATAATGCAACAGCTTTTTTATCAATTCATCGTCAATTCCGTCACAAGCCTGTTTCTCCGGCAGTGTACACAAATGAGTCTCATATGATTTGTGCAGCCTGCTCAAGGATTATCCATATGCACGGTCCGGCCCTCCAAACCCACTCCATAACCCGGATCATTCCGAAAAGAAATGCCTCCGGAATGATGCAAAGCAAATCATCCGGAGACATATTTTTACCACAAATCGACAGAACCCGTTTCTTTGCCTTTCACCCAATACGCTTTGTTCTGATCGACGCGGATATAGACCGTATCCGCCTCGCCGATTTTTGCCAGGATTTCGTCAGGCGTTATTTCTCTGCCCATCTGAGACTGAATCACGATTTTTGTTCTCTTTGTGTTTTTTATCGTGTTTTCAATTTTCTTTTCAACATCAGCGGCAACGGCGGCTACAGCCAAAGCGCCGGCTTCAACAGCGGGCTTCGCCGCCTGTTTCCTTGCCTTTCTTTTCCTCGTCTTTTCCTCTATCTTCTTTTCGGCATCAAGAACAGCCTCGGCTCCCGCGGTTTCAAGGATCGCTTCCGCTTTCTTCTCCATCGCCTCCGCCTTCTCTTCGACGCTGATCTTCACAGCCTTGGCTTTCCTCGTCTCAGGCTCGATGACTTCTCCGTAAACCTCTTTGATCTTGTCGGATAGCTTTCCGCTGAGTTTGAGTCGTCCGCTTTCGATTGCGGAAACGGCGTTGCTGCTCACCCCGAGGGATTTTGCAAGCGCAGTCTGGGTGAGCCCCCTTTTTTCACGAAGTTCCTTGAGATTCAAAATGACAGCCCCTTTCCATGATTTGATTCTGATCCAATATACATTTCCGCGAGAAGAGTAAACTTTGAGAATCCTGTCATCAATCTGTGATTACAATACGTTCTATTACCGGCTGCTGCTCCGGCGGAATCGTTCCGTTATTGTCAACGGGTTTCGCGTCTTTTGCTATTCTTTCGGCAACGTCCATCCCGTCCGTCACGCGTCCGAATGCCGCGTAGCTTCCGTCCAGGAAGGTAGAATCGGCAACCGTGATAAAAAACTGCGAGCTGGCGCTGTCAGGATCATTGGCACGCGCCATGGAGATTACGCCTTTTACATGGCTGATCGGGTTGCTTACACCATTCTGTGAAAACTCCCCTTTGATTTTTTCGGAAGAACCGCCGGTTCCGTTTCCGTCCGGATCTCCTCCCTGAATCATAAATCCATCCATGATGCGATGGAATGTAAGGCCGTCATAAAAGCCATCACAGGCAAGCCTGATAAAATTGGCAACCGTGATCGGGGCACTGCCTTCATCGAGTTCCAACTTTATCGTCCCGTAGTCCCTGACGCTGATTTCCGCATGCCGCGTTTTCTGAAATGGTTCGGCCGCCTGCTGAACGGCGGGTCCCGTGTCATTCGTTTTCTTTCCGCAGCCTGTTAGCAGCAGAGCAAATACGAAGCATAAAATCAATACCTTTTTCATCCTGATCTCCTTATTGTCGTATAAAAATGATGCGTTCATTATCCATGGCGCGGCTGTACTGCCGGCACAGCTCACTGTCGCTGCGGCCCTTTATATTTCATACACATCATGGTCAGCTCGTCGGACTGCTCCGCATCCTTTACAAACGCCTTGCCTGCCATCTGCACGTTTTTCAGCAACTGCATCGGTAAAGGCGCTGTATCCGAAGAAGCTCAAAATCACCGAAAACACAAGCAGCAGAAATACCATAACCGAACTGCTTCTGAATACGATACGCTGCCTCATATGTTGTATTTTTCCATATCAGCACCGCTCCATTTCGAAAAGTATTATCTCACAACCGTATGATAAAATCAATAAAATCATCGACCGGGAAACAATCGTTTATGATTTCACTTGAATTAAGAAATTTTAAAGGATAAATATAATTGCAGCGGGCTCCGTTCTTTGCTATACTTTTTTATATCAGGTTATATGCCATCCCCTTTATGGAATGCGGAGGGAGGAGAGAGATATGAGCAGAAGGTCTGAACAAAATTCCTCATCAGGGATCGCGCATGACAGACGCGCCACAAGAAATGACCGGGTCATGCAGGATCTGGAGCGCTATGGAGGGGAAATACTTCACTCCGGCGAAATGGAAAAGGCATTTCAGCAAACGCATCATAACTGGTCCACGGTTGGCGAGCATACGCTCCGTGTCGCAAAAGCGAGTCTTGCCATGTGCTACTTGCTGCACAGACTCCATATCAAGACGGATATTCCCGATGTTGTAAAAGCTTCGCTCTGTCACGATCTTGGGATTCTCGGCCGTTATGAGAAATTTTCGGGCAATCGTGAATGCTATCGGCAGCATCCGATCGACTCCGTAGTAATTGCGCGTGCGCTGGCAAACAATCTGAGTGACAAATCCGCAGATATCATTGAACGGCATATGTGGCCGGCTGCGCACAGCAAACATCCGAATTCCCTTGAGGGCGTGATTGTTTCTACCGCGGATAAATACGCCGCGGTTAAAGATTTCTTCCAGGGGAGCAGCATCAAGCATACCGGTCCGAAACCGTTCCTCCATCGCATCCTGCGCCGGAAATAATCAGACGACGAGCCGCTGAAATTCTTCTGACAGTTCAGGCGGAGAAATCCCCCCGCATACGAACCATCGTACTCGGGGGGATTTCCATATATTTTTGTACTATTTATCTTATACTATTGTCGGCCTTTATAAATCACGCAGAGCATGGTAAGGTCGTCAAATTGCTGCGCTTCTCCCCGGAAGGCGTCCGTCACCTGCCTGATGGCGTCAAGGATTCCCTCAGCGCTCTCCTTTTCAGCGTTGTTGAGCACCTGCTCCGTGCGCTCCAGTCCGAAAAAATCGTTCTCCGCATTTTTCGCCTCCGGCACGCCGTCCGTGTAAACAAAGATTGCGTCGCCGGGAGACAGCTGAATTTCACAATCCCGGTAACGAACTCCTTCACGGGCACCGACCATCAGGGCATGCTTGTCTTTATAGAGCGCGAACCGCCCGTTCTGTCTGAGGAAGGGATACTCATGTCCGGCGTTGCAGCAGCACAGACGGCCTGTCGAAAGCTCTAGGATCCCGAGCCAGACCGTCACAAACATATCGGTGGGATTGTTGCGGCAGAGCTCCACATTCACGGCGCTGAGGATTTCCGACGGGCTTCCGCCCAGACGGGCACGGTAATTAAGCAGGATCTTCGAAGACATCATGAACAGCGCCGCAGGCACGCCCTTATCGGACACGTCGGCGATCACCAGCGCAAGATGATCCCCATCGATGAAGAAGAAATCGTAAAAGTCGCCGCCGACCTCTTTCGCCGGGCTCATGCTGGCGGCAAGTTCAAATTCAGGACGCTCCGAAATGGATTCGCTGATCTCCGGCAGCACGGACATCTGGATTCCCGCGGCGGTGCGCAGTTCGGTTTCCGTGCGCTCCCGCTCCGCCGTGATCCGTGTCAGATTTTCTGTGTAAACCACAATGCGCTCCTCCATGGAACGAATGTCACGGTACAGTTCCCCGATCTCATCCTGGGAGCGTATATCAAGATTGGCAACGCTGTCTCTGGAACAGCCGTTTTCTTCATGTGCGAACGCCTTTGTGGCTTCGGAGAGCTGACGAAGCGGATGCGTGATCATGCGTTTTGCCATAAGTGTGGAGATAAGGATGGCCAGTACCGTCAGAATCAATACAAGCAGAATGCTCTGAAAGAAGAACTCGTGCCGCTCTTGTATGACCTGATTCATGTCTACATCGGCGCCCACAGAATATATCGGTTCTCCCGTCTCCGGGTCCTGGACCGGCTCGCAGGCCGTGCAGCGCCAGCCGTAGACCGAATGGTAGACCGTGGGCGGAATACGCACATTATCTTCGTATTCCTCAAACTCATAGATTGATTCCTCGATCGAACCGATCCAGAAAATATCCTCGCACGGATCAACCAGGTTATAGGTCACGCCGTTCTGGTCGAACTGCAAGTAGATCGTGTCCACGCCGAAAAGCTCCGTAGCCACCATGAGCGTATCCCCGACGTTTTCGACAGACTCCAGCAGCGTAGCGCTGTAGCGGCTCTCGCATTCGATGCCGTCCAGATAGTTTCGGATCATCTCCGGGTCCTGCGCGTCCAGCGCTTCCCGGCGAAGCTCCTGAAAGCTCTCGGTCAAAATGGTCTCGCGCAATTGTCTGACATCGTTGATAAAATCATAATCCTTCGACGAGACCGCAGCCTTTCTGACGAGCTCAAAGTTGCGCTCATCCACCGTCTCGCAGTGTACGCGATAGTAGACGAAAACCAGGCTTATCGAGACCAGCAGAATGATGCCGGTGATCAGAATATTGAGCTTAAAACGGATTGATATGTTTTTCTTCATGTGAAAGCTCTTTCCGGTTTTTCCCGAAGGAAGCTGGCTCAGACAATATTGAATATATCCACCAGTCCCGTGACTTCAAAGGCGTCCATGATCATCTCGTTGACGTGGATGATCTCCATACGGCCCTTCTTCCCGATTTCCTTCTCCGTGGCCAACAGCACGCGCAGACCTGCGGAGGAGGTGTAATCCAGCTTTTCAAAGTCCAGCGTGAGATTCTTTACGCCGTCCAGATTGGCTGTCAGGGTATCGTACAATTGCGGTGCCGTCAGCCTGTCAAGCTGTCCGTCGAGACGGACAAGCAGGTTTTCGCCCTCGCGTTTTGTGGTGATATTCAGCATAGTGATTCTCCTTTATTCAGTATTGGTAACGGCTGCGATACTTTCGCAGGAAAAATACAGTCACAAGGCAGCTGAAAAACTCCGCCGCCGGCCAGGCGCTCCAGAGGCCGGGGCCGCCGAAGAAAGCAGTCAGACCGTACAGGCAGGCTGTCAGGATCAGGAAGGTTCGCACGAATGACAAAAATCCTGATACGAGTCCGTTGGAAAATGCCGTAAACAGCCCGGAGCCGAAGATGTTGACGCCGACGAAAAGGCAGGCCGGCAGCGAGAGCAGATAGCCCAGCGAGGCGATGTCAAAAAAAGACGTCCCCGGATCAAAGAAAACATCGATCACTTGGCTTCGGAAAAAGAAGAGCAGCAGCATGATCGCCGCGCCAAGCACCAGGCACCACCGGATGCTGAGTCGATAAACCTTCCTTCGCATCTCCGTGTTTCCGCTGCCGTAATGGTAGGAAAACACCGGCTCCACCGCGGAGGTAAAGCCCATGAAGACCATCATGATCAGTACCTGCACATAGGTCACCACCGTCAAAGCGCTGACGCCGACCTCGCCGTAGCAGCGATAGGCCAGATGATTCATGAACAGCACCGTGACGCCCTGGGCGAGATTGGAGATCATGTCTGAGGAGCCGTTGAAGCAGATGAAGCCGATCTCCTTCAGGTCGGGTTTTGCAAGCTCAAGATGATAGGAGCTCTTGCGGGCAATCACATAGAACCAGATCGCGTAGGCGATCGTGGTGCAGTAGCCGATCACCGTGGCGATGGCGGCGCCGCGGATGCCCATGTTCAGATTGCGCATGAAGACATAGTCCAGCACGCAGTTGAGCACGCCGCCCACCATAATGACGATTGCGGCAACGACGGTTTTCCCCTCGCCGATGATCAGAATGCCGAGCTCCGACTGGAGCAGGATGGCGATGCAGAAGGTGCTGAGCGTGAGGTAATAGGGGCGGAGAAATTCGATATTTCCGTCCGTTGCTCCGCACAGGCGCATAACAGGATCGGCGAATACGAGGCATATCGCAGTACAGGCAATGCCGCATAGGATCGTAAAGCTGATGACGCGGGAGAAGGTTTCGCCCGCCTCTTTCCGCTTGCCCTCCCCTACCTTTTTGACGATGACGGCGTTGCCGCCGGTGCCGATCATGACGCCGATGGCAATAAAGAGGCTGATGATGGGATAATAGAGGTTGATGGCGCTGATGGCCATTTCCCCGACGAAGCGTTCGATAAAAAGCCCGTCCACCATCTGGTAGACCGCGATGAAAACGAAAGTAAAAATGCTGGGGGCGACAAATTTACCCAGGGAGGCGAAGCTAAAGTCCTGCCCCAGCTCCTGTTCCTGATCCATCCCGCGCTCCCTTTACTTCTTCCAGGTGAAGATACCCTTCACCATTCGGAAGAAGTTCTTCTGATCGGAGACCTTTGCCTTCAGCTGGCCCACGGTCACGTCGCTCTGGGAGTTGTGCGTGACCATGCACTGTGCCAGCTTCACGAACAGATCCCGGAAGTGTTCGATGCTCTCCTTCATGTAGCGGCTCGCGGCAAAGTCGATCATAAGCTGCAGACCGTCCGCGCCGTCCAGAATCTCCATATCCAGGATGGTCTGCGAGGCGGCCTGATTCTGCCGCACGTCCACAGTCTCCACGCTGAAGTCCTCCAGTCCGCCCATATCCCGGATGTCCTGCTGATACAGGAGGTAGGCGGACTGCTCGCCGTTTACGCGGTTGTTGAGATCCACATAGGGGTAGAGGCTGTGCTCGATTCCCATGCGTACCTGCTCATGTACGTCGTGGAAGACATCGCGCAGGGTATCGCTGTCCTTGAAACGGAAGGCTACCGGCAGGTCGCGGAACAGAAGGCCCACCGTGTTCATCATCTGCAGATCCTCGCGCCCGTTGTAGATCCAGCTGATCTTGATATCGGGCATATTGTTGTAAATAGAGATCGCAAGTCCCGCCACGGTGATGAAAAACTCGTTGCGGCTGATTTTGTAGGCCTTCTCCATCGCGCGCATCTGCGGCTGGGCGATCTCCAGCGGCGCGAAAAGCTCACCCATCGCATTGTCGCGGGATTCGTGATCGGTTTTCGGATAGCCCGCCCAGTTGACATTATCGTAGCGTTTCTCGAAATAACGGCGGCTTTCCTCATAAAAGCCGGCCTTCTGCGCGTCTTCCCTGCGCTGGAGCATGAGATAATAATAATCCTTTTCCATCGGCATATCCATCATGGCCTTGCCAACGTCCGAGAGGAAGACCTTGAGGGAACTGCCGTCAAACAGCGAGTGGTGTACGTCAAAGAAGATATACGCCGCCTTTTCCGTCTCAAACACTTTGCAGCGATACAGCTTTCCGCCGACGATTTTGAAAGGATAGACCAGCGTGTCCTTGATATAGCGGAATTCGAACTCCGAGAGCTTTTCCACATGAATGTCCTGCCGGATTTCGGGCGTGTAACGCTGCTCAAGATCTCCGTCCCCGTTGTAAGCAAAGGTGGTCAGCAGGGCCGGATGATTGGAGATCGCAGTCTGCATGGCCTTCGCCAGTTTCTCGGGCTCGAACATCTCCTTATCTACGCGCATGACGGAGAAGAGGTTGTACATGGTGGAATTCGGCGTGTAAAGCTGGTAGTCGATCATGTAGAGCTGCTCGGCAGTCAAAGCGTGCGAGCGCGTCATGGCCTCATCGTTCTTCTCATCGGGCGATTCTCCACCGCCTTTCGCCATCTCTTCGTCATACAGGGCAGCAATCTTCTCCGGCGTCCTGCCGCGGAAAATCAGCGCCGCGCTGAGGCCCGGCAAACCGCTCTGACTGACAAGGTCGATGGAGCCGAGGGAATCGCCGCCCAGCTCGTAAAAATCATCGTGGATGCCCACGCGCTGAAGTCCCAGAACAGCAGCCATAGCCAGGCAAAGCGCCTTTTGGGTCTCGTTTTCCGGCGCCTTGTAGCCACTCTGGAAGTCTTTGGCATCCGGTGCGGGCAGGGCGCGGCGGTCCAGCTTGCCGCTTGCCTTGAGGGGTACCGAGTCGATCTTCATGAAGTAGGCAGGGATCATATAATAGGGCAGGCGTTTTAAGAGCTCCTCGCGCAGCGCGGCGGGATCGACCTTTATGTCCGCCGTGTAATAAGCACACAGATAGCTCTTCCCATCCTCTTCAAATCCACGGGCGGCGCACCAGTCGATGCCCAGTGCCTGCTTGACGGCGGCCTCGATTTCGGCGGGTTCGATGCGGTTGCCGTTAATCTTGATCATGTCGCCGGTGCGGCCGAGCAGCAGAAGATTTCCGTTCTCGTCACGCCTCGCCAGATCGCCGGTGTGATAAAGCCCGTCACGGAAAGCCCTGGCAGTTTCCTCCGGCAAGTTGATATAACCGCGGACATAGGGGTTGACAAAGCAGAGCTCGCCCGTCTCCCCTTCCGGAACCTCCGTGCCGTCTTCGGAGAGCAGATGGATTTCCGTCTCGACCTGGGGCCGGCCGATGGGACACACCTCGTAGGGCCTGTCGATCTCAAAGAAGCCGACCGCAAAACCGCTCTCGCTGGCAGCGTAGATGTTGATGAGCTTGAGGTTTTTGTTGTAGAGATTGTTCGCGGGCTCGGAGCCGACGAACAGCATCCGCAGGAAGGGTCCGGTGTTGGTGCCGAGCTTGCGGACATAGGAGGGCGTCAGGAATGTGATGGTGATGCGCTTGGTGAGGAAAAACTTTGCCAGCGCCGTGGGATTCTTGATCGTGGCGTAGGAGACAATATAGTTTTTCCCCTCGAACACGTTCAGCGCAGACAGGATGACGATAACCGTGGCGACAAAGTTCATGGGGGCAAGCGTTGCCAGTCTGTCCTTCCCGTCAAAGGGAACCTTGCCGCCGATGGTGATGGAGTCGATGGCGCGCTGGAGATTGCCGTACTCATGCAGGACGCCCTTGGGATTGCCCGTCGTGCCGGAGGTATAAATGGCGTAGGCCGCGTCGTGTGCGCCGACCTCTTCATATCCGGCAAGCGCCTCGGTATGCATGATCTCGTCCCAGGTTTCCGATGAAATTTCCGCCTTGCAGCCGCAGTCACGGCGGATAAATTCGATGCGTTCCGGCGCGTAGGTGTCCTCCACCAGGGTCCAGGCCGCGCCCGCCTTCCAGACGCCGATCATGGCGACGACCGGCAGGACACCGCGCGGAAGATCGATCAGGACAAAGGCCTCCTTCCCGATTTCCTGCGCTTTCAGCCAGGCGTAAACGCGCCCTGACATCTCGTCCAGCTGCGCGTAAGTGACGCCCTTTGTATGTACGTCATCGAAAAGGATCGCTGCATTCGGACTCTCTTTTGTGTATTGCTGCAATGTATGGATAATCGTTTTCATCATTTCACCCTTCTCTTTACAATACAGGTATTCGTCAGAAGAAGCATCCTGCTCGCTGATAACACTTTCGGTTGCTGCGCATGCAAAAGAACCACAGTTATACAGTATCAAGGCCCCATCAGCGGGACAGAAGAAGGTCCGGCAGCTTCGGGTCAACGGCCTCCATAAAGCGCAGCATGCCTTCAGGCACAGGCATATTCTCCTCCATGCCGGTATCGCCGAGCGGGATGAGCTTGTTTTTTCCGTGGTAATCGCTGCCCGCCGTCACATACAGATGATACTGCTCCGCGTATTTCAGCATCTCACTTTTCAGTTTCGGAGAAAAACCTGAGTAAAAAGCCTCCACGCCCTGCAGCCCGTATCCGATCAGGCGTTTCAGACGCTGATCCATTTCTTCGCCGACGATCAGTTCATCGCCGCTGCCGAAGGAGGGATGCGCCAGAACCGGGATACCGCCGCTTTTCAGAATGCCGGCAATGGCCTCTTCCGGACGGACGAACTCGTTTTTGAAATGCTTCCGGTTGATATAGTCACGTATGGCTTCCTCTTTGCTCTTTGCATAGCCGTACTTCACCATCAGATTGCCGATATGCGGCTTGCCCGGGTTGTCCAGGGCCAGGAGCGACTGTATCTCCTCCTCAGGAAATGAAAACCCGAATTCATCCCTGATAAAGTCCAGTCTGGCCTTCACTTTCTTCATCCGAAGGCCATGCCCCCTGCCGATAAGCGTCCTCATGGCCGCCGCCGCGGGGTCGTAGGCATAGCCCAGAATGTGATACTTTCCCAGATCGTCCCTGCACGAAAACTCCGCCCCGTTCACGAAGGCCGGGTCCCCCTCCCGCAAGAGCCCGCGCACGATCCGGCAGCCCTTTACCGCATCATGATCACTTACAGCAAAAAACACAAGACCTGTTGTTCTCACTGCCTGCAGGATTTCCTCCGGAGAATCGCTGCCGTCGGACACGGTAGTGTGCATATGCAAATCTATTTTTCCCTTCAGATACATGAACTGCCTCCATCCACAGACTTCCGGTTCAATCGTCAAAAGCGGACATGACAAAAGGACATCATAAACCTGCAGTTTGCGCAGCCGCGATGTCCTTTTCTCCGTTTTCTGCTGCTTATCTCTGTTGTATTCCGCGGCAGATCACACAACAGTCAGAATATCGCCGCCGCCAATTCGTTTCCCTACTATAATTTTACAGCCAACTGCGCTAATTGTCAATTCGAACCCGTCTGTCCGCACAGTTCAGCAGAATAACAGCGGTCAAAATCAGAAGAATACCCGCTCCGGATTGGATTGTGATCGGTTCCGAAAAGACAATTACGCCGATCAGAGCCGCAACCATCGGTTCAACGGTTGCGAGAATCCCTGCCCTGCTGGCCTCAACAGTACGAAGGCCGAGCGTATAGGTCAGAAACGGAATGACGGCTGTGATCACCGCAGTCAGGAAGCAGAGAAAAAGCAGGGCACTCCCATCTTCTGCGGCGGCAAACTTTGAAATCATATCTCCCGGACGGCAGATCAGCCAGGAGCCGACTGCCGCGAACAAAAATGTATAGGTCGTGACCGTATAGGGAGAGTAGCGTCGGAGCGCTATCGTGCCCAGAATGCTGTACAAGCCGTACCCGATGCCGGAGCCGAGGCCGATCAGCAATCCCGCCGCGGTCATTCCTCCTCCGGATGCCCCGGAAACCAGGACGCAACCGGCAAAGGCAAGCACCAGGGCCAGAAGCTTTCTCGCGGTCAGCTTTTCACGGAAGAACAGCACAGACATCAGCATGATCCATATAGGCGAGGTATAGAGCAGAATCGCCGCGGTGGAGAGAGGCATCATCGTGATGGCGGTAAAATAGCAGACGGTGAAAAAGAGAATGCTTCCGAACCCGAGCCCCAGAAATAGGGGAATATCCCGCAGGGAAATCCGAAAACCGCCGGGATCTTTGACGAGCAGCAGAACGCAGAAAACCAGTGCGGCCAAGGTGACGCGGATCGCCACAATCTGGATGGAGCTGAACCCGTATGTGCTGAGTTTTCGGACAAATATGCCCATGCTCCCCCAGAAACAGGCGGCAAGGATGATCAGCGCCGGGCCCGGATTTCGATTGCTTTTTTTCACGTTCAGTCTCCCTTTCTGCGATCTGCCGATTGTCAGTTCCTCATCTCTCACAACGCCGCTGTATATTTTGGGATACGGTATGTTGAACGAACACTTATTTCAGCGGCGGCAGATCGTGAATATCATAGGTATCAAAGTATATTTTATAAGCCGTGCGCTCATCACCGGACAGCTCGATCAGCGCCCCGGCCTGGAACATCGTCGACAGGCTTCCGGAAGGCGCTCTCCAGGCGGCGCTGGAGACGACGCGCGTGTCCTGGCTGTCAGCCTTCGCCGAGCGCAGGATAGCCTCAGCCCCGAACAGGAGCGTACCCGTCGCAATATGATAGTCGCTGGACACGATTGCCAGCGATTTTACCTGCGGATAATTCTCTTCGAGAATGTTAAGGGTGAAAACCGTGTTTTGTGCCGTTGTGAGGGACTTGTCCTCTACGATGATTCTCTCGGGCGCGATTCCGTTTTCGATCAGCCATTTTGCCATTTCTCCCGCTTCTGTTGCAAACTCGTTCTCTGAAGCCGTCCCGCCCCCGGTGCAGACAATCATCGCGTTTGGATACTTTTCCGCGCTGCGTTTTGCCGTTTGCAGCCGCTCAAGCAGTTCATCGCGCATAGTCCCGTCCGGGTTGAGCTGAAAGCCGAGTACCACGATGCACAGCTCGTCCGTATCCGGAAGGCCGTCCGGCAGCACCCCCTCATGAAGCGTCAAAGCCGTATTGGCCCTTCTCCATAGCGCCATGATGCTCTCCCACCGATCCGCTGCGTCGGCATCAAGCTTTCTCAATTCCTTCAGGAGATCCCAGACGCGCTCCTCTGCCTCCTCGCCGTAGCTGCCGTAATCCACGACCATTTCCTCAATGATCTTCTGTTTATCCTTTTTTTCTTCCGCATGCGCGTAAGCGGAACAGGAACAGAAAACAGCAAAAGCAAGAACGAAGCTTAAAAAGCGCGTGATCGAAGCTGTTTTCACCGGGGTTTTCCCTCCTTGATTTCATTTCCGGGCAGATTATATCATAACCCTCGCTTTATATGAAGGATTTTATTTCAGATATTGTACTTTTTCTTGGGAAGCGCTGATGAAATCGACGTGCGCGGATTTGCGAGCAGGTTTTTTTGCTATCGAAAGCTGAAAAGCACAGGAATACTTTGTGTATTTCAAGTTTTTCAGCCGAAGACAGACGGGAAATATGCCGTCAAGCCGAGCGCGGCGATTTTTTCAGCGTTTCCCTAATCATCGGCGAAGCGTTCACGTGCATGGAACACTTTGCAGATCATGGAATAATTTCCGAATACGGTTATCTTGTCGCCTTCCGTAAAAACTGTATCTGCTCCGGCCGATACGGCCGGTTTTCCCGGCTTTTCAATCAGCATCACCAGAATGCCCGTCTTTGTCTTCAGCCCGGTTTCGGAAAGCGGAACGCCCCGAAATTGTTCCGGAATTCTGTTGAGCATAACGCTCGCTATGGAATCCAACCCGATATAGTCCAGAAGCATCACTGTATTGGTACCGTCCGTTCTGCCGACAATGCGGTGAGCGATTTTCAGCAGAATGCTGTCGCCCCACGCGCGGATTTTCGGAAAGCGCATAAAAACGTATATGATTAAGAAGAACGCTATCGGGATCAAAATTCCCAAAAAAACGTGCTCAGCCCGGGTTAACTTCAGGGATAAAAACACATTGATAAAAGCGGATACAAGCGTCATTCTGAAGGCATATCCGAAGAGCATGGTAACCCTTGCGAGATGTCGTCTTTTCCTGGTGGAGAGGAACATCTCGCTCTCCCTGGTCGTATACCCGCAGCCCGTCAGAAGAGAAATGACCTGAAACTGCGCTTTTTCCCCCGGAAGTCCGGTGAAGCGAAACAGTATGGTGAACAGCTCCGTGATGATCCAATAGATCAGAATGATCAGTGCGAAAAGGGCCAGCTCCATGTAAATATTCATCGGTCTCTCCTTTCTGCGGCGTTTTCACCGAAAACAATACTCTTTTGGGCGAATACGATCTGAAGATGACGTATTCGCCCAAATCTGCCTCCAATATAAAAACTATTATTCCTTTTTCGGTCTTCTGATTTCAGCAATTTCAGATTCTTATTCGGATCGTCAGAACGTTTTGCCCATCCTTGTTTTTTTATGCCGACCTCGGATACAAGATCTGATCCGTTGTCCTGTACTGTTCATCCAGCGTCGGGATGTTGACGGGAAGCCTGCCGTCCGCGCTGCCCTGACCGAAGCAGGCCAGCAGCCCCTCGGGAAGATTCGAGGACCATGTGCTCCCTTCCAGGGGAAGCGTGGGCATCGCGCTGCCCCACCAGGTCAGGAGAACGGCGTCCGCCGCCGGGAAACGCGCCGCGTCATAGGGCAGCTGACAGCTCACCACGATCACGGTCTTTCCCTTCTCATGTACTGCGTCAATGAGCCTGTCAAAGGTACCGGACGAAAACCCGTCCCCAGTCTCAGAATCCAGACAGGCCGCGGCGTATACCCGGTGCACGAGGATCACATGATCGGCTCTGCACGCCGCCTCGATGCAATCGGCTTCGTTATCCCTTGTGTTCTTCATCACGAGGATTTCGGCGCCTTCCGGCAGGGCCTGTTTTTCCTCCAGCAGCTCCCGGGCCAGCTCTCCCGCTCCCGCGCGGCTGGCGCAGGAATCCGCGAACAGGATCAGCGTTGTCTCTCCCGTCTTCATTTCAATCGGGAAAGCGTTGTTTTCATTTTTCACCAGGGTCAGGGCTTTTTCGGCGATCTGCCGCTCGGTCTCCCTGTGTGCGGCGGAGCCGACCCCGTTTTTCGCAGCGCTGATCTTCTCTTCCGTCACGTCGAAGTCTTTTTGATCCAGGATACCGTACTTCTGCTTCAGTCTCAGAATGCGGAGAACGGCGTCATTGATCCGCGCCTCGTCGATCTCCCCTGCTTTGACCAGTGAAACCGCAGTGTCCAGATATGTCTGCGTCAGCGCAAACAGCTTCGTGTCTTTCACCCCCGGCAGGATCAGCAGATCCGCGCCCGCGTTAATCGTATATTTCACAATGTCTTCCACACTGAAGAAGTCGGTGATTGCCGTCATATCCAGCGCGTCTGACACAATCACGCCCTGAAAGCCCATATCGCCCCGCAAAATATCCGTCAGGATCTTGCGGCTCATCGTGGCGGGGAGGAAAACCTGTTCGCCGGTGGATACGGAGGTATAAGTCTCCGTTTCGATCTGGGGGTACTGGATATGCGCGGTCATTACCATGTCTGCCCCGGCGTCGATCGCGGCCTTGAAGGGGATCAGCTCACAGGCTTTCAGCTCTTCATAGCTGTTGTTGATAAGCGGGAAGCCGGTATGGCTGTCCGTATCGGTGTTTCCGTGACCGGGAAAATGCTTGAGCGTCGCGGCGATTCCGACGTCATGCAGGCCGTTCAGATAAGCGCAGCTGAATTTTGAGACCGTTTCGGGATCATCGGAGAAGGATCGATTCCCAATCACCGGATTTGCAGGATTGTTGTTGACGTCCACCACCGGCGCAAAATCAGCCCGGATGCCGAGCAGTCCGATCTCCTCTCCGTGAACGGAGGCCATTTTCCGTGCATTCTCGGGATCGCCCGTTGCGGCGAGCGCCATATTGCTGACGCCGATCGTGCTGTAACCGATCCGGCTGACATTTCCGCCCTCCTGATCCACAAAGAACATCAGCGGCAGTCCTCCCCCGCTCTTGTTTGCGTTCTGCATATCCGCGGTCAGCCGGAGCGTCTGTTCCGCGTCCACGAAGTTTTCACCGAACAGCAGGACGCCGCCGAAGTGATCGCGGCCGAGCATGTCCCTGATTTCATCGTTCAGCTCGGTGATGTTTACGGCGGGCGGCTCTTGCTGTGGCTGCACTTCGTCCTCCGTTTCCGGCACCTCCTTCCATACCCGGAAAGAGGCAATCATCATCTGCGCGACCTTATCCTCCAGCTTCATGCTTGAAACCTGCTTTTCAAGAGGATCCTGCCTTTGCTTTTCCAGAATCGCAGAAAACCCCAGAATAATCATAATCGAAACGAGTAACGTGACGAATTTCTTGACATTGCTGTTCATGCTGAGCAATCTCCTTATATTAACGATTCCATAGATGCGCTGATTATAGCACACTGCCGCTTTCCTTTACAATACAGGCCGGTACAAAAAGCCTCCCGAAAATGACACGTGAAGTCGAAGGTCTTTACCCTTACTTTGCGCTCATATGATCGCCAACCGCCATGATCCGGGCTGCGGTCAGCTCATATCTGTCTTCATTTTCTTGCTTTTTGTAAGAAACCATGTTATTATTTTATTGTGACCGTACCCTGTCACTTCAGAATCATTATTTTGCTGTAAACGGTGATGAATATGAACATTCATGAATCTGCGGAAGATTATCTTGAAGCCATGCTGATGCTCAAGGAGGAGCGGGGATATGTCCGTGCAGTCGACGTTGCGGACAAGCTCGGCGTGACTCTGCCCAGCGTCAGTTACGCGACCAAGCGTCTGCGGGAGGACGGGTATATTACCTATGACCCGGCGAGAATGATCGTGCTGCTGGAGCCGGGGCTCAAAATTGCGGAGAAGATGCTTGCGCGCCACAAGCTCCTGACCGAGCTGCTGATCGGCCTCGGCGTCAGTCCCGAAACGGCAGAGGAAGACGCCTGCAAAATCGAACATGACCTCAGTGAGGAAACCTTTGACGCGATCCGCAGGCATGCACAGGAGTACCGCGCGTGAATCCTCCTGTGCCCTGTTCATCATGGGAAACGCTGAATAAACTCAACCGTCATGGATATAAAGAAGCGGATTCGCATTATATTTTTCTGCGAATCCGCTTCTTTGTTTCAGGAAAACGCATTTTATTCCCTGATGGAAATGTCAAGTCAACGTGCACGGAATGCCGGAAAGGAAGATGCCTCTGTGAATATTCTTATGTATGAGGGGAGCCTGCGCAACCGCGTCCCGCTCTGCGGCGAGCTCGGCCTTGCCCGGAGCAATGATGCGCGGGAGACAGAGCTTGCCATTCTGTCCGCCGGATACCGGCGCTGGGGGAATAAACTCCCTTGCCATCTGCATGGATCCTTTGCCTTTGTCATCCGGGACGAAGAGGGACAGCTTTTTTGCGCCCGCGATGCCTTCGGCATACAGACTTTTTATTACTGTGAAACCGATAACGGCGTGCTACTGTACGGCTGCGACCTTCGTGAGATCACCAAAAGCCCCCAATACCGGAAAGCGCTGGACAGGCAGGCGCTGCAGCTATACGCCCTGTTCGGATATCCCGTCGGCTACAGGACGCTCTATGCGGGCATTCGGAAGCTGCCGCCGGACTGTATTCTCATTTGGAACGGGACCAACGTACGGATCAACCGGTGGCACACGCTCTCCTTTCATCCGAACCCCACGGTTTCCGAGGAGGCGTGGGCTGAAGAAATCGATCGGAACCTGCAGGAGATTCTGAACGAGGACAGAGCCCGCTTTGATTTTTCACGCTGCGGCTCGTTTCTCTCCGGCGGCGTGGATTCGTCCTATCTGCTGGCTTCCTCCGGCGTACGGGAAGCTTTCGGAATCGGCTTTGAAGAGGCGGAAGTCAGCGAGCTTCCCGCCGCCGCCGCAGCAGCCCGGGCGATGGGTGCGCGCCTGCATGAAGTTTGCATCCGCGCGGAGGAGTTTTTTGATGCCATCCCGCGCTTTCTTCTCAATCTTGAGCTGCCGCTGGCTGATCTCTGTGCCCCTTTCTGGGCGCTCGGCTGTGAGCGCGCAGCGGAGAAATCTTCCGTCTGTCTCTCCGGCGAGGGCGCGGACGAGTTTTTCGGCGGCTACTACGTTTACGCCCGCGCCGACGAACTGGGCCGGGAAGGCGCGCTCTACTGCGGCTGCTCCGGCATTATGAAGCAGGAATCGGGGATGCAGCTTCTCGGCGACGAAAAAGCCGTACCGCTCGAAGGTCTGGTCGCGGAGTGCTTGGTGCAGACGCAGGGCGCGGAACCGCTGTCGCGTATGCTGGCTGTCGACACAGCGCTGTGGCTGGAGGGCGATATCCTGTTTGGCGTCGGTCGCTCGGCCCGGGCAAACGGCATTGAGCTGCTGCTGCCCTTTTCCGACCGGCGCATGTTTGCACTCAGCGCGGCCATCCCCTCCACCCTCAAGCGAAAGGACGGGACAGCGAAATACATCCTGCGCAGAGCGGCCGAAAAGCGGCTTCCCCATGAGATAGCCTTCCGCAGAAAGCAGGGCTTTTCCGTTCCGGTCCAACAATGGTTTCGGGCGGAACGCTTTCGCCCGCAGATTGAACGGGCGCTTTTCGGAAGCGTCTCCGGGGCCTATTTTGTTCAAGCGCTCCTGCGGGATCGCTGGAATTCTTTTCTGAACGGCGACGACCGCGACTGGACTGTGCTCTATATCTTCGTACTCTGGTATGAAAACTGCTTTGAGGCGACCTGACAAAACCCTGAATTAATCCCCGCGCACATCCTGAAGGCGGATTTTCCGCCTGACTTTGTCTGAAAAGCAACAGGCTGTCTCAAAATGCATAACCATGCGAAATCGTAGGGGCCGATGCCTTCATCGGCCCGCTGTTTTATGACAATGTGCGTAATGCAGCGGGTCGATCTTGGGATCGACCCCTACGGTTTTGGTTTAAAATGCATTTTGAGACAGTCTCTTAACGCGCTTACCTGGAATTCGCGCCCATGTCTTTCAGTTCCTTCTTCCGTTTGTACATCAACTGATCCGCCCTGTGAGACACATCATGCAGGCACCGGTCGTCCGGCTGCAGCATGGAACAGCCGACCGAAACGACCACGTCCTTCTCCTTGATATTGGATTCGACCTTGCGGTTCAACGCACGGATCACTTCATCCAGCGTATCGCAGTGTTCACCCTGAATGATAACCGCAAACTCATCACCGCCGATTCGGAAGACCGCGCCGTGTGAAAAATATTCGCAGATCAACGCGCAGGCGTCCTTGATCAGCTTATCCCCGGCCGCATGCCCCCTGGTATCGTTGACTTCCTTCAGCCCGTTGATATCACAGACGGCAACGGCCAGCTTTTGAATGTCTTTGCTCCGGATTTTCTCATCGATAGCCGCTTCATGCTCGGTATAGGCATACTTGTTTCTTACGCCCGTCAGAGAATCCGTTGTCGCTATGTTGAGGAAGGCCCTGCTGACTTCTTTTTGCGCTTCAAGCTCGCCCCGGGTGAGAGCTCTCAGCTGCTGCAGAAGGACAAAGCAGAGCAGCACCACCGCGAACAGTGTGAAAGCAATCTGATTTCGACTGACGGCAAGATTCTTTTCACTGATGCCCCGGATCTGATCCAGTATGACACTCTCATGGATCAAAACCGCAAGCTCCCACCCCGTGCCCTGAATCGGCACATAGCTCAGCGTCTCTCTGACTCCGTCATAGGAAAACGACATTTCGCCCCTTGCTTCGTCCGAAAAATTGTCGACGTTCTTTTTCCAGACTTCTTCCGGAACAAGTTCCTTTGTCGCTTCCAGAATATTGCGGGTTGAGACAGTCGGGCCCAGTTCGGTTCCGGACAGATTTCCCCCCTTTTTTGAGTACACGGCAAAATAGGTTCCGCCCTGATCGTCAAGCGCCAGCAGGTCGACGATATCCTTCATATCGATTTGAACAAAGCAGGCTTTGAACGGCTTCCCCATGATCATCAGCCCCGGGGTCGGGACCGCCAGGCACAGCTGCTTGGAGGAGCCGTAGAGAGACACCGTACTGATGGTGCGCTCTTCCAGCTTTCCTTCGGAAAGGAAGCTGTGCCGGCTCCCGCCGGTATAGGTCGTGTACTGCGTATACACGATATTGTCTTCATCCACCAGTGCCAATCCGTTAAGCGACAGCAGAGCTTTAAGCTTGCCCAGCGTATGGCGCAGCTCCTCCTGCGATTCGATGCCTTCCTCTTTGATATAAACCAGCGCCTTTTCCATCTGGTCAAAGCTGTTGTCGATCTGATTTGTAACCATCCTTGCACGCCGGTCCGCCATCGTTTCAAGATAGAAGGAGCTGACCGCGGAGACAGCCTGATCGGCTGCGGAGAGGGTCTGCTTTGAGGCCCAGATCGAATTGGCCGTCACCATTGCCACCAGAAGCAGGCTGCCGATGACTGCCGTCAGCAAAAAGGTCTTATTTGTGACAGATTTCTTTTTCATCATGCAACATCACCATACAGCAGCTCAAGCATCAAAGCCGCGTCATTTTGATAGATTACCGTGGTTATCTCATCCGTCTTTTCCGGGAACAGTTCGCCGGGCAGATTGCCGTCGGCAATTTTGACCGCGATCTGAAGTGTATCAAAACCGATCGAATAGCAATCCTGTACCCCAAGGCAGTAGATCACGCCGTCATTCAGATAGCGGAGCGCTTCCTGATCATGGTCCATGCCAACAATAACCGCATGGCTGTCCGTCTCTGTGATCGCCCTGGCGGCGCCGACGGGATTGCTCATGTTGCAGCAGATAATCCCGTCCAGATCCGGACAGTCTTTCAGGATCTTCTGCGTGAGCTCATAGGCCAGGTCAACGGAATCCATATCATATTCCATCGCCACGATCTCCATATCCTTATACTTGGCTATGGTATCCTTCGCGCCCTTTGCGCGATCCTCATGGCAGGGCGCGCCGACGCTGCCCACAAGAATGGCGACCTTTCCCCTGTAGCCCAGCCTCTCACAGAGGGCCTCTGTCAGATCTGCGCCGTCCTGATAATTGTGCGTATTTCCGACATAAGCGATTCTTTTACAGCCTTCGGCGGCGTCAGAACTGGAAAACGTCATAACCTTCGTCCCGGCATCCACCATTTTGTCCAGAATCGGGGAGATGATCTCTTCATCCGCTACGTCTACGCCAATTACATCATAGTCTCTCTCTTCCGCCGCAAGAAGCCGCCTGGTCTGATCCTCGGCGGAAGCCCCCTGCGGGGCCATATACTCGTACGTGACGGTTATCCCCTTTTCCAGAAACTGTCTCTGCGCCTCTTCCATTCCCAGCGCTACGGCGTCCCACCACGCGTGCACCGTTTTATAGGTAAAATAAAAATTATAATGATCCTTCTTAGGAACATAGGAATCCAGGACATGGTCAAAATCTACCGCGCTCGCTACGGATTCCGTTGATTTGATGACGTTTTCCCCGTTGGAACCGGCTTCGACCGTATTCTGTGCTTCCGTCAGGGGTAAAAAAACCCCCGATCCCTCCGCACGGCAAAAAGCGGCGCAGGCAGTAAAAAGCAGCACCCCTGTTAATATCGTTATGAAAAGCCTTGCTTTCTTCATTGTATTTCGCATATATTAATACCTCTGTCAAGCTGTCAAACACTTCATGATACGTCCCATCGGCCGAAAATCCCGGAACAGTTTTGCCTTTCGTACGGACGAACCCCCGGAGCAATACACGGCGCTGCCCTTGTTATGGCCCTTTTGCCAGCTCCATCAGGGTATCCCCTGCGATACGGTATGTCGTCCGGTCAGACATCGGCTCTGCGCCCAGAGAGAGATAAAAGTCAATGCCCGGCTTGTTTCGGTTGAGGCACCACCATTCCAGCCGGCCGCATCCGCGTTCCGCCGCAATCTGCGCAAGCATTTTCATCATCGCCCTGCCGCAGCCCTTTCCCCGGTACTCCGGCAGGATAAACAGATCCTGAAGATTGATGCCCGCCCTGCCAAGCAAGGTTGAAAAGTTATGGAAGAACAGGGCGTAGCCCACTTCTTTCCCGTCAATACAGGAAAAAATCACTTCCGCTTTCCGCAGATCAAAGATCCAGTGTTCCAGCAGCTTTTCCGTCGCCACCACCTGATCCGGTATTTTCTCGTATTCCGCAAGCGCGCGGATAAAGGCCAGAATCAGCCCGCAGTCTTTTCTTTCCGCATAGCGAAAGGTTAACATAACTTTCCCTCCTTCCGTATCAATTACCGGTTTTCTCCGTCCGTGTTTCGAGAAGCCTGCCCAGGGTTTCTTTCAGGCGGTCAAGATCCACGGGTTTTGACAGGTGCGCATTCATGCCCGCTTCGAGACACTGTCGCACATCCTCCTCGAAGGCGTTTGCGGACAGTGCAATGATCGGGATGGTCGAGGCATCTGGGCGGTCGAGCTTTCGGATCTCCCTTGTTGCGGTCAGACCGTCCATAACAGGCATACGCATATCCATCAGGATCACATCGAAGCGGCCTTTCTCGCTTTCAGCGAACATCTCCACGCCCCTTTTGCCGTTTTCCGCCCATTCGGAACTGATGTTCTCCAGCTCCAGCAGATCAGCCAAAACCTCCGCATTCATCTCCTGATCCTCCACGATCAGTAAATGCAGCCTATCCGGCAAAACTTCTGCACTTTTCGCATCTTTGCCGGCAGTCGCCGCTTTCTCGTTCTCCTTCGCGCGGCCAACCGTCACCGTTACCGTAAAGGACGAGCCGAAGCCCTTCTCGCTCTCGACGCGGATTGTGCCGCCCATCATCTCGACGAAGCTCCTGGTAATCGCCATACCGAGGCCGCTGCCGCCATAGCGGGTGGTGTTCCCGGTATCCTCCTGCGAAAAGGCTTCAAACAGCTTGGGGATAAACTCCTTGTCCATCCCGATGCCGGTGTCCGTCATCTCGAAGCGGAGCGTGGCCCTCTCGTCGTTACAGGCTGTCTGCGCCGCGTTTAAGGTGATGGTGCCCGGCGCGTCGGTGAACTTCACAGAGTTGCCCAGAACATTGATGAGCACCTGCTTGAGCTTCAGGCTGTCGCCGACATAGTATTCCTCGAGTCCCTCTTCCCTGCTGCAGACAAAACGCAGCCCCTTGTCCTCGCACTGACCGTCCACAATGATACAGATCTGTTCCAGAAAATCCCGGAAGGAAAATATCTCTTCCTTGAGTTCCATACGACCGGATTCGATGCGGCTCATATCCAGAATATCATTGACGATTGACAGCAGATGCCGGGCGCTGGTGCCGATCTTGTTCAGCTCGTCCCGCGTGTGCGGGGAAATGCTCTCATCTCTCAGCGCAATGCTGTCCAATCCGATAATCGCGTTGATCGGGGTACGGATTTCATGGCTCATCCGGGACAGGAAGCGGGACTTTGCCCTGCTGGCGTTCTCGGCCGCCTCGGCCGACGCGACCGCAAGATTCTTCACGCTCTGGTTATAGATTATTGTCAGGAAAACGATGGCCTCCAAAATTGTAAAGAGAATCAGCAGCGACATGACGATCATCAGGGGACGATAGAACACTCTGATATTGATGAGGGAAACAGACTGCCAATCGTCGCCGATTTTTTCGCTGATGACCATATACTTCTGGCCCTGACAGCTCAGCTCAAATGCGCCGCTGTCTCCGCTGCGCAGCTTTTCGGCGAGCGCCGCGCCGAGCGTATCCGTCTCCTCCAGATAGTTTTTCCCAAGTTCCGCGCGGTCGGAATGGGCAATCACCAGGCCCGTTTCGTCCAGCACGATTCCAAGGCATCCCGGCGTCTGCCGCGCATTTTCCTCCGTAATTTCCTGGACGCGGCTCAGCGTGACGTCGAGCGCAATCACGCTGACGCCGTCGGAAAGCTTCTCCGATACCGTGGTCAGGACAGCCCCGGTCTGCGCGTCAATATATGGTGTGACAAAGGTGATATCGCCGTCGTCGGCGATCGTCTCCAGATACCAGGGGCGCTCTGTGGGTACGTAATCCGGCTCGGGAACCCAGCCGTCCCCGTCGAGATATTCTCCGTTGATCCAGCCGTAGAGGCCGGTATAGTCCTTGTCGATGGATTTTTTGATACTGAGCGATTCGGCGGTGAGATAATCCAGGATTTCATCGTTTGATCTCCCCTCCCGAATCATCTCATCCACCACATGTCCGGCAAGAATAACCGTGTTCTTTCGCACGAGGATATAGCCGTCAAGTTCCTTTGCGGACTGAACCGCGTTCACTCTCCCCTGCAGATGAATATTGTCCTTCGTGGTACGATAAAACTGGAACGCCACGACACAGGTTACGGCAACAGTAAGCAAAAACATGAGCATCGAAACGAGAACGCTTCTCGCGCCCATGGTTTTAAAAAGCTCTCTGACGCTGAAGCCCCGTGAAGATCTCATATCGGCCGTCTCCTTTCCGTGTGAAAATGGTTCTGTGCATGCGACTGCGCATCTCCCAAACGCGCTCCGGAAACATCAAATATCCATCTTCTTACATCATATCACAAACAGTTCCGTTTTTCCACCTTTCGGAAAATTCTTTTTTTTGCAAAATCGAACAGCGGCCTTCCGAAACGCTGTCGTTCGGTTCTTTTCCATGCATGCCCCTTGACAAATGTCTGACGGGACAATAAAATTAAAATAATGAAGGGCGATGTCGAAGTGTATTCAGCGTTTCGATAGAGACAGACAGATAAAGGAGGGCTACGGTTTTCAATGAAAAGTGTTCAAAAACTGCTCGCGTTGTTTCTCGCGTTTGTTTTTTCGTGTACGGCGGCAAGTGTCTGGCCGGACGCCGCCGCGGAAGAGAACATCTCCACGGCAAACCGCTACAATGTTGTGCTGGTTATGGACAAGAGCGGCAGTCTTCGCAACGCAGACGGTGTCGGGACGGATCCGGACGGACTGCGCTTTGACGCGATGAGGCTCTTCCTCGGCCTTCTGACAGAGACCGGCAACAATGTCGGCACCATTGCATTTGACGAAGCGATCCGTTATGACTCCGGCCTGAAAGCCGTCGACAGTCTGGATGACAAGAAGGAACTTGTTCAGGCCGTGGAAGCCCTCGGCACAAGCTATGATACCGACATCGGTCTGGCCGTCCTGCGGGCTGCGGAAACGCTCAGCGGTATGAAGGACAGGAACGGTCTTCCGTGTGCCATTTTGCTGCTCACGGACGGTATGACGGATTTTTCCGGCAACCCGCGCTCATGGCTCCTGTATGACCGGTCCGAAGCCGCCGCGCAGAAAGCGCTGCAGATTGCGCGGGAAGAGGGCATCACGATTCACGGCATCCTCCTGAATGTCGACGGAAGGGCCCAAAATGGCGAGGATGAGATCCGCTTTTACACCGACGGCACGAGAGGGCAGATTCAGACCGTCGCCAGCCCGGAAGATCTGACCGCGGCCTTCGCACGTTTCTATTCGATCATCAACAAAACGGAGTATAACAACACAAATAAGGTGGTCTTTTCCGATCAGGGTGAGACGGAAACCGTCTTCTCGGTTCCGGCTTTCGGTACAGAGGAGGTCAATATCGTCATTGAGCATGAGAACGCTCTCAGCCGGCTTGAGAGCATCCGGGTCACTGCGCCGGACGGCAGTGATTACCCCATCGATGCGCATATGCTGGAAGCCTCTCGTTTCCAACTTGTCAAGATCCCCGAGCCTGTGTCCGGTCAATGGCGGGTCGCGCTGAGAGGCACCCCCGGGGATTCTGTCGACGTCTGCATGATCTACAACGCATCCATGAATATTTCCCTCAGCAGCGATGCCGACAGAGAGTGCGGCGAGGTTCTCAAGCCGATTCTCTTCCGTGCCGTTGTTACCGACACCGATGTGAACATCGACGAGGTCACGCTGAAAGACATTCCGGGCAAGCTTGTCATCAAGGATCTTTCCACAGGCGAAACGACCCGTTACCCCATGGATGTCAGCGCCGACGGCTACAGTCTTGCGCTCACCTTCGATAAAGGCGGGGAGTATGAAGTCACCGCTTCAGTGGAACTCAAGGATTTTGACGTGCGCTCTGATTCGGTCGTGCTGAGAATTGACGTCCCGCAGCCTTTCGCAAAGCAAAGCCTGATATCCGATTACAGGAGCTCCGGCACAATCCGCGATAGCGCCTGGGAGCTTTCGCTTGACGGCTTCTTCGAGGATCCCAAGGGCACTGCGCTCAGCTACACGCTTTCAGACAGTCTCGGCGGCGCGGCGGAGATCCGGGACGGCATACTGCGCGTGAAGCTCAACGAGCTGGATGAAAACGCCTCTTTCACTGTCACCGCGACGGACGCCTACGGTCTGACCGCCTCGCTTCCTGTCGAGCTCACCGTCTCTCATCCCGCCGCAAAGCTTGACGGCGTGAAGGATTACTCCGATTTGGGGAGCATACGGGACAGAATCTGGGAAGTCCGCCTTTCCGATCTCTTTGACGATTCCATCGGCGACGGTCTCCGCTATTCGCTTTCGGATGATCTCGGCGGCGCGCTTTCCATTGAAAACGATGTCCTGCGCGCAAAGCTTGACGAGCTGGGTGAAAAAGCTTCTTTCTCTGTCGTCGCAGCGGATCCTTACGGTTTGACTACGTCTCTCCCCTTCGAGCTCAGCGTCTCCCGCCCTGTCGCCAGATCCGGCGGCATTACAGATGTCTTCGGTGTCGGGAACGTACAGGACAGAATCTGGGAGGTCCGGCTTTCCGATCTCTTTGACGATCCCGCCGGTACCGGACTCAGCTATGCGCTTTCCGATGACTTCGGCGACGCCATCACGATCGAGGACGGCGTTCTCCGCGCAAAGCTTGACGAACTGGGTGAGACGGCCTCCTTTGCCGTCACCACATCAGATTCTTACGGTTTCTCCTCCGTGCTCCCCTTTGAATTTACCGTCCCCCATCCCACAGCAAGACCGGGCGGTGTGAAAGACATCTCCGCTGTCGGGACTGTACATGATAAGATCTGGGAAGTCAGGCTCGCCGGTCTCTTTGAGGATTCTGCCGGTACCGGACTCAGCTACGCGCTTTCCGATGATCTCGGCGGTGCGGCAGAAATTGAAAACGGCGTCCTGCGCGTAAAGCTTGCCGAGCTCGGCGAGAAAGCCGCTTTCACCGTCACCGCCACCGATTCTTACGGCTTTTCCGCGCAGCTCCCCTTCGCATTCAACGTCTTCCGTCCCGCCCCCAAGCTGGACAGCGTAAACGATCTTTCCGGTATTGGGAGCGTTCAGAATAAAACCTGGGAGGTCTCGCTCACCAATCTCTTTGACGATCCCACCGGTATCGGACTCAGCTACACGCTCTCCGATGATCTCGGCGGCGCGGCAGAGATTGAAAACGGCGTCCTGCGCGTAAAGCTTGACCAAATCGACAAAACGGCTTCTTTCAAAGTTATTGCGGAGGATTTGTACGGTTTGTCCTCCGAACTTCCCATTGAGCTCACGCTCCCGTCTCCCCAGGCAACAACCAGCAACATCTCAGATTTGAGCGAGGGACAAATCCGGAACAATGTTTGGGAACTGGATCTTGACAAGCTCTTTGAAGACTCTCAGCACGGCGGTCTCACCTACACCCTCTCCGACGATCTTAACGGTGCCGTATTGATTGAAAACGGTGTCCTGTCTGCAGACCTGGAGAAGCTTCCCGAAAACGCGTCCTTCTTTGTCACGACAGAAAATACATACGGTCAGGCTGCGGATCTTCCGATCAATCTTGCGGTCACCTTCCCCGCGGCGAGGCTTGATCAGGAGGCCGACCTGCTTGAAAAGGGCCAATTCAGCGACGACGGCTGGGCGCTGGATCTCAATGCGCTCTTTGAAGATCCGAAGGGAACGGCGCTTCGCTATACACTCTCGGACGACTGCGGCGGTACGGTTTCCATCGAAGACGGCATCCTGACGGTGCGCCCGGAAGGCACAGAATCCGTCAGCTTTACAGTAACGGCAACAGACCCCCTGGGTTTGAAAGCAGCACTTCCGTTTGAGCTCCGCTTCCCGGCTCCCATCGCGAAGACCGACGGCGTGTCGGATACCGTTAAAACCGGCCTGTTTCAGAAGGGCACATGGGAAAAAGAGCTTCATGGGCTCTTTGAAGACCCCAAGGGGACGGCGCTTGCATACACGCTGTCCGATGATTACGCAGGCAGGCTGAAAATCGAAGGCGAAACGCTGATTGCGGATTGCTGCGGCATCGGAGAAGCCGATTTCACCGTCAAGGCAACCGACGCCCTTGGACTGAGCGCCGAAATACCATTCAGACTTGCCGAGAAAGATATGACCTGGATCATCCTGTGCAGCGTGCTTCCGGCAACGCTGGTGCCTGTCATCGTGTACTGCTTCCTGCGCCGCAGAAATAGATCGAAATAAAAAAACGGTTTGATTCTTCGCATCAGCCATCCCCAAGCATCCTCGCGGGATGTTCAAACGAAGCTCCCATCGTTATCTGACCGGAAGAGACGGTGTGGAGCAATATAAAAAAACCTCGTGAAACACCGCCTTCCTGCGGTGCTTCACGAGGTTTCTGTATTGAAAACGGGAATCCCCTTTCGCGTTTGCGCGCAGCGGATCATTTCGCGCCGAAGGCGCGGCACCGGAAAAAGGGGAAATTCTAATCCAAAACGTTCCCCATAACCGAAACGGGAGTCCCCGTGAGACTCCCGTTTCGGAAAGGAAGAAGGATGCAGCGGATGCGCAGTTTTCGCGGCAAGCCTTGTTCGTCGCACGTTTCCCGCGCGTCGCCATGCACTTACGCAAACCGCGGAAACGGAGCGGAACTGCGTTCTTCTGACGTGGTGCACCGGGGCAATCCAAATCCGAACCAGGGACGGAGGCGCGCTGAGATAGCGCGCACTCCATATCGCTAAAATTTATAGTTTTAGTGCCGTCCTTGTAATTGCATGAGATTACGATCTTGTCATTGAAAACATACACCGCGTTCAGAAATACGTCAATAAGTGTTTTTCGCTGCTCCGGCTTGGCTATATCGAGCGCCCGGAAACGATGCAGGAAGAAGCGGACTTGCTCTTCGCTGACACGGGGCTTGGCCAGCTTTTCCAGCGCGATCTTGTTTTCAAGCTCGTCGCGGATGGCCTCCAGTTCCTCCAATCTGGTCTTTGTGGATTTCGTCAGAATCCCTTGCTGGATCGCGTTGAGCAGATTGTTGATGCCGGTGTTGGCCTCCTGCAGTTGCTGTTCATACATCGGCAGCGCCGTACTTTCCTGATCCTGCATGACCATCACCATTGATGTGATCGCGTCTATTGTGCGGTCATCTGCCAGTATTTCTATGATGGAATCCAGCACCAGGTTTTCAAGCCAAGCTTTGCGCACAGGTTTGCACTCACAAGCAGTGCGCTTCTTTTTTACAGATACGCACTTGTAATAGTGGTGGACTTCACCCGTCCTGCTTGTTCCACTCTCGCCGCAGAGATAAGCGCCGCAGTAGCCGCAGAATATCTTGGTGGTAAGCAGATAGTCGTTCCTCGGCCTTGTGACGAGCCGGGGCCTTTTTATTGACCGCCAGTTTTTCCTGTACACGGTCGAACAAGTCTTGCGGTACGATAGCCGGGATTCCGTCCGGGATCACAGTGTCTCTGAAGATACTGCGTCCATGATCTCGTCGAGGAACTGATCGCTGTCGATGAGGTCCAGCCATTCATTGGATTGCAGCCATTCATTGGATTGGAGTACCTGATAAGGATTGCGGGGAATCTTCATCAGTGTGGGGCATCTCGCCATCAGCTCGTCGGGAAGCAGATAGACGAGAGGCAGATAGCGAAGGTTGCTGTCATATGGGATTCTGATTGTCTGAGGAGGCATAAGATGATCTCCAATTATTAACGACATAATACCTATTAAAATATTACTACAAATAGAAGTATTTACAGAAATTTCAAATTATTATACTGCGTCTGTATGGTGCTGTCCAGCAAAACCTGCCGAGTAAAAAGGATTCTGATCGCACGTGAAGGGTAAAGTATCTACATATACTGACGACATAGCAAACAGTAAATTGTTACTATACTCTGCTGACTTTACGGAAAGTTCATATAGTTATACTGCATCCGTTTGGCGTTGTCCAGTGAAGCCCGTCGAACAAGAAGGAAAAGCCATGAAAAAAGCAGCCTGGCATCCAGACTGCTTTCTTCATAGCTGTGCAAGGATAGATGCGAAGCATCGCAAGGGGTGCAGCCCCTTGTACGGAGCACCGCGACGCAGAGGATGGCTGTTCGGACAGGCATCCAGGCTCCGCAGGACGCACTACGGGGTAATCTCGGTTACCCCGTATAGAAGTGCGCCCTTTGTTGCCAAGGGACCTAAGCTCCGGTTTTACATTGATTGTCCCATGTCCTCATCATTTTTACAGTATTACACCCTCGAGGCCGTCGTATCTCACGCCGCACAGATGATACGGCTCCGCTCTCATCACGTCGCAGCGGATTTCTGTGCGGTCAGAAACTCGATCGCTTCAACGGCTCGCAGAACAGCTCCAGCGCCTTGCGCTCTTTTTATGCGATGCTGTCAGCAGTCGTCGAGGGAGGAGCTTACCAGCCCCAGCCGTAGTCGTCCCAGCCGTAGCCCCAGTCGTCGTAGCCGCCGCCCCAGTAATCGCTGTAGTCCGGCTCAACGTAATAGGAGTAATCCCAATCGTTATAGCCCCAGTCGTTGTAGCCGTAGTATTCCTCTTCCGCGGCCGCCAGAACCAGCAGGCCGAGGGCAAGCTGCTCCTCATCGGTCAGACCGTAATTATAGTTATAGTTGTTGTAGTTCGTATAGGTCTGCTGCTGCCTGGGCGCGCTCTGGACAGCGCTGCTGACGTAGATGTAGGCGGTCGTGGTGCGGGCGCTCTGGTTGTTGCCGTAGAAGGTGGCGAAGGCGCCCCAGCCGTTCATGCTCGAATTGACGTTGTAAACGCTCAGCGTCGTGCCGTTCTCGCCGCTGTAGGAACCGCCGCATGCGCTGACAAATTCGGCGGGCGTCTTCACGTTGCCGTAGGGATCGACAAAGCTCCAGCTGACGGAGCTGGCGTTGGCGGCATAAGCGATGAAGATGGCCGTGCCGCCCACGGTGTGGTTCTCATTGGAGGGGTTCTTGGTGACGTACACGGCGGGCCCTGTGACAACCGGCGTCTGAGCGGGAGTCTCCTCCGGAGCGTCCACATAGTTGAGGAAGACGGCGTAGCTGTTCACAAAGCGGCTGAGATCCGTGGCCTCGCTCGCCTTGAACCAGTCAAAGCTGGTATTGCTGCGCTGCAGGCCGCTGAAGGTGGTATAGCCGATGTTCAGAAGCTGATCGTCGGTAAGGGGGTTCTTGTTCTTATCGACGCAGGTCACCTGCGGCGTGCCTTTGTCGATGGTCTCCACGACCTTCATGCCGAGGGTGCCGGCGTTGATCGTGTCGTTATACTTGGAAATGCCGCAGGTAAAGGTGATCGCCATGTCAGAGTGGGTTCCGCCCGCTGCGGCGGCTTCCTCACCGGTGAGATCCTCGCAGAGGTCGGCAAAGTTGGTGAAGACATAGTAGGTGGCGCGGTTCGCCTCGTCGTAATAGGTGTCGGCGCTGTCGGTCATGAGGTTGAAGAACTCATCGTTCTGCGTCATGGTGCCGTCCTGATCCAGGTCGAAGGCGAGCTTGAGGGACGCGAGGGTGTTGCGGTCTTCGCTGACCTCCCAGGCCTTGAGCCTGGCATCGTTCTCGCCATCGTTCGTGGTGGTGGCGGCCAGCAGCTCCACCCGTCCGTTGTGGTCCAGATCCGTGACGGCATAGTACCAGACGGTGGGATTGTCAGACTGCCTGAGGGTATTGAAGCTGTTTTTGATCAGGGTGAGCTGCTTGACAAGATCGTCGGTATCGACGTTGTCTGCCCAGGCGCTGACACTCAGCGAGAGCAGCATCACGAGGGCAAGTGCAATGGCAACGATTTTTTTCATGTGCATTTCCTTTCTGATTTCCGCTTAGTTGTGTATAGCTTCTGAGGGATCTATATGATAGAAGAGGGGTCCTCCCTTCATATCAGAGAATCGGCGTCTCGCCGTTCCTGCCGGTCTCCTGTGCCTGATGCACCACGATCTGGTTGAAGGGGATCTCGATCCCTCTGCGGTCGAACATGAGCTTGACCTCCCGGTTCAAAGCGCGCAGCGCCGGATAGCGGACGTCGGCCTGAACAAAGATGACGATCCTGAGACTCACGGCGTTGTCTCCGAGGGAGTCCACACCCTCATACTGGACCGGCTTTAGAAGGCCCGGGATCTTGTCCGTCATTTTCGGCAGTTCTTCCGCGAGGATCGCCTCGATTTCGGCCAGATCGGCGTCATAGGAGACAGGCGCGTCCAGCACCATGCGGGCCACCTTGCCGTCGCTGTTGACGATGTCGCGCAGGGAGGAGTTGTTGAAGATCTTGGTTTCCGCGAAGGCGTTGACCTTTGTGGTGCGCAGGCCGATTTCCGTCACGGTGCCGGACCAGCTTCCCACGGTGATAAAGTCTCCCACCTTGTAGCTGCCCTCCAGCAGCGTGAAGAAGCCCGCAATGATATCGCCCACCAGATCCTTGGCGCCGAAGCTGATCATCAGCGAGAGAATGCCCGCCGAGGCCAGCAGCGTCCTGGTGTCGACGCCGAACTGTGCCAGACCGTAGTAGACAAAAATTACCACGCAGATGTATTTCATCGCGTTTTTCAGCAGCAGGCACACCGTCTCCACCCGCATGTCGGAGACGCGGGCGATGAGATAGAGGATGCGGTTGAGCAGCACCACCGAAACATACATGGCGCACAGCAGGAAGACACAGGCGGTCAGGGCGAAGATGTTAAAGCCCTTCTGCCAGTTGCCGGATATGACGTAAGCCAGATTCCCCAGGTCCATGACGCTCCCGTTTCGATCGAGGCTGACGTAGAGCGTGGGCAGCAGGATGAACAGGCAGAACACCAGCAGCAGCCGATAGACGATGCGGCTGATGCGCTGCTCCGGGGTCTGCTTGTCCTCGGGGACACTCTCCATGCCCCAGCGCTCCTCCATGCCCCATTTATCCTGGACGGGGATGAGATTGGAGATGCCCGAAAACAGGCCATGTGAAGGAGGCGCTTTCTCCTCCGCCGCTGCGGGCGCGCCGTCCAGCACGACCCGCTGATAGCCGCAAAGTGTGAGAGCGAGGATGATGAGTGACGTGACCGCCGTACAGAGTGCCATCCACAGCGAGACAATGAGATTGTCCAGCGTGGCCGTGCGCCGCACGATGGGCACCAAATACAGATCTTCCGTCTCGCTGACACCGGCATAGTAGGTCTGGCCGTTGATCTTCAGGAAGCCGCTGAAATCCTCGGTGAGGTTTTCCTTCCTGATTCCCAGCTCTTCAACGGAGGCACCCTTGAAGCCGATGCCTGTTGTGGCGATGATATTAAGCGTCTCCTTATCGACTGCAATGGCGTGCTCCGGAAGCCCGATAATCAGGTTGGACAGCACCGTCTCAACCGTGAGCGGGCTGATGAGGTCATTCCGCAGCGCAGGATCTACCGCGATCATCACGAAACCGTCGCACAGATCCTCCTCGTTTCGCAGGCTCATGCCGACGTACTGGACGTCTTCATCAAAGCGCTTGTCGAGAGCGGGTTCCTGTATGACGCCGTACACGCCGTCCAGCAGGGCACGAAACTCATAGGATGGATCGGCCGGATCTTCGCTGAGGCTGTAATGGTCATACGGGGAATTGGTCACAACAACCCTGCCCCGCTGGTCGAAGTCATAGATGTATTTCACGTTGAGGTCGTCGGCGTAATGCTGCATGTCCTTCCG
>ONVI01000005.1 GCA_900321275.1 uncultured Eubacteriales bacterium | reverse complement strand
TCTTCGGTGAGTTCCTTCACAGATGCAGTGAGCTCCTGTACCGTATTCAAAAGTTCCTGTATCTCTTGTTCGGACATAAATCTCACCGCCTTTATGGCATAAATTATACCACAAAAGCGGCGAAATGTACAGCATTTTATTCCATTTTCCCGTTAAAACATGGACTTTTTCTTCACTTTTCGTATCGCCTTCGGCTGCTCGATCTGCAGCCCTTCCATCAGCCAGCGGAAGGCCTGCGCGTCGAGCTTTCGCAGCTCCTCCGCGCTTCTCGGCCATTGGAACCTGCCGTTGTTCAGCCGCTTATACAACAGTACATAGCCATCGCCGGAATAATACAGGGCTTTGATCCGATCTGTTCGTCTTCCGCAGAACAGGAACAGACTCTCCTCATCCAGTTCTGTTCCATACTGCCGCATCACGATCTCCGCCAGACCGTCTATGCCGCGGCGTATGTCCGTATATCCGCACGCGACATAGTAATTCTTTACCCGGCTCAGATCAAGCATGGCGTCGCAGCGTATTCAGGAAAACCGCAAGCGATTTCAGATCCACATCCTCCGGCAGCCTGAGCTCCGCCCTGCCGTACCGGATCTCAATCAGTTGTTCCGTGCCGCTCATTGTTGGGTTGTCCACCCGTACAAGCTGCGGCTCTAGGACTGTCGCCGCCGCTGCGCGCACCTTTCGCAGCCAATAGTAGTATGTCTTTTCTGAGATCCCCCGTTGGAAACAGAACTCCCTGTTGCTCAGGCCACTCTCCTCACATTCTCGGATGATTTCCATCCAGTTCTGCAGCCTGTATTCGTTCCGCACCGCCAACACGTCTGCCATGTTTATCCCACCTTCTCCTGTTTTCTCGAAAAACTCACCTGCAGTTTTTCGAGTTCTCTGGACATTGTCTCATATTTGGGAGCTTTTGGCTAGGCGGGTGATTGTTTTGCGCTTACACTAAAACGAAAAAAGCGCCCAGCCTCCGAAGAAGCAGGGCGCCGTAACGTAGCGTAAGCTTTCGATTTTCAACAGTGAAATACCCATAGAATACGATTTTGAGTATCCTATAGGCGTTATTTTTAATGCGTTTCACCGTGAAACGCATTAAATGCGGTATCATCTGGCGTGAAGTACTTTGACTAATGTCTTGCAAACTGCATAACATTGTAGTACAATGCTATTGAAAGGTGGTGTTTTCATGAAAGACGCAATGGTCAGCGCCCGCGTGGAATACGGCGTGAAGACGGAAGCAGAGGATATTTTACAGAAGTTGGGCATCCCGGTGTCCGTGGTCATCAACTCTCTGTATCGCCAGATCATCTATCGCCATGGCGTTCCCTTTTCCCTGACGATCCCGGTGGAGCCGAAAACGCTGGATACCATGACAGCCGCAGAATTGGACGCCAAACTGCAGCATAGCTATGAGCAGTCAATTGCTGGGGCAGGGCGCCCCTTTGACCAGGTCTTTGACGAGCTGGAGCGTGGGCTTGTCAGATGAACATTTATCAGGTCATTATGACGCCCGACGCCATTGACGATATAACTGCGCTGGGGAACTATATTGCGGATGTTCTCGGCGCTCCTAAATCTGCGCTCAGCTATGTTCGGGCCGTGCGAAAAGAAATCGGGTCTTTATCGGAAATGCCGTCTCGCTATAAGCCGGTGGATGAAGAGCCCTGGCATACACGGGGTATCAGAAGACTGCTTGTAAGAAAATCATACGTATACTACCGGATCGACGAGGCGAGCAAAACAGTATACATCTTGAATGTGATCTATGTCGGACGCGATCAGCTCCGGGCATTGGCAAGAATGAATATTGATTGAGGAAGAAACTGCAAATCCTTTATCCATTCCCTCAATGCAGAAGCGTATAATCCAACAATTTGAGCCATGTGTAAACACACGGCTGCTTTGCAGCCCTTAGCCTCACACCATCACAGCGGTGCGAAGCAGCCTTGACGCTGTACGCCCGCTGTGATACGCAAACGGTAACGTTCTGTGAGCAGGGAAATTCGAGCAATTTTTGCAAAAGGTTGCACCCTGTGTGACAGGTGCAACCTTTTTCGATGTCGTTATCTTTTATTTGGAATAATATTTTGAAATCAAAAATAATTGTTGCCTGCTATCTTACCCTCTTAAAGAGGATTTTTCACTTCAGAAAAACGTAATCTCATCACATAAGCAATTATTCCTACAGATTTATAGATGAATTAAAATGCGTTTCACCGTGAAACGGATTACGCTTGCAACCATACACAAAAATCATCATAGGCCAATGCCAATTGGGCAACATCCATACGAGAAAGAGCTGTAAAATTGATACCCTTTTCTTGCATCTTATCCTCGTTTATTTTGTATAAATGACTAGACTGATATACTATCGAGGCATCTTTCATATACTCTAATACTTTACGTTTTATTTCACTTCCACCGACAGTGACAAAGTCAATCTTTTCAGCAGTTTTGCCCAATGTATCCTTTTTATCTGTTCTAAACTCCATAAGAATTGACCTAAGCGCATGCGCAAACTTTGTTATATCAATTAACGAGGCGTCTTCAAAGTTATACTTATATGGAATTAACCGATAATAATCGCTAACGTTAGGTGCAGATACTTTCAACAAATCAGAGCGGACAATCTCAATTGATGGATTACCAGTAATAGAATCATGTGCAACTAAGAGGCAGCCATCTGGTGTAAAGGATTCGATAGAAATATTTCCAGTTGCAAAATGAAGTTCTTTGCACTCTATTGACGAATTTGAAATAAGTGCATCAACACCTGCGCGGCCAATATTAACTATGCAATCATTTGCCTCAATTGAAACATTCATCACCTGTGAAAAGGTCAACTCATTTTTATTTACAAAGACTGTAAAAAGTGATTCTTCATTCTTTCCGTCTTTGTTCCCCGGAATCATATTGAATGACACATATGCCGATGTTTCCTCATCAAGAGCTGTTTTTGGGATTGAGCAGTGCATGAATGGACGATCCGCAGCCATTGCCTTTGCTCGAAATGAGTCATATACAAATGATAGATGGTCTGAATTTATAACTTTATTTGAAATGCTCGTATAACAATCAAAAAATATTTGCGACGGAAAATACGATTTGCTTTGAGATTCCTCAAAATAAGTATATGCAAGATCTGCAAACATAGGTCTCAAAATCAATTCAGCAAGCGTATAGTCTCTGAAAGCTGGTCCTGTAAAATCAAGTACTGTTTCTCCATCGGTTGTGTTCCTGATAAAGGGGTGTTGAGGAAGAAAGGTATCTAACATGGTTTGATATTCATCTACTATTTGAGGTGGAAGGTCAGGGATGGGATAGTTTGAATAATTAGTATCATTGAAGAGTAAATAGTTAACAATTCTGACCAATTGTTCTTCCGAGGCATATAAACTAGACCAGTCAGTAAATTCAGGGTGTGCTGGTCCTAAACTGCGTATAATCCCAGGAACTACTTTTTTATTTTGTTCACGATCCAATAAGTCTTTCATTATTCTCATAATGAGAGAAACACAATCAGTTTGTCCAGATAGCTCACTTATAAGTTTTGCCCTATTTGGGCTTGTTTTTATGTGTTTAGAGATTGCTTCAAGGACAGGTGCATATCCTAAAAATGATCTGCTTTCTTCCTCTGTGATATTCCTCTTGACTGCGTTATAATATGCATTTACACTTTCTTGATCTGCGCGGGTAAGTGGATTATCGGGAGCAGAAATCTTCTTCTCGATAAATTCTTTTGCAGATTCTTCGGTGAAAAAACCAATTTCATAATGTAAGATGGAAATGCCATTTTCTGCACAATAAGAAGCAACAACTTGTGCAGTCTCGGTTCGAGCCAATAGGAAGACACTCGGTTTTTTCCCTATTTCTATACTCGCACATATTTCAGAAACAAAATTACAAAGCATCTTTCGCCCTGAAATAACTTCTGCCTCGTCCAAGGCATCGATAATTAGCATTAGGTTCGCGTCATTCAAATCAGAAACAAATGAAGAATACCGTTGTGGCCCAACGGCTTTCAAAATTGAGCCTGCGAAGCTATTTGTGCCGAGTTTTATCTTTGCCAGATTCCAGTATAATGCACCATAACTATAAGCAAGATACTCTGCTAAAGCGGTTTTACCTGTTGCCCCGGGAGCAGAAAACAAAACAAGTTGAGGATTAAGCGATGATTGCCTAGTGTTTGTTTTGACAATGCTAAACTGTGGGGCAACATAAAACGGCTGCTTTCCTATAAAATATAAATAATTCTGAACATCTTTATTTATTTCGTACTTTTTGCATTTGCTGTATCCGCTCATTATTCCTTCTAGTACCATGCTCGTGAACCCCCATATGCTATTTATATAATTATATACATTGTAATATAAATAGTCTGCCATGTCAATCTTCCTTCCATAATGGTTTCATCTTTACTTTATCATATACAAATTGCAAAATCGCGAATATTTACTGGTTTAACAGCATGTTCTTCATGGTTGAAGAACAGAATATGGGTCTTAGGGCCTTCCCCTAACAAGGGCGTTTGCGTTTAACAAATGCCATACTTGCCGGAATACGCAACTTTTACGCAAACAAACCTTGAAAATTGTTAGTTGCCGCTGTTTAGTCATAAGCTGGTTTTTACCAGATCCCAAGCTTCTTTGGCAAGGACGGCGGCTTCCACAATCTGCGATTCGTTGATGCTTCTGGTAGCGTTTGCCCAATAAGCGATCTGATTGATGTTTCTGCCAATGGCCGACAATTCGCGAAGCAGAGCAGCGTATTCGTTGGGCGGTTTGTGCCGAAGCTGGACGCCGGCAAGTGCCTGTCGGATCAGTACGCTGGTCGGCAAGCCGGTAATCTCGCATTGTTCTAACAGATGATTATACTCCTTGTCATTCAGCCAAAAGCCGATAAAGTGGTCTCGTTCTCTCATTGCACCTCCATGAAAATCCGTTTCACCGTGAAACGCATTAATTATGAAAAAGATTTTGTATAGACCCATGCTATCAATCTTCTATTTTGGCGCGAAGTCTCTGGATAAGGATAGATAGATGGATAGATCACTCAGTATAGCTTTATTAGTTCTTTCTATAATTCTTATTAGGGCATAAGTTCTTAACTTCTTGATGTAAAGATTTTTTACTTCCAGACTTCCGAAAACCGGAAGTCTGGAAGTCCGAAAATCCGAAGTCTGCAAATCGGATTAAAGGCAAAATCGCATGACATAGATTCGATCCGGCTTGCCCTGGCCTTGCTTCTGCCGCTCGATCAGGCCGATCCCGGAGGAGCTGTCCAGCTCGGCAAGCAACTTGGCGGCTGTGACGCGGCTGCATCCGAAGTCCTCACAAATTTCAGAAATCGTATAGTAGACATAGGCTCGGCCTTGCTTATCATACCAGTTGTTCTGTAAGGACAGGCTCATGCGATCAAGCAGAAGCCCATACAGGAGCTTTGACAGGGGAGACAGGGGATGGAATTGTCGGTCTTTTACCAGCACCTTTGGGACGCGGTAAAAAGAAAAGCCCTCGCTCTGAGGGCCGTAGAAGTAATCAAATTTCATATTTTTCCTCCTGAAAAACAAGGAGCAGGCTATTTCAACCTGCTCCAAAAATGTATAATAATGTATAGAACGCAAAAATATACATTGTTTTGTGACGTGTCAAGCTAAAATGCTTGTCAAATTCTTGGCGTTTCCATCAAAAAATGACGCTTTTTGACGGCATAAGACCCAATTAGCTATCTTATTATAATAGTTCGCATTATACGATGTAAAATGAGTTAAGAGAGCCGTTTTTAACGAAATATGTTTAAAATGACACAATTTATCGAATCTTGTAAAACCCGCAAAAAGCTTTCAAGATGGCCGGGGTACAGCCGGGTCGGCCGCGGCTTCCATCTTGAACTTATCCATAGCCTCACGGGCGGCGGGGTTTACAAGATGATTGCTGTTGTTGGTAGACATGTTTCCATCTCCTTTTTTCATTTCGGGACTTGATTGCCCGACCTTATCATTTGCCGGAACAAAGGAGATATGCGCAAGGGGTTCAGCCGGAGTAATATTATTAAAATATGCCATTTTTCTCGCCCCTGCCGGGGCAACCGAAAAATATGGCAATTATTAATTCGGCAATTCTTTACGTTCCTGCAAGAGATTTGCGGTTATTAAATTGCCGAATTAATAAAAAGAGCCGGAAGCGCTCATGAATTTCAGAACCTGATCCCGGCTTTTCAGCGCCGTTCCCGCGCCGATGGCCGTGGTGCAGATCGCGCCGCAGGCGTTGGCGAAGGCGAGCGCGGCTTTCGGCGCGCTGCCGCGGATGATTTCGGAGGCAAAACCCGCCACAAAATTGTCGCCTGCGCCCGTGGCGTCAACCGCCTTGATCTCAAAAGCGGGCAGAAACAGCGAAAAATCCGCGCTCTTGAAATAACAGCCTTTGCCGCCGAGCTTGATGACGACGTTCCTGACGCCGCAGGAGAGAAAAACATCGGCCATGGCGTCCGGCTCATTTTCCCCCGTATAATACCCGGCTTCGTCTTCGTTCGGGGTGATATAGTCGATCAGGGGGAGACAGTCGCGGAGATCCTGCAGCGTCAGCGGGCGGAAGTTCGGCAGCTTGGTATCCGCAATGACGAGCTGTCCCGCGGTTTTGGCGGCGCGCAGCACAGAAAAAATGATCTCCGGATCGTCAAAGGGCGCACGGAAGAGAGAGCCAAGCACCAGTGCGCGCGCGTCCGTGAAACGGGAAGCATAGCGCTCCGGGTGGAAGTTATAGCGGTGTGCGCCGTTGGTGATGGACTTTCGGGTGCCATCCTCGTTTACAAACATGGTTGTGACCGGCGTGGGATGCTCCGCCGCGCGCAGCACAAGATCGGTGCAGACGCCGTTTCGCCGCAGGGAAGCGGCGACCATGTCCCCGGCGTCGTCCTCGCCAAGGGAGCAGAGAATCGCGGTTTTCATCCCGAGCCTGGCGGCAGCCGTCGCCGCGTTCACCGCCTCGCCGCCCACGTTCAGAGAACCGGAGGCGGCCCGAAAACCGGAGGCGGATACCGGATTGGGATCAAATCCCTTGATGATCGAATCGACCAGCGCCGTTCCCGCGCAAATGATATCATAATGAAACCCCATGATGAAACCTCCCGCTGTCTGTTGCTCAAACTATGCGCGGTGCCCGCCGATCTGCGTGCTGCGCTCAATGGCGGTGGCGCCTTCCCGGAAGTTCAGTCCCTTCAAAAGCGCGGTCGCCCCGTATTTTTTCCGGATGTCCAACGCCGCCGATTCCAGCCTGCGCTCTTTTTCCAGCGCTTCGCAGTCGGAAAACAGATCAAGCTGAAAAGCGCGGTTATCGACGCGCACATCCTCGGCGCAGATGCCGAGACGCCGAAACAGGAGCGCGTGATCGGTTCCGGCGTCGAAGGAGGGAAGAAGCGCTTCGGCTATGGCGCTCAGCGCGTTGCTCCTCCCGCGCAGCCGGACGCTTCCTCCGCTGTGGCAGGGATGGAGCCGCCCGTAGAAGTCGAGCTTTACCGGCCCCTGATACTGCGGATGGACTTCAAGACTCCTGTAGTCGTAGGAGACCCACCAGGTCAGCGCCGGCGTCGTCAGGTTTTTCGTAAAGAGATCCGCGCACAGCAGCTCCAGCATCTCCCGGAACACGACCCGTGCCTGCTCGTACGGATAGGGGCGAGGGAGCACCTGCCCGGTGGAGAGACTGTTTGTGTCGGACTTGTATGCTTTGATCTGTTCCATAACGACGGGCTCAAGGCCCCAGGCGTGGTCGATCAGAATTTCGCCGTCGATGCCGAAGACGCGGTAAAAGTATTCCTCATCCCGGAGGGAGCGCTCGGCAATATCACCCATGGTGAACATCTGCGCCTCCATCAGACGGCGCGCCTTGCCGGGGCCGATCCCCCAGAAGTCGGTCAGCGGCCGGTGATCCCAGAGAAGCGACCGGTAAGAGAACTCATCCAGCTCCGCGATCCGAACGCCGTCCGCGTCCGGGGGGACCTTTTTTGCCACAATATCCATGGCGACCTTGGCAAGATACAGATTCGTCCCGATCCCGACGGTGGCCGTGATGCCGGTGGTATCCAATACCTCACGGATGATGGTGAGCGCCATGAGGCGGGCGGGACTGATCCCTTGCTTTTTCGCCTGCTTTTCATAGCGGGCCAGATGCCTCGTGCAGTCAAGAAAGGCCTCGTCGATGCTGTAAATGTGGATATCCTCCGGCGCGACATAGTGGAGATAGATGGAAAAAATCAGGGCGGAAATCCGTTCATACTCCGCCATGCGCGGCACGGCGACGTAATACTGCGTCTTTGTCCGGTGCGCGGCGTCATAGAGGCGGATGGCCTGCTTTGCCTCGAAGAGCCTCGGGCGGGAAGGGACGCCGATGGCCTTGAGCGCGGGGGAGACGGCGAGGCATATCGTCTGGTCGGAGCGCGTCTCATCCGCCACCAGCAGTCTGGCTTTGAGCGGATCAAGACCACGGGCGACACATTCCACGGAGGCGTAATAGGATTTAAGATCAATACAGATACAGGTGCGCGGTTCCATACTTGCCTCCCGACCCGCCTATATGCGCGCAAAGCTGCGGAGCGTGAGATAGGCTTCCACATCCGCGGCGGCGGGGATGTCTTTCTGCGAGACGATCCCGACCACGCGCCCGATGAGGTACACCGCCTGATCCTCCCCGAAGCGCAGAACCTCGTACTTGTGATTCAGAGAATGGAGCCCGTCCGCCTCATACTGTTTGATGTAGGTCTCGTTGCCGACGATAAACGCGCCGATCTCCCCGTAGCGGAGGGACGCGCCGCCGGAGAGCCGTTCCACCAGGGCCAGATCGCCGGTATGATAGTCCGGCTCCATACTATCGCCGTTGACATTGAACACATAGTCCGCGCGATCCACCTCGGGGGAGGCATAGAGATAAACAGGCTCCGCATCCTGTTCAAACTCGGTGGGGTCTGCGGCGCCGGCGGCAAGAGAACGGGAAAAATACAGAAGCCTGCGGATCTCCGGCCGGCTTTCGGCGTCCTGGATAAAGCCCAAAGTCTCCACGGCCTTGTCTATGGCGTAGCGGTTCCCGAGACTCAGCCTGCGGTAGCCATCCACAAGCGCCTTCTCCCGCGCTGAAAACGGATTGTCCGGCAATTTCATATTATATAGATCGTAAAAAGTGATATCAAGCGCTTCGCAGACGGCGGGGAGCAGATTGACGTCCGGCCGGGAGCGGCCGCATTCCCAATTGCTCACTGCATTGGCGGTCACCCCCAGCCGGGCGGCAAAGGCCTTCTGCTCCAGATTCTTTTTCTCACGGAAAAAGCGGATTCTCTCACAAATCAGCGGAGGCGCGTTTCTTTCGGCGGGCTTCCCGGTAGACAGATCAATGACGCTGCGATCATTCGGAGCCTGGAGCTCTATTTTGCGGCGCGGCATGGCACATCCTCCTTAATATACTTTTTCTTTAGCATATCACATAAAAATACATATGTAAAGGACAAATAACAAATTCGGCATTAAAAAAATGTTTGCCCGCGTCGAACTTATAAAAAAAGGATTGCCTGCCGATTGCCGGTGTAGTAAAATATAATTTAAAGAGCTTGCCGGACGAAGCTTGAAAGGAATTATTCTATCTCCAAAACGAGGCGATTTTTGTGAAAAAAGAGAGAACAGGCATTTCGATAAGGGTAAAGATGTATATCTTTGTCATGCTCACGGTGCTCTCCGTGGCCTTTGGTACCTCTGCGATTGCCTATACCACCGGCGCGGACCAGATCGACCGGTACTATAAGCAGAATACGGCGGACAATGCGCGCAATTTTGCTTCCATGGTCGACGGTGATTTTCTGAAAGAACTCCGCGTCGTCGCGGCTTCGGAGGAGTTTCAGGCCCTCCGCGAACAGGCGGAGGCGGCGGATGACGAAGCGCTGATTGAAGACTGTCTGCGGGAAAAGGGCCTGTGGGAAAAATACAGCGAGACCCGGGACAAAATCACCGCATACCTGGAAAACATGGAAGGGATCAAGTATCTCTATATTATCGCACACGGAGACAGGAATGCGCAGTACGACATGTACCTGGTTGACGACAAGGAGAATCCGATCTACGAAACCGGGTATTATGAGGAGAGAGAGGCGGAGCTGCGCGGCGTGGATCTTGTCAACATGCCGGAGCCCACGATCTCCAACGGAGACTGGGGATGGCTTTGCTCCGATTTTAAGCCGGTCTATTCCTCGGACGGCGAATGCGTCTGTATCGTGGGCTGTGATATCGGGATGGAAGACGTAATGGCGGAAAGACAGAGGCTGCTGCTCCTCCTGGTCGGCGGCACGTTTATTCTTGCCTCGATCATCCTTACGGCGGCGGTTCTGTTTATCAACAAGGCCGTTGTGAAGCCCCTGCGCAGCATGACCGATGAGATGAAAAAGTTCAGGCCTTCGGAGAAGCTGAGTTATGAGGAAGCGGGCGTGATCGACATTGATATCAACAGCAACGATGAAATCGGTGAAATCTACCACGGCATCCGGAACATGGAGATCAATATCATCGATTATCTGAAGGATGTGGTCTCGCTCCAAAAAGACAAGCAGAAAGCGGAAAGCGACCTGAGAGACAAGGATGAGCAGATCGGCCAGCTCAGCATTGAGAGCCAGCAGGATGCGCTGACCGGGGTCGGAAACAAGGCGGCGTATATCAAAAAGATGGACGAGCTGAACCGGCAGATGAAGACCTCAGATCCCGAATTTGCCATTGTCATGGCAGACATCAACAATCTCAAGCAGATCAACGACAGATACGGACACAGGGCGGGAGATCAGTACATCAAGGGCTGCTGCCATATGGTGTGTGATACGTACAAGCATTCTCCCGTATACCGCATCGGCGGGGACGAATTTGTCGTGCTCCTTCTCGGACAGGATTATGCAGAGCGGAGAGAGCTGTACGATCAGATTAAAAAGAATTTTAAAAGAGCCTATGAAGAAACGGACGTTTCTCCATGGCTCAGATATTCTGCCGCTGTCGGCATGGCGGAAAAAGCAGCGGACGACTCCACGACAGAATTTATATTCAAGCGCGCGGATGAAGCAATGTACAGGGATAAAGCGCAGTTTAAGAAAACGTACGGCATAGACCCGCGGTAATTCGGAAATTCTGTATCGGGTCCCCCGTCTCGACGTGCCTCGGGACAACAGCGTGAATAAAAACGCCATTATCTACGCTGCCCACACGACCCTCGGCGTCAGGAATATGCCGTTGATCGGCAGTCACTGAAGTTAAGGCTTCAACGCAAAGCCAAAAACTGCGTTTAGCTTTTCAGTATTGATACCATCCATCGCATGCCATCTGTTGACGGGATATGCAAAGTCATTCTTATATTCTACCGGATCCCTTTCATATTCATTCGCAAAGTAAGTATCATAAGCTGGGAAATCATTGCTTGCAAGAATACCGCAGATTCCCAACTCTCCCAACAGAACAGATAATTCATCTTTATTGCTCTTCAATATTTTTGCTTTTGTAATAGTGTCTCTGAGCTTGCCTGCTTTATCCGAACTGCTCAAACAGTCAACGCAGGATAATATTGCCATAAAGATTTGTTTGTCTTCTTCCGTAGGCATAACTTTCGGAAGCATTAAAAACTGTTCCAGATCAAAAAGTGCATAATTGATATCCATGTTCCCGATAGGACTGCCGCCGTATTTGTATCGCAGCCAATTATAAAAGTTATATCCGCTCTTGATGGATTGCTTGCTCGGTATGGTTTTCCACGCAGACCACCCGCAAAGATAACAATGAACGCCGGCCGCTGCGAGTGTTTCATTATGGCTGTTCATAAAATCATGCTCGGGAATCGCTATTAAGTAATAATAACTTCCGAGAGCGGATCTGTATTCGAGTTTACGTGTCGACAGACTGAAAAGAAAAGCGTTCGCAATATCCCGTGGTTCAATCTGCGAAAGAAGATCATGTCTTCTATTCAAGGATTCTGAATGAGATTCATATTTGGGATAATCAAAGAGATAACCTTGCCTTTTTGCAGCAGAAAACGCTTCTTCGGTAATATTTATTTCACTCCAGCTCATTCCATTATACAGGGCAAATAGTGTTTTCAGGCCCTCATCCATTCTCTGCTCACCTCGACTTAATAATCGATTGCAAAAATTACCAACATCTAATCTGTAGCCTCAACTCAGGCTCGAGACATCAATACGACTGATTCCACGTGCTTTGTCCGCGGGAAAAGGTCATACGCCTCCGCCGCAGTGAGGGTATAACCGTACCCGTTGAAGCGCAGAATATCCCGCGCGAGCGTTGACGGCTCGCAGGAGACGTAGACGATGCGCTGCGGCGACATGGAGGCCACCGCCTCAATTGCCTCCTCCTGCATGCCCTTGCGCGGCGGGTCGACCACGATCACCGCGGGCCGCAGGCCGCGCTCCGAGAGGGTGCGGGCGGCCTCGCCCGCATCCGCGCAGAGAAATTCCGCGTTTTGAACGCCGTTCAACGCGGCGTTGGCTTTCGCGTTTTCAATGGCCTCCGGCACGATCTCCGCGCCGATGACCTGTCCGGCTTCCCGCGCAAGGCAGAGGCTGATCGTACCGGCGCCGCAGTAGAGATCGAAAGCGAGGCTGTCCGCTGTCAGATCCGCGTATTCCAGCGCTTTGCCGTACAGACGCTCGGCCTGCGGGGGATTGACCTGGAAAAACGCCTGCGGCGCGATGTCAAAAGAGAAGCCGCATAGCATGTCGCGGATGTACCCTTTGCCCCAGAGCGTATAAAAATCACCGGCGAGAACCGTGTTTCCCTCGTTTTTGTTGATATTCAGCACAATACCCGTGAGCTCGGGACACGCGGCGCGCAGCGCATCCGCCAGCGCATTTGTCCTGTCGCCGAAGCCCTTGCGGGAGACGATGCACAGCAGGCGATCCTCCGTCTGCCAGGCGCGGCGGCAGAAGACATGGCGAACGATGCCGGTTCCGGCCTGCTCGTCATAGGCCGCAATGCCGTTTTGATTCATAAAGCCTGTCAGCGCGGCGGCTGCGCGATGCGTCAGCTCGTCCTGAATCGCGCAGCGCCCGACCGGGATGATCTGGTGGCTGCGCTCCCTGTAAAAGCCGGAAACCGCCTGGCCGCCGATAGAACCGACAGCCAGAATGCCCTTGTTGCGGTAAGACGCAATCTTCTCGCTTCCGACGATTTCCGAGGCCATGACGCTCTGCCTGCCGATGCGGCGCAGGGCGTCGTTGACTTTGCCGAGCTTAAAGCGCAGTTCCTCCTCGTAGCGCATATGGCGGCAGTCGCAGCCGCCGCATTTGCCGTAGCAGGAGCAGGCGGGATCAATCCGGGCGGGAGAGGGGCGCAGGAGCGTTTCGCCCTTCGCCCATGCGCAGCTTTTCTGCACTTTGAGAATGCGGATCTCCCATTCTTCGCCCACGATGGTACCCGGAACGAAGACGGCCAGACCGTCCACATGGCAGATGCCGGCGGCGTCGGAGCTGTATGCGTCGATCGTGACGCGCAGTATTTGATTTTTTCTTAAAATATCCATAAACAGAGAATAGCACAATCGAATCGGAAAGGCAACGATATTCGGAATTTCCATACATAATCGGGCGCAGAGAGCAGATAATAGCTCTGCAAAAACCGATAGGAGGATGGAAATGAAAAAACTTTTCGCATATCTGATCGCTGCATTGATGCTGAGCCTGCTGCTGTGCGGCTGCGGAGGGACGATGGATGACGGCAATGTCGCCGCCTCTCCCTGGCCCGATATGACGCATCAGGTGACGCCCGCACCCACCGCGGCGCTGTCCCCGCTGCCGGATCTCAATATGGAAAACAATGCCGGGGAACCCGGCGGCGAAGCAGAAAACGGCATGAGTACGGCGGCGCCGGATTTGAGCACAAGCATGCCCCGCACGACCGGTGCGCCCGCTTCGCTCACATCTCCCGACCCGACCGACGCGAACCGATAACACAGCCAAACCGCCCGGTTTTCCGGGCGGTTTGATGTTATATAAGATTATACGTGAAGCCCGGCGTCGCGCATGACGGCGGTCAGCTTTGCCCTGCTTTCCGGGGAGATTTCCACAAGAGGCAGGCGCAGAAGCCCGCTGTCCATCCCCATGAGCTGCATGGCGGCCTTGACGGGAATGGGGTTTGTTTCGATAAACAGGGCGGAGATCAGTTCCGCGTATTTATCGTACAGCGCCGTCGCCTCCTCAAACGCGCCCGAAAGACACAGGGAGCAGAGCTTTGCGATGGTTCCCGGTACGATATTGCTCGCCACCGAAATGACGCCCAGCGCGCCCAGAGCCATCAGCGGCACCGTGCAGTCATCGTTCCCGCTCCAGATCCAAAGCTCGTCGCCGCAGAGACTGTGTATTTTCGCGCCGAGGGCGATATCGCCGGAGGCCTCCTTGATCCCGATGATGTTCGGGTGTTCGGATAGAATTCTGCACGTCTCCGCCTTCAGACCGATGCCGGTTCTGCTCGGAACGTTATAGAGGATCATCGGGATTTCCACGCGGTCGGCTACATAGGTAAAGTGCTCGACCAGCCCCCTTTGCGTGCTTTTGTTGTAGTACGGCGTCACCATGAGGATCGCGTCAGCCCCTGCCGCCTTTGCCTCCTCGGCGCGCCGCAGGGCGGTGAGGGTGTTGTTGCTCCCCACACCGGCAATGAGCTTCATACGTCCGGCGTTATGCAGAATCGCGGTTCGTACCAGCTCCTGGTGCTCATCGTTCGTCAGCGTCGCGTTTTCACCGGTCGTTCCGCAGACGACGACGGCGGACGTCCCGTTCTCGTATTGAAAATCAAGGTTCTTTTTCAGCCTGTCATAGTCGATTCCGCGTTCGTCAAACGGCGTTATGATCGCTGTGCAGGAGCCTTTGAAGATCGGCGTTTTCAAGTATGCCGCCCCCTTATTTCGATTTTGCTGTTACAGCATGCAGTCTATGTGAGGATCGGGCGAAATATCACACGGCGGCAGAAGCGGCCCGAAGTATGCGGGGCAAAATGTTTCAGGAAACGCTGAATAAATCTCCGCGTACGGCTTGACGGCATATTTCCCGTCTGTCTTCGGCTGGAAAATCTGCTCGCCAATCCGCGCACGTCGATTTAGTCAGCGCTTCCTTAAAGAATTGGTGGTTTTGGGACTTCCCAAAACTGTTGCAATGAGATGGTAAATGTAGTATAATAAATCAGTTTTATTGATGTGCCAATTTAATCTTGAATCAAGACAGCGACGAATGCAGGCACATCAATTATATTTTTAATTGCTAATTGCCGTTTCGCTCGCCCCTGGCGGGGCAACCGCAAATCATGACAAAATTGCTCCCCAACAAATTCAGGAATTTCTTTGAGGAGCAATCCTATTGTCCGATTCCTATGCGGGAGGTTTCACAGAATGATTAAGATCGCGCCATCCATTTTATCTGCGGATTTTTGCAGACTCGGCGCCGATGTGGATGAGGCTCGGGCCGCCGGGGCGGATTATCTGCATTTTGACGTGATGGACGGGGTATTCGTACCCAATATCTCCGTCGGGCTGCCGGTTCTGAAATCTCTGCGCCGGGCGACGGACATGTTTCTGGACGTGCATCTGATGATTGTCAGACCGCAGCGCTATGCGAAAGCCTTTTGCGACGCGGGGGCGGATCTCGTGAACTTTCATGTGGAATCCGATACGGAGGAGAACATCCTGCGCGCCGTCACAACGGTGAAAGAGTGCGGCAAAAAGGTCGGCGTTACCGTGAAGCCGCGCACCCAGGCGGAGGCGATCCTGCCCTTTATCGAGTATTGTGATCTGGTTCTGGTCATGACGGTGGAGCCCGGCTTCGGCGGACAGAGCTTTATGACGGATCAGCTTCCGAAAATCAGCCGCATCCGCGATCTGATTGAGCGCTGCGCCCCGCAATGTGAGCTCGAGGTCGACGGCGGCGTTGACGAGGATACGGCGCCGCTGTGCGTCAGGGCCGGGGCAAATGTCCTTGTCGCGGGCAGCGCCGTCTTCGGCAGGAGTGACCGCGCCGCCGCCATCCGCGCAATCCGAGAAAAAACAAAGTAATCCGAGGAAAACGATATGCCATTCTTTCCCGCGTCCCTTGACAATCTGGTCGACCGTTTTGCGTCCCTTCCCGGTATCGGCAGAAAAAGCGCCCAGCGGCTTGCGTTCCATGTGCTGGCGCTTCCGGATTCCGAAGCCAGGGCCTTTGCCGAGGCAATTCTGGATGCCAAGAGCAATGTGCACTGCTGCAAAATATGTCAGAACCTTACAGAGGGCGAAATCTGCTCCATCTGCGCGAGCAATACCCGCGATAAGGGCGTCATCTGCGTGGTGTCTGAACCGCGCGACGTGGCGAGCATTGAGCGCGGCCGTGAATATAACGGCACATACCATGTTCTGCACGGGGTTTTGAGTCCGATGGGCCATGTAGGGCCTGACGATATCCGGATCAAGGAACTGCTGGTCCGCGTCGCGGAGAATGACGTGGAGGAAGTGATCATGGCCACAAATCCGGATACGGAGGGGGAGGCCACGGCCATGTACATCTCCCGCTTATTAAAACCCTTCGGCGTGAAAACGACGCGGCTTGCCTACGGGATCCCGGTGGGCTCCAACCTGGAATTTACGGACGACGCGACGCTCAGCCGCGCGATCGAAGGCCGCACGGAAATCTGATTACTCTTTGAAGCATCCGGCTATACTTAAGGAAACACTGAATAAATCCCTGCGCACGTCCTGACGGCGTATTTTCCGCCTGATACGGTTTACACGGTTTATCATAATTTACATACTGAACTAATTTGAATGGAGAAGAAATGATTTCTAAATTAAAAGTCATCCCCCTCGGCGGACTCGGCGAGATCGGAAAAAATATGTATGCGTATGAGTTCGGCAATGATATCATTGTCGTCGACTGCGGCATGGGTTTCCCCGATGAGGATATGTACGGTATCGACAGCGTCTTTCCCGACATCTCTTATCTGAGAGCCAACCACGAAAAGCTGCGCGGCATCATCCTCACCCACGGGCATGAGGATCATATCGGCGCAATCCCGTATGTGCTGCGGGATCTGGACGTGCCCATCTATACGCTGCCGCTGACCGCCGCCCTGATCGAGCTCAAGCTCGAGGAGCATGATCTGCTCTACAACACGCAGATTTTCACCAAGAAAACCGGGTCGAGCTTCCGCCTTGGCTGCTTTACGGTGGAATTTATCCATGTCAATCACTCGATTCCCGACTCGGTGGCGGTGGCGATCACCACCCCGATCGGAACCGTGATCCACACCGGCGACTACAAAATCGACGTGACGCCGATTGCCGGCAGAATGATCGACCTTACCCGTTTCGGAGAGCTCGGCAACGCGGGCGTGCTCGCGCTGATGGGCGAGTCCACGAATGTGGAGGTCCGCGGCCATTCCGACTCTGAAAGCAAGGTTGGGGAGAGCTTCGACAAGCTCTTCATGGGCTGCGACAAGCGCATCATCATCACGACCTTTGCCTCCAACGTCCACCGACTGCAGCAGATCATCAACGTCGCCGCCAAGTATAAGCGCAAGGTCGGCATCACCGGACGCAGCATGGAGAATGTCCTGCATGTGGCCAGCGTCCTCGGCTATATGGACATCCCGGAGAATGTGCTGGTGGATATTGAAAAGCTCAACAAGCTGCCCCGCAGCCAGGCGGTCATCATCTCCACCGGCAGCCAGGGCGAGGCCATGTCCGCCCTCTATCGCATGGCCTTTTCGGAGCATAAACAGATCCAGGTGGACGCGGGCGACCGCGTGATCATCTCTGCCTCCGCCATTCCCGGCAATGAGACCACGATCAGCCGCGTTGTTGACGAGCTGTTCCACAAAGGGGCCGAGGTTATTTACGACCGCCACACCGATCTGCATGTGACCGGTCACGCGTGCCAGGAAGAGCTCAAGATGATGCTGGCCCTCACGAGGCCCAAGTTCTTTGTCCCGATCCACGGGGAGCACCGGATGCTGGTCAAGCACGCGGAGCTTGCCAGGCGCATGGGCGTTGCGCCGAAGAATATCGTGATCGCCGAAAACGGCGGCGTCATTGAGATCACGAAAAAGAGCATCAAATGCGAAAATACGGTGCCCTCCGGCGCCGTCCTGGTGGACGGCAGCGGCATCGGCGAGGTCGGCAGCGTTGTCCTGCGCGACAGGCACAAGCTGGCGGAGGACGGCATGGTCGTCGTCGTCCTGCCGTACTCGACCCTGGATCACCGGCTTGTGTCCGAGCCGCAGATCATCACCCGCGGCTTTATCTATGTCAAGGAAGCGGAAGAGCTGATGGAGGAACTCAAGCGTGTCGCCATTGAGTCCGCGGATTCGTGCGCCGTTCAGCACATCAACGACTGGACGACCATCAAGAACAAGGTCAAAAACAATGTGTCGGGCTATCTGTATAAATCGACCCGCAGAAGCCCCATGATCCTGCCTGTGATTACCGAAATCTGATCTGAAATACCCTCCGGGTTATCCCGGAGGGTATTGTTTACTGCGCGTCTTCGACACGCAGGCGCACACAGAACTGAAAGCGATAGCCGGTCTCCGAATAGATGACGCGATAGAGATATGCCGTGGTATCCGATACCGGACACAGCCGGTTTTCCTCCAGATAGAGACGGATCTCGTCAAGCTGCTCATGGCTGATCGAATAGAGATCCTCCATCTCGAGAAAGAAACTGACATAGCGTCCCTGCGGGAAAGCGCAGGCGGTTTCGGGGATTTCGATCCCCTCCTCCTCCAGCACCCGCTGATAGGTTCCGAGGCCGATCCGCACGGGGATGCGTTTGGGCAGCTCCTGCATTACGAAATACGCCCGTTCGATGCAGACGACGCAGGTGAACAGATCCACATTTCCAAGCCATTTGCGCAGGCCGGGATCGATCCGGTTGGCCTCAAAATAGCAATCGTATTTTGTCCCGAAGGATTCGATCTGGCGGATCTCCCGGGGATTCGGAGCGTCCCGCTCATAATGCCGGAAGGTGAGGCGGAGCATCATCTCCCTGCGCTTGAGCGCTGCGATCTGCCGCTCCAGCTCCTCCAGCGTTTCCCGGTATCCATCCAGCAGGGCCCCGGCGCCGTCGCAGCTGTAGGTCGCCCCGATGGTTTCCAGAGAGAGGTTTGCGCCGCGCAGCTTCCGAATATAAAGCAGATTGAGAAAATCCGCATTGGAATAATCATAATACCCGTTTTCCGGGTTGCAGTAAGGCCGCAGCAGATCCCGATCCCGGTATTTGCGGATGGTCTCGGGGCTGACGCCGGAAAGCCCTGCCAATGTGTTGATTTTCATACTTGCGCACCCTTTTGTTTGTTGAAGTTGTATATTGACCCTGTACCCGGTGCAGGGTTTACCATCATTATAGCAAAATCCAACTGAAATTCAAGAACAGGAGTGATTTCATGTCTGAACTTTCCAGAAGAGATTTCCTGAAGGGATCGCTGGCCGGCGCTGCCGCAGCGGCCTTGGCCGGGATCGGGCTCGGCACAAGCGCCTTTGCCGAGGGCGGCATCTACACCCCCGGCACCTACTCCGCCACCGCGCAGGGCATCGGTACGGTCACTGTCACCATGACCTTTGACGCAAACTCCATCACCGATGTGAATGTCGACGTCTCTCAGGAGACTCCCACCATCGGCGGCAAGTACGGCGAAGATCTGAAGAAAGCGATCATGGACGCCCAGAGCGCTCAGATCGACGCAATCTCCGGCGCGACCACGACCAGCGCCGCCGTGAAAAAGGCGACCGAAGCCTGCATCGCGCAGGCCAAGGGCGAGGCTGTCGTTTTGGGCGGCACTGAGGAAGGCGACTATGAGGTTCCCGCAGAGCTGACCAAGGCGGAGGTCGAGGGCTCCAAGGCCGAGCTCTGGGCCATTACCCCGGATGAGGTCAAGGAATACGACATCGTTGTCGTCGGCGCAGGCGCGGGCGGCGTACCCGCTGCCGGCGTTGCCGCCGAGGGCGGCGCGAGCGTGGCACTGCTCCAGAAGGAAGCCAGCGTTGTCTCTCAGGGCAACTGCGCCTCCGCCATCATCAAGGAGAAATCCACTCCCGCCGGCATCCAGAAGTGGGTCCATCACACCAACAGCCTGAACAACTGGCGCTCCAATGAGAAGCTGCTGCGCGCCTATGCGGAGAATTCCGAGGAAGCCCTGCTCTGGTACTGGAACCGCGCCGGTCTCACCACCGAGACCGAATACGGCGACGGCTCCAAGATCGACAGCAACACCGACTGCGCCAATCTTCTCAACGACGGCAAGGGCCTGTTCGCCTACATGAGCACCAGCCAGGATCTGACCGGCGTTTGGCAGGATCGCCAGGACACCTACGACTACGGCGAAGACCACTGCTACTTTATGGCGCCGTGGATCGGCCCGAAGCCCCAGAATGTCGGCAACGTCCTGCAGAACGTCCTGGACAATGTCAAGGCCAAGTGCCCGAATCTGGAGGTCTTCTATCAGACGCCCGGCGTGCAGCTGGTCAAGGACGGCGACAAGGTTGTCGGCGTCATCGGCAAGACCGCGGACGGCAAGTACATCCAGTTCAACGCGAAGAAGGGCGTCATTCTCGCCACCGGCGACTACATGAACAACGACGCCATGGTCGCCCGCTGGTGCCCCGACACCTTCGACTATGACAAGAAACAGTACCACAAGACCGGCGACGGCCACGTCATGGCCATTGCCGCCGGCGCAAAGATGGAGCCGCTCGGCCACACCAAGATGATGCACGACTTCGACTCCGCCCAGATGTATGAGGAGCCTTTCCTCTACGTCAATATGGACGGCGAGCGCTTCACCAACGAATACACCGGTTTTGTCTACATGGGCAACCTTACCAAGTTCCAGCCGAAGTTTAAGGGCAGCAATGTGGACGCCAACCATCCCGACGGCTCCAAGGGCTGGTACTGCCAGGTCTATGACAGCAGCTACATGGATTGGCCCGCCGAGGACTTCGTCAGCAGGCGCTGGGATCCCGATTCCATGCTCAAGTACATCCCCGGCGCGGTTGAAAATCCGCAGGGCGTGTTTGTTGAGCTGATCGACGCCCACAAGTGCGACACGCTGGACGAGCTGGCCGCAGAGCTGGACATTCCCGCCGACACCTTCAAGGCCACTGTCGAGCGCTATAACGAGCTGTGCGAGAAGGGCGAGGACGACGACTTCGGCAAGCCCGTCAAGTACATGAAGCCCATCAAGCAGGCCCCGTTCTGGGCTATCCGCAAGCACATCCGTGTCAGCTCCATCGACTCCGGCGTCATGACCAACGAGTTCGGCCAGGCGCTTGACGCCGACGGCAAGGTCATTGACGGCCTGTACTGCGTCGGCAACCTGGGCGGCCCGTTCTACGGCGGCGCGGATTACCCGTTCCACCAGACCGGCCTGTCCCTCGGCCGCTGCTACACCTTCGGCTACATCGCCGCCAAGCACGCGCTGGGCGAATAAGGCGTCACTTCTGCTTAAAACAGAAGGCGTTGTCTCAAAACGTGAGTAAGTCTGAAAACTATGGTATATCACCGTAGGGGAGGGGCTTGCCCCTCCCGGCAGTCAAACGCATAAATCTCGAAAAAATGTGGGGCGAATCCGAACATTTCTACGGATTTGCCCCACGTTTCTGCGTTGATTCGGTTTTTTTATGCGCGGGAGGGTCAAGCCCCCTACGGTATAAATTCAGTCTCTGCGTATATGAATTCGTTTTGAGACAGCCCATTCTGACATTCAGCCAACTGGAATATTTCGGCTGCGCATGTGCCGTGATCAGAGGATAACAGAATACATATGGAACATTACAGAAGCCTGAATACATATCTGAAGGAGCGCTTCGGAGAGAAAGTTTACAAGCTTGCCCTTGACGGCGGCTTTACCTGCCCGACAAGGGACGGGACAAAGGACAGCCGCGGCTGCATTTTCTGCCTCGGCGGGAGCGGAGATTTTTCGATTCCCGTCGGGGAGAATGTGGAAGAGGCCATAGAAACGGCAAAGGCCGTCGTCGCCGATAAGGGAGCCGGGAAATATATTGCCTATTTCCAGAGCTATACCGGAACCTATGCGCCGATCGAGAAACTTCGCAGACTCTACACGCAGACCATACGCCATCCGGATATTGCGGCCGTCTCCATCGCAACAAGGCCCGACTGTCTCGGGGAGGATGTGATCCGTCTCCTGGCCGAGCTGATGGAAGTAAAACCGGTCTGGATCGAACTCGGCCTGCAGACCATCCATCCGGATACCGCCGCGTATACACGGCGGGGTTATGCGCTTTCTGCCTACGATCAGGCTGTGAAGCTCCTGCGGGCGCGGGGGATCGAGACGATCGTCCACATGATCCTCGGCCTGCCGGGAGAGACGCCGGAGATGATGGTGCAGACAGCGCGCTATATCGGGGACAGCGGCGTTCAGGGGATCAAGCTGCAGCTTCTGCATGTGCTGAAGGGGACGGATCTGGAAAAGGACTACTGTGCCGGGAAGTTTGAGGTACTGACGCCGGAGGAGTATATCGCCGTCCTGGAGGAGTGTATCCGAAATCTCCCGCCGGACATGGTCATCCATCGCCTGACAGGAGACGGCGCAAAACAAAGTCTTGTCGCGCCGTTGTGGAGCGCCGAGAAAAAGCGCGTTCTGCATGCAATCAACCAGGCGTTTGAGCGGGACGGGCTCGTACAGGGCTCAAAGTATCACACTGCGGCGGATGAATTTACTGTGAAAGCTCCGCTTGCACAGTAAAAATACCTTTTTCTCGCCGCCGGCGCGGCAACCGAAACGGCCTTTCCATTCCTGGGATAAGGAGAAGCGCGAATAACAGGCGGAAATGAATATTCAATGACAGTTTTTTGAAATATCGGAATATGAAACGAACGTGAGCAAAGACTCTCCTTGACTTTTCTCCGTCAAATGTTATACTTATTTTGCAAGAACGGAGGTGGAAATTATGACGATTGAACAACGTGCCGAAGAAGCGGTGCGGTATAAACAGAGCATGAACTGTTGTCAGGCTGTGCTGTGTGCTCTGGCGGATCAAACCGGGCTCAGTCAGGAACAGCTGATGGCCCTCGGCTCCGGCTTCGGCATCGGAATGGGCAATATGGAGGCCACCTGCGGCGCGCTCGCGGGCGCGGCCATGGCTGCCGGAATGCGGCTAAAAAGCGGTACGGTTCGCACTTCCCGGCAGCTTTCCGAGCGCTTTTGCGCCGATTGCGGGGCTACTCTCTGCAAGGATCTCAAAGGCCGCGACACCGGAAAGGTATTGTGCGCGTGTGAGGACTGTGTGCGCAATGCCGTTCTCGCTTACGGCGATATTGTAGAAATTTGACCGGGCAGCGCCCCCAGCTGAGGTTATGAGGAGGGAAATACCGCTATGTTTGAAAAAATGCTGTATCGAAGCGACATGATCCGCTGTCTCCTGTGCCGGGACGCGCCATGCTCACGGGCGTGCACAAAGCTCGACCCGGCAGCTCTGCTGCGCAGCATCTGGTTTGATAATGAATCCGGCGCCGCAGCAAAGCTGTCGGACACCCTTCCCTGTCTTTTCTGCCCCGCCCCCTGTGAGGAACACTGTCTTCGCCGCGGCGAGGTGCCGATCCGGGCGCTGCTTACGGCGCTGCATCGGAAAGCGCGGCTGGGCGTCGAGCCTTGCCCCGGGAATGAAAACAGGCTCCGGACGGATTTCTGCGGTTTTCCGCTTGAAAACCCCTTCCTGCTTTCTTCCTCCGTGGTGGCCAGCAATTATGATATGTGCGCCCGCGCGTTTGACGCCGGGTGGGCCGGCGTAAGCTTCAAGACGATCTGCAACTTTGAGATTCACGAGGCCTCCCCCCGCTATTCATCCATTGCCGGAAGCGGCCAGGACATTATCGGCTTTAAGAATATCGAACAGCTCTCCGACCACAGCGTAGAGGAAAACATGGCGATCTTTCGGCAGCTGAACCGGAAATATCCCCACAAGCTTATTCTGGCCTCCATCATGGGCCGCGATGAACAGGAATGGGGCTATCTCGCCCGCAGCTGTGAGGATAACGGCGCTGACGCGGTGGAGCTCAATTTCTCCTGTCCCAACATGGCCGAGAGCGGCCTCGGTTCGGATATCGGTCAGATACCGGAGCTTGTCGAGCGCTATACCGCGGCAGCAAAGAGCGCCTGCTCCATCCCCGTGCTGGCAAAGCTCACGCCCAACGTGGCAAGCCTGGTTCCGGCGGCCAAGGCCGCAAAGAACGGGGGCGCTGACGGGATTTCGGCGATCAACACGATCAAGAGCGTGGTAGGCTTGAATCTGCATACCTTTGTCTCCTCCCCCGCCGTTCATGGGCTGAGCGCCGTCGGCGGATACAGCGGCTGCGCCGTCAAGCCCATCGCCCTGCGCATGATTGCGGAGCTCGGCTGGGAAAAGGAGCTTCAGGGCCTTCACATCAGCGGCATGGGCGGTATTGAAACCTGGCAGGACGCGATGGAATTTGTGCTGCTCGGCGCTTCGACGCTTCAGGTTACCACGGCCGTCATGCAGTACGGCTATCGGATCATCGACGATCTCAAGGACGGTATGAACCGGTATCTCACCGAGAAGGGCTTTGGGAGTGTGAAGGAGGCTGTCGGTCTCGGCCTTGACTCGCTCAGTGCCACGACGGACGTTCTGGAGCGCGATACCGTCATCTATCCGAAGTTCCTCCGAGACCGCTGCGTGGGATGCGGGCGCTGTGTGACCTCCTGCATGGACGGCGGACATCAGGCGCTGCGCCTGAGCGCTGTGCGAAAGCCCATTCTCGATCCTCACCGCTGTGTGGGCTGTCATCTCTGCACCCTTGTCTGCCCCACTCACGCGATCGTTCCTTCCGGCCGCCGCATGAAGCCGATCTGAGACGTGTTTTGTGCCCTTTGGCACAAAACAGGCAGCGCGCGTTCGCGCGTTGCCTTTTCCATAAAACACAGTGTTTTATGGAAAAATAGTATCAGAATACAGATCGTTCAAAAGCCGTGCGGCGAGACCGCCGGGGCGAACCGCGCTTCGCGCCTGCTCCACCGTAAACCAGCGCCAGCTGTCCACCTCGAAATTGGGATGGGCCTCCGTCTCCGCGACGGTCACGGCAAAATTCAGCATCAGCGTCTCGGAAGGCTCATAGTAATGGCTGCCCAGATAGCGGAGTTCTCTCGCCTCAAGGCCGAGCTCTTCCATAAGCTCCCGCCGGACGGCATGTTCCGCAGTCTCGCCCTTGTCCACATAGCCCGCCGGGAGGACTTCCCGCGGCTCGCCATACTGCCGGACCAGCATCACCCGTGTTTTCTCCGGATTTCTCACCACCATGGCCACCGCCGTGCTGAACACCGGAAAGCGGTAATCATCGCAGCTTTCACAGTACGGGACCGTGCCGTCCGTCGGGTGCGGCCGCGTGCCAAGCTTTGCGCCGCAGCGCATACAGTAATTCATCTCCATATTGTCAGCGAATCATCTCTTCAAACTCGTCCTCGGTGAGGATACGGATACCGAGACTTTCCGCCTTGGTGAGCTTGCTGCCCGCATTCTCGCCCGCCAGGACATAGCTTGTCTTTTTGGATACGGAACCGGAGGACTTGCCCCCAAAGCTCTCAATGATGGCGGCGGCCTCGTCCCGGGTGTAGCGTGAAAGCGTCCCGGTGAGCACAAAGGTCTGCCCCGCAAAACGGTCGTCCTTCTTCTCCTCGTGGCTGGTAAAGTCCACGCCCGCCTCGCGCAGCCTTCCGATCAGGTGCATGGACTGCGGCAGGGAGAACCACTCGGCGATGAAGCCCGCGGTGATCGCGCCGATATCCGGGATGGCGGTAAGTTCTTCCGGCTTTGCCGCCATGAGGCTGTCGAGATCGCCAAAATGGGCAGCCAGCACCTTTGCCGCCTTCTGCCCCACCTGGCGGATACCGAAGGCGCAGAGCAGCCGCCCAAGTCCGGCGCTCTTGCTGTTTTCGATAGCGCTCATCAGATTTGCGGCGGATTTCTCCCCCATCCGGTCAAGCCGCGCCACTTTCTCCGCGTCGAGATAATAGAGATCGGCCGCAGAGGAGACAAGGCCGCTGCTGATGAGGCTTTCGCACACAGAGATGCCAAGGCCGTCGATATCCATGGCCTCGCGGGAGGCGAAGTGGGCGATGTTCCGCAGCCGCTGCGCCGGACATTCGGGGCTGGTGCAGCGGAGCGCCGCGCCGTCCACATCCCGCACCACGGGCGACCCGCATTCCGGGCAGATCTCCGGCATGACAAAGGGGACTGCCCAATCGGGACGCTTGTCCTTGTTGACGGACAAGACCTCGGGGATGATCTCCCCCGCCTTCTGAAGCAGGACGGTATCGCCGATGCGAAGATCAAGGCGGTCGATGTTGTCCTGGTTGTGAAGCGTCGCCGCCGAAACGGTGGTGCCCGCGAGGCGCACTGGCTCCACGATCACCTTCGGGGTCAGGACGCCGGTTCTGCCGACCTGCACCACCACATCAAGCACCCTGCTCTCCTTCTTCTCCGGCGGATACTTGAAGGCCACCGCCCAGCGGGGCGCCTTGGCCGTGCTGCCGAGGGCCGTGCGCTGCGCGAGAGAATCGATTTTGATGACCGCGCCGTCCATGTCGTAGGGCAGCTCTTCCCGGTGCTCGCCCAGCCATTCGATGCGCTCCACGCAGTCGCCGATTTTCTCATAGCGCATATAAGGCACCACGGGAAAGCCCATGGCCTTCATCGCGTCAAGCGTCTGCGCGTGGCTGGTGTAGGTCCCGTCCGAGCTGTACTGCATATTAAAGCAGACAATGTCCAGCTTGCGGGAGGCGGCAACCTTCGGGTCAAGCTGGCGCATGGAACCGGCGGCGGCGTTGCGGGGATTGGCGAGAAGCTGTTCCCCGTTCATTTCGCGCTGCGCGTTGAGTTCGCGGAAAACCGCCTTGGACATGTAGACCTCGCCGCGGACGATGAGCCTCTCCGGTGCGTTCTCAATCCTCAGCGGCAGCGAACGCACCGTGCGCAGGTTCTCCGTCACGTTTTCGCCCACAAGCCCGTCGCCTCGTGTCGCGCCGCGGACAAAGACGCCGTTTTCATATTCCAGAGACATGGAGAGACCGTCGATTTTCGGCTCCACCGTATAGGCATGGGGCGCGTCGATCAGATCGTCCATACGGTCGCCGAAGGCGTACAGCTCGTCGAGAGAGAAGACGTCCGTCAGGCTCTCCAGCGGCACCTGATGGCGCACCTGCTCGAACTTGCTCAGGGCCTGACCGCCGACGCGCTGGGTCGGAGAATCGGGCGTGACAAGCTCGGGGTGCTCCGCTTCCAGCTCTTTCAGCCGATTCATGAGCATGTCGAACTCATAGTCCGAAATCACCGGCGCGTCCTCGACATAATAAAGGCGGCTGTGATACTCCAGCTCCCGGCGCAGCTTTTCGATTTCCTTTTGTACGTCCATGGATTTTTCTCCTTATTGCATGTTCAGATAGGTCTCGGGCACCTTGCCCACCACGACCACATCCGCGATCAGGACCTCCGTCACGACCTGCGCGCTCTCTGTATCCCAGGGGATCAGAACGTCGATGTCCACGACCACCTCAAGATTGATCTGGTGCTTGGTCTGGTTGATGCCCGCCGTCACCACGTTGTTTTGAAACTCCACATGCGAGGAAGTCAGCATGATGATCTCCACCGGAACACCGGGGCCGCGGCCCATCAGCAGGCTCACCCCCGTGAGATTTCCGAGGGGAACGCTGACCTCCAGCGTGCGGTTTTCCGTGGCGTCGATCACCCGATGCAGGATCTCGGCCGACAGCGCGTTGATATGGGACATGTCGCTGCTGACGGCGGTTACTTCCCCGGCTTCGTTTTTTTCCAGGCGCACAAAGCTCTCCCCGTCATAGTTTTCTTCCGCCATCACCTGCGCGACGACGGCGTTGACCTGTCCGGTCACGATATCGCAGGCGTCGGAGACGGCAATGCGGCAGGAGATATGATTGAGAAACATCGCAGCGCCGGAAAGGAAAATACAAAGCCCGGTAAAGAACAGGACAAGCGTCAGCCCCGTTCCGACCCGTCTCAAGACCGACGCCGGGCCTTTGATATAGCGGAATCTCTGCTTTGGCCGATAATATCTGCGGCGCATGGGCAGCATCACCCCCACACGCCAACTATATGCGTCTCAGCCGTCCAACATGGCGCTGACCGCCATCATGATGCCGAGCTTGCCGGATTCGTAGGTCAGACCGCCCTGCATATAGGCGATATACGGCTCCCGCATGGGTCCGTCGGCGGAGAGCTCGATGGACGAGCCCTGGATAAAGGAGCCCGCCGCCATGATCACGTCGCAGTCATAGCCGGGCATGGCCCAGGGCTCCGGTGTGACATAGGAGTCCACCGGCGCGCCGGCCTGGATGCCGAGGCAGAAGCGCTTCATATTTTCGGGGCTGCCGAGCTTCACCATCTGGATGATATCCGAGCGCGGCTCCAGCGCCGACGGGGAGCTCTCGATCCCCATCTCCTCCATCATCGCCGCGCAGAAGCAGGCGGTTTTCAAAGCCTGCGCCACAACATGCGGCGCCATGAAAAAGCCCTGGAACAGCAGACGGTTGTTGCCGAGGCTCGAGCCGCACTCCCCGCCGATGCCGGGCGTCGTCAGCCGCATGGCGGCGCGCTCCACGAGTTCGGCTTTTCCGGCCACATAAGCCCCGGTGGGCGCGACGCCGCCGCCGGGGTTTTTGATGAGCGAGCCCACGACGAGGTCAGCCCCGACGTTGCCGGGTTCAAGGGTGTCGGTGAATTCGCCGTAGCAGTTGTCCACCATCACATGGATCTTTGGATTGACTGCCTTGACGGTCTCAACGATTTTCCCGATCTCCCGGACTGAGAGCGCCTTGCGATCCTCATACCCGCGGGAGCGCTGAATCATGACGCCAGCGACCTTTTCCTCCTTCACCGCTTCGGCGATGGCCCTGTAATCCGGCCCGCCGTCGGCCCCAAGCTCTACCTGACCGTATTCGATGCCGTAGAAGCTGAGGGAGCCGAAGCTGTCGCCGCTGATGCCGATGGCCGTACGCAGCGTATCATACGGCGTGCCGGTGACGGCGAGGATCTTCTGCCCCGGCTTCGCCAGCGCGAACATCGCCGCCGTCAGCGCGTGCGTGCCGTTGACAAACTGGATGCGCACGAGGGCGGCTTCGGTGCCGAAAACCTCCGCATAGATTTTATCCAGCGTCTCTCTCCCGAGATCGTCATAGCCGTAGCCGGTGGTACCGGCGAAGCAGGCGTCCGAGACCCGGTGGTTCTGAAACGCCTGCATGATCTTTCTTGTATTCTGCTCCGATACGGCGTCGATTTCCCGGAAGCGTTCGCCCAGGCGCAGCTCGGCGCGTTTTGCCATTTCGTATACTTCTGGTTTGATATCTGCTATCTTCATGCTTTCTCCCATTATTTCGTTTTTTATGCCGGAAACTGATTTTTCGCCCCGCCCGAAGCGTTTATGCAAGCTCCATGATGATGGACTTGTATGTTCTGCCGCGTTCGGCAAAGTTTTTAAAATGGTCGAAGGAGGCGCAGGCCGGAGAAAAGAGGACGACGTCCCCTTCCCCTGCAGCGGCCGAGGCCGCGAGAACGGCCGATCGAAAATCCGCCTCCATCGCTACAGGCAGGCCGCTCCCGGCATAATAGGGAGATGCGAGAATCGCGCCGCGGATTTTTTCCGCCGTGTCCCCTGTCAGGAATACCGCCTTGGCAAGCGCACAGAGGGCGTCGCCGAGTTCGTCAAAGGGCAGATGCTTGTCGTAGCCGCCCGCGATCACGATGGGCTTTGTCCGCATGGCCCGCAGCCCCGCGATTGTGCGGGTGGGGCTCGTTCCGATGGAATCGTTGATATAGGTAACGCCGTGAAGCGTGCGGACGATCTCAAGCCGATGCTCCACGCCGCCGAAGCTCCGCGCCACCTCCGCGCAGATTTCATCGGGAACCATGCCTTCGGTCGCCGCGAAAGCCGCCAGGTAATTGAGAACATTATGCTCGCCCGGGAGGCGGATCTCCGCTGCGGGCAAAACAGGCCGCTCCTCCCCGTCCTTCACGCGGACAAGCATGCCGTCCCGGAGACAGGCGCCGTCTGCCGGGCACTGCCGGTCGGAGAAATGAGAAATACGCGCCCTTGCAAAGCCGGACAGATAGGGCGTATGTTCATCGTCCAAATTCAGAATCAGGCGGCAGTTTTCGTCCTGATGCAGCAGGATTTCGCGTTTCGCGTCGATATAGTCCTGATAGTCTTTGTGCTTATCCAGATGGTTGGGGGTGATATTGGTCACCACGGCGATATCGGGACGGCAAAACATACTGTGAAGCTGGAAGGAGCTGAGCTCGATCACCGCGACGTCATCTTCTCCGATCTCCGGGATTTCGCACAGGAGCGGATTGCCGATATTGCCGCCCAGGTGAACCCGGTATCCGGCGGCCTTCAAAAGCTCGGAAATAATGGTGGAGGTCGTGGTCTTCCCGTCGCTGCCGGTTATGGCGATCACTTTGCAGGGGCACAGGGACAGAAAAGCCTCCATCTCGGAGGTAAGACAGCTCCCGCGCGCTTTCGCCGCCTCCAGATGCGCTTCGAAGGGCATGAGGCCGGGCGTGCGGAACAGGACGTCATGATCCAGCTCTTCCAGATAATCCGGCCCCAGCTTCATCTTTGCGCCGAGGGCTTCGAGGCGCTCCGCCTCCCCCTCCATCTGTTCTCTCGTCCGCATGTCGCAGGCCGTCACGTCGCAGCCGCTGCGCAGGAGGAGCTCGATCAGCGGGAGATTGCTCACCCCGATCCCGATGGCGGCAATACGCTTTCCTTTCAGGCTCTCCACATATTCGTCAAGGGTCAAGCCGATCACCTCGTTTCAAACATCAACTGAAATATTATAGCGCTTTCTTTATTTTATTACAAGAAAAATTGTTGACTTGCGGGCAAAACCTGAGTAAAATAGCATACGTGAGTTGGCCGAACGACCGCGGGCACGGGGCGAAAGCCTGTGCGTGAGGAAAGTCCGGGCTCCACAGGGCAAGGATAACGGGTAACGCCCGCCAGGGGTGACCCTCGGACAAGTGCAACAGAAATAGTCAGCCGGGAGCAATCCCGGTCAAGGTGGAAAGGTGGGGTAAGAGCCCACCCGTCGCATGGAGACATGTGGACGCTGTAAACTCTATCCGGAGCAACACCGTGGTACGGGGACACAAGGCCGGCCCGGCCGTCCCCAGGAGGTGGCTTGATCCCGTTGGCAACAGCGGGACTAGATAGATGGTCGTTTAAGACAGAACCCGGCTTACAGACCGACTCATATCAAAGCCGCTCATCAGTTTTGATGGGCGGTTTTCCGATTCTCAGACTCTTCAAACGGGCAAAAAAGGAAAAAGGATCTGTTTCATGACTACATTTGTGATCTCTCTCGCGGGTATTCCGATACGGATATCAGCGTTATATGAAAGCACCGCGCGATACTGTGCGGGCTATTTCTGCGATGAAGCGCCCCTTGTCGAGATCCGCATGGATCCCGAAGACATTGCGCGCGAACGCTTCACGGCTCTCCGGGAGGACGAGCTGGAGGGTCTGCCCCAGCGCGGCTATTCCGACGCCTACCTGGAGACGCTTGCCGTCTATCGCAAGATTGCCGCAGCCCTTTTGGATCACGACATCTTGTTATATCATGGTTCGGCCCTGGCCTATGACGGAAAGGCCTACCTCTTCACCGCCCCGTCAGGAACCGGCAAGACGACACACAGCCGTCTCTGGCTTTCGGAAATACCGGGTGCCCACATCCTCAACGGGGACAAGCCGCTTCTGCGTATCGAAAACGATCGCGCATACGCCTGCGGCACGCCCTGGCGCGGAAAAGAAAAATACGGAAGAAACGAAATCCTTCCGCTGGAGGCCATCTGTATTCTGGAGAGAGATACGCACAATCATATTGAACCCGTGAGTTTCCGCGACGCGCTTCCCGTGCTGCTTGCGCAGTGCAACCGGCCGGACGATGCGCGGCCCATGCTGCGTACGCTGGAATTGATCGGCCGCCTCGGAAGGATGACAAGGCTGTATCGCCTCGGCTGCAATATGGAGCCTGAAGCGGCGCGGGTCAGTTTCCGTGCCATGTGCAAAGACTCCGAACGCTGACGGCCGCGAAGTACAGGAGGTAATACCGTGCAGCATACCCACATCAGCGCGAAACAGGGTTTATTTGATCTGAAGCTGCGGGAGCTCTGGCAGTACCGCGATCTTGTCTGGCTGTTTACGCGCCGCTCCTTCATCGTCACCTATACGCAGACGATCCTCGGCCCGCTCTGGCTGATCATCAATCCGCTATTGACAGGCATTACCTACGTCGTTCTTTTCGGAAATATCGCCAAGCTCAGTACGGACGGCGTTCCCCAGCTCCTGTTCTATCTCAGCGGCCATGCGATCTGGTCCTTTTTTTCGGGCTGCGTCGTGAAAAACGCGTCGACCTTTGCCGATAACGCCTATCTATTCGGGAAGGTCTATTTCCCCCGCCTCGTTATACCGGTGTCAAATGTTCTCGGAAACGCGATTCTCTTCCTGATCCAGATGCTTCTGGTTTTTGCCCTGCTGCTGTGGTACAGCTTTCAGGGACTTGTCCATCCCCTGTGGAGCATCTGGATTCTGCTTCCTTTCCTGCTGCTCCTGCTCGGTGTGATGGGAATGGGGACAGGGCTCATCATTTCAAGTTTGACGACAAAATACCGCGATCTTCGTGTCCTGCTGGATTTCGGCATGACGCTCTGGATGTACGCCACCCCGGTGGTTTATCCTCTCAGCGCGGTTGACGCAAGCCTGCGCCGGTATATTCTCATAAACCCGGTTTCACCCGTGATCGAGCTGTTTCGACATATTCTCTTCGGCGTCGGAGATGTCAGTTCCGCGTCGCTTGCATACTCGTTTTTCTTCACGGTCGCGGCGGCGCTGGCAGGTATCGTCATTTTCAACCATGTTGAGCGCACCTTCATGGACACGGTTTGAGGATTGGGCTATGGATGAACAGAATCTCTCTCTCCGTCTGCGGGGAGTCAAAAAGCAATATCGACTCGGTCTCATCAATCACCAGACGCTTCAGCAGGATCTGCAGTCCTGGTGGGCCCGCAGGCGCGGCAGAGACGATCCGAACCAGCGCATCGGCACAAGCACCGACCAAGCCGGCCAATTCTTCTGGGCGCTGGACGGCGTGGATCTTGACATTCATCGCGGGGAACGCATCGGGATTATCGGGGCAAACGGTGCCGGGAAATCCACGCTTTTGAAGATCATCTGCCGGATCACCGCTCCCACCGAGGGTGAAATAGATATCTGGGGCCGCGTCTCCTCCATGCTGGAGGTGGGAACCGGTTTTCACAGAGAAATGACCGGCCGGGAAAACATCTATATGAACGGCGCCATTCTCGGCATGAGCCGCAGCGAAATCGACGCCTGTCTGGAGGATATCATTGATTTTTCCGAGCTGCGGGAATTCATTGACACGCCTGTAAAGCGCTATTCTTCCGGTATGTTTGTAAAACTGGCTTTCTCTGTCGCGGCACATCTGCAAAGCGAAATCATGATTATGGACGAAGTGCTCGCCGTCGGCGACATGGCCTTCCAGCAGAAATGCCTTGCGCGCATGCGTCGGGCGGCGGATGAAGAAAACCGGACCGTCCTGTATGTCAGCCACAATATGAGCACCATCCGCCAGCTCTGCGATCGCTGCATTGTGCTCGATCGCGGCCGCGTCATCTTTGACGGTGATACGGAGCGTGCGATCGCCGCATATCTGGATCACAGTCTCGGTGAGCATGAGACCGATATGGATCTGAATCTCAAATCCCACTCCCGTCGCGCTGTCGATACCGGCGTGCTGATGACAAGGCTCACCCTGACGGATAAGATCACCGCCGTATATGAAAAGGGGGAAGCACTGCGCATGCGTCTGGTTCTGCGCACGACAAAACCTGCGCCGCCGCTGCTTTTCCGGCTTACGCTGCGCAGCGAGGCGGACGTCGGTCTTGCGACGGCCTGGTCGCCTGCGATAGAGACGGACGGCGTCGGAGAACAGATTGTCTGCCTCTCCCTGCCGCTGGACAACATAGCAAAAGGGAACTTTTACGCCGGTCTGGGCGTTTACCGCAGCGACGAGCTGGGCCGCCGGATTCCTCTGGATTACATACGACACGCGTTCAAGTTTGAGGTGTGCGGCCTTCCGATCTGGAACACAGAGGCGCACGGCTATATGGCTCTTCCGCCGATGGAGGCAGCGCCGGCAGAGCGCTGACAAAAAGGCTCTTCCGGATTGCCTTCGGAAGAGCCTTTTTCAGCCGCAAGATCAATCAAATACACTTGGGGATCAGCAGGATATGTCCGGTATTCTCTGCGTCTTCATTCATCTGTCGGATTTTTTCTTCACTGGAGTGGTATTTTTTTGCAAGCGACCACAGGCTCTCTCCGGCCGGCCTTACCAGGGTGAGCGTCGGAAGGGCGTCCTGAACATAGCGCTGCTCATCGTTCAGGACGACGGCCTCCACGCTGCCGATCACGGTCTTTTCCGTGATGGTATAGGCGATTTCCAGCATCACACCGCAATCCGCATATTCCCCCTCCGGCTTGACAGTCACCTGTACCGGGCGTATATACAGCACATGGATCTCCGCCCCGTCTGTCTCCATGGCCGTTGTCATGGTTCGTCTGCAGGACGACAGGCGGTTCTCCCCGTTTCGGTACAGGAAGTCCAGATTGACCGAGACGCCGAGTTTATCGCTCTCCCCTGTTACGCGGGAGGGCGAGGCGAAGACATGCAGCAGCTCGGCGCAATTGTCCATGAGATTGATTCGCTCCTCCAGCTGGATCCGCTTCTTCTGCGGATTTGAGCTGAGTACATATTCCTGATTCGTGCAGACGAGCTGCGCAGGCATGAGATTGCTGTAGGCGTCCGCAACCAGGTGCAGCTTCTGCTGTTTGCTGCAGACAAGCTGCAGGACGGCGTGAAGCTCCATATCAAGCGCTTTTCCGCCGCTGATGGTATCAATCAGATCGAAATACGCGCCCGTGATCTCCGGTTTTACGGAATAAGCGCTGATGTCCTCCACGCCGACGTCCATGATCTGGGAAAACGGCGCCGTAAATTCTGTCAGTACCGGGCCTCCCTGTCCGTCGCACAGCGCTGCAACGGTCACGGATGCATTCCCCTTTACGATCGCTTTCGTGCCGACGAGCTGGCAATCAGAGACCGTGAGCGACGCCTGCTCGGAGATCAGTTTTGCGGGAAGCGGCTTTTCCGCCGGGAAGCCAAACTGTTCGTTCACCGCAAGCATCTTTTCACAGACGGCAGCCGGCAGCGTGATTTCCCGATCCTCAAGCCGCGCATGTAGTCCCGCCGTATCCTCCGGCACTTTTGATTCGACGCACAGCTTTTCACTGCGGCAGCAGCTCAGATCTCCTTCGATCTCGAAGAGCACGGAGAGCTTTCGCGGATTGATCATACGCACGTCCGTTCCGCGCACTGCAAGGACAATCTGTGCCAGAGCCTCGGATTCCGGCGGATCGACTTCATATTCAAGGGAGAAGGGCTTTTTCAGCCTGATACAGGAAATAAGCTCCTGTCCTTCCCCGATGCAGAGCACACTCGCGGCAAGCTCTCCCGAGACCAGAACGCCCCGCGGCGTGAGATCCTTGCTTTTGAGAAACACGCTGCTCTGTACGGCGGCGATCTTTTCAACATCGGCGTCTGTATCGGGGACCACACACTCGACGCTCTCCTGCGTGTGCGCAGTCAGATGACAGTATTCTCTGTAAATCACGGTATCCCTGTTCTCAAATTGGATTTCCATTGAAAACTCCTTCCGCCGCTCGGATTGTGACGCGGTCCTGAATCTCCATAAGCGGCAGATGGAGATCTCCCGGGAGGGCTCATCCCTCCCGTCTTGTACAGCCTATGCCTGAAATCCGCGGATTATACTATTCTTCAGCAAAACGATCAGAAATCGTTTTGCTGCCTGTGAGCCGGTGTGCTCACAGGCAATGGCGCATGGCGCCGTTGAAGAAGCCGTGCGATACTGATGTTTCGCAAAGCGAGGGCTTTGCGAAACATCAGTATTATAACCGGAGCCTTATCATGAGTTTTGCCAGAAACCGCGGCAGCCGGAAAACGATCACCTTCATCTCCTACTCCTTTCAACAGCAGCGTAGATACCATAATCCGAATCCGATCAAGCCTGCCGCCAGGGCGAACCACCAGAACGACGACGGCAGGACAAGGGTCAGAATGATAATCACTCCCATAAAGACAGCAACCATTCCGAAAAGACAGCGACGCCCTCTGCGCAAACAATCGCCCCCCGCGCTCTGTACTCCGTACAGCATACGCGAGGGGCGATTGTTTTATTCGTCTTTATATTCCCAGAATTTGTGCTGGGCGCTCATTTCATACAGTCTCACGTAGGCGGAATAGCGGCTCTCCCCGATCTCCCCCGCCGCGACAGCCGCGGTGACGGCGCAGCCCGGTTCCTTCAGATGCGCGCAGTCGTGAAAACGGCATGTCCCGAGGTACGGGGCAAAATCCGGGAAATCGTACTGCAGATTCTCCTTGAGGATCGTATTTGTCATCATGACGTCCAGAGACGCAAAGCCCGGGGTGTCCGCAATATAAGTATCCCCGCCGAGGGAATAGAGCTCAACATGCCGTGTGGTATGCCTGCCGCGGCCCAGCTTCTCGCTCACCTCGCCGGTCTTGATATGTGCGTCTGGAAGCAGAACATTGAGAATGCTGGACTTTCCGACCCCGGAATTGCCGCTGAAGGCACTGATTTTTCCTTTCAGATGGGATAAAAGCGCGTCCACGCCCGCGCCGGTTTCGGCGCTGGTACGCACGACGGGGAAACCGGCGTTGGCAAAGATCTCGCAGAGCCTGTCCCCGGGGTCGATATCGGTCTTGTTGACGCAGACCACGAGCTCACAGCCCGCCTCCGCCGCGATGATGGAAAAGCGGTCGACCAGAAAGGGGTCGGTCACGGGATTGGTGTTTGCCGCGATAAAGACCAGCGTATCGATATTCGCCACCGCCGGGCGGATAAACCAGTTTTTCCGCTCATGCACCAGGTCGACGCGGCCCTTGCCGTTTTCGTCCAGGCTGCACTGTACCCGGTCTCCCACCAGCGGGGAGCTGCCGTCCAGCCGAAAGCGGCCTCTGGCCCGGCAGTCGACGATACGCCCCTCCGCGGCGACATAGTAGAAGCCGCTGAGGGCTTTCACAATGATTCCTTCGATCATTTCCGCTTCTCTCAATACTGCGGCCCCAGAGAAATTCTCAGGGATATCTTGGAATGCTCCTCCACCTCGGTAAAGGCATCGGCGCTCTGTCCGATGACGGTTCCGGCGTCCACATCGCTGTACACGCGGTCGGAACCGCCGTAGCTCAGGCCCGCGCTCTCCAGACGATTAATGGCGGCCTCCTCCGAAAGGCCGATGATATTCGGCATGCGCACATAGCTTGTCTGCGGGCCGGTGCTGACAGTCACATAGACCGTCGAGCCGGAGCTCATCTGCTCCCCTGCCAGGGGGCTTGTACTGATGACATAATCCTTGGTGACGCTGGAGGAGGTCGCGTTTTCAATATCGACAATGAAGCCGGCCTTCTGCAGGCGGTTTTTGGCCTCGCGGTAATCCAGATTGACCACGTCCGGCACCGCGTTGAACACCTTGCCGGTGCTGACGGTGAGCTCCACATTGATGCCGTCCGGGGTGATCATCATGCTGCGGCCGGGATCGGGATTCTGGGAGAGCACGGTACCGCTCTCGGTCTCCGTGTTGATGACATATACCACGTTAAAGCGATAGAGGGACGCAAGCTCCGCGTTTTCCAGGATGCGCTGACAGTCGCTGCCGACAAAGTTGGGGAGGCTGATGCGCTCGGCCGGGGAGAAAACCTCCTTCAGCCAGAAATTCCACATGAAGACGAACATGACGACGCACAGACCCAGCGCGCCGAAGCAGCCCATCAGGAAGGTCACGCGCCGCGCCCTGCGATGGCGCAGAAGAAAGCGATCCTTTTTCATCTCGCTGACCGAACGGATCGGCATGACCGCGGGGTTTTCCAGCGGCTTTTCCTCCGGTTCGGCGGGCTTGAGCTGCTCCTGCACAAAGCTCTCCAGATCCGCAAGCAGTTCATTTGCGTTTTGGTAGCGTTGGTCGATATCGGCGCACATCGCCTTGAGGGTGATCCGCTCCAGCTCCGGCGGGATATCCTCCACAAGCTCGTGCGGGGGCGTGGCGGCGGCGTTGATGTGCTTGACGGCGATCTCGGTGATCGTCTCTCCCTCATAGGGCTTCTGGGCGGTGAGCATCTCGTACATCACGATGCCGAGGGAGTAGAGATCGCTCCTGGCGTCCGGGATCTCACCGCGGGCCTGCTCGGGCGCGATATAGTGGATAGACCCGATGGCCTGCCCGTCGTTTTCGTATACGTCGGTCTCCAGCGCCGCGATCCCGAAATCCTCCACCTTGACGGTGCCGTCGCGCAGCATCATGATATTCTGCGGCTTGATGTCCCGGTGGATGATGCCGCGCTCATGGGCGTGGGCGAGGGCGCGGGCGATCTGCCGCGTAAAGTGCAGCACCTCGCGCCACTGCAGCGCGCCGCGCCTGTCCATATACTGCCGCAGCGTGATCCCGTCTACAAGTTCCATGACTATGTATTCGATATCCTCGCTGTGGCTCACATCGTAGACAGCCACGATATTCGGATTGGAGAGCATGGCGACCGCGTGGGCCTCCGCGCAGAAGGCGCGGCGGAACTCCTCATCCGCGGCCATTTCATCGCGCATGATCTTGATAGCGACGCTGCGGTCGAGACGCAGATCCTGCCCCTTGTATACAACGGCCATGCCGCCCTCGCCGATCAGCTCCTGAACCACATAGCGATCGTCGAAGACCCTGCCGATATACTTGTCCTTATTGTCCATAAAGATCTCCGATCCCGGGCTTTCAGCGCATGACGGCGACAATCGTCACGTTGTCCTTCGCCCCGCGGTTGAGCGCCTTGCTCATCAGCGCACGGCAGAGCGCCTCCGGCTCCGGAAATTCCTTTGCGTACTCGAGAAGCTCCAGATCGGAAACGATGTTGGACAGCCCGTCCGAGCACATCAGGAGGATATCGCCGTTTTGCAGCGTAAAGGTAAAATAATCGCACTCCACGCGGGAATCCGAGCCGAGCGCCCGCGTGATGACATTTTTTCGCGGGTGGCTGCGCGCCTGTTCCGCTGTGATGGCCCCCGCCTCGATCAGTTCCTCCACAAGGGAATGGTCTCTCGTGATCTGGCGGATACCGGCGGGGCGATGGGAAATCAGGTAGGCACGGCTGTCGCCCACGTTGATAATATACCCATTTCCGTTGTTCTTAATCACGCCGCCGACAATGGTCGTACCCATTCCGTCAAATTCCTCGTCGAAATGGGAATACTCGAAGGCGACGCCGTTTGCCTCGGCGCAGGCGGCTTCCAGAATTCTTTTATAATCCACACTGCGCGGCAGGCGGGAGGTGAGTTTGGTATAGATATAGGAGACAAAGGCCTTGTTGGAAAGCTGGCTTGCGATGCCGCCTGCCTTTGCGCCGCCCATTCCGTCGCACAGCGCGGCGATCAGGCAGCCTTTGGCCTCGCATTTTTCGAGAATGAAGCAATCCTGATTGTCCTTGCGGATCGCGCCCTTGTCTGTCATGCCGAAGCTTTTCACGCTGGCCCCTGTCCCCCTTTCTGTGATTTCTGCATTTTTCTCCTGAGCTGGCCGCAGGAGGCGTCCACATCGCTGCCGAGCCTGCGGCGGACGGTGACGTTGACGCCGCTGTCCTCCAGGATTTTGATGAAGCGCTTCAAATGCTCGGGCGTGGAGGGCTGAAACTGCCGCTCCTCCACATGATTGAGCGGGATGAGATTGACGTGGGCCGAGACCGCCCTTGCATGTCCGGCCAGAAGCCGCGCCTGCTCCGGGCTGTCGTTCACGCCGTCGATCATGGCGTACTCAAAGGAGATGCGCCGACCGGTTTTCTCATAGTAGGTTTTGCACGCCCCGATCAGCTTCTCCACGCCCCGCCCGTGATTGGCGGGCATGATGCGGGATCTTGTCTCATCGTCCGGCGCGTGCAGTGAAACCGACAGCGTGAGCTGAAAATCCCGTTCGGCAAGCTCTTCAAATCTCTCGATCAGCCCGCAGGTGGAAAGCGAGATGTGGCGCATGCCGATGTTCATGCCCTTCGGGTGGTTTACCAGCTCCAGAAAGCGCATGACGTTGTCAAAGTTGTCCAGCGGCTCCCCGATGCCCATGAGGACGATGTTGGAGATTTTTTTGCCGGAATCAAGCTCGGAAAACAGCACCTCGTCCAGAATTTCCGATGCGCGCAGGTTTCGCACGAGCCCGCCGATGGTGGAGGCGCAGAAGGCGCAGCCCTGCCGGCAGCCGACCTGCGAAGAGACGCAGACCGTATTGCCGTGCTTGTAGCTCATCACGACGGTTTCGACGGCGTTGCCGTCGGAGAGCTCCCAGAGATACTTGACAGTCCCGTCCTTGGCGGAGACCTGCTTGCTCAAAACCTTCGGTTCATAAAGGTAGAAGCGGCTTTCAAGCTGCTCCCGGAGTTCCTTCGAGAGATTGGTCATCCCCTCAAAGCTGCGCACGCCGCGGCTGAGCCACTGGAAAACCTGGCCCGCGCGAAAGCGCGGCTGGCCCAGGGCGGCAAGCTCCGCCTCCAGTTCCTCCGGCAGCAGGGAAAGGATATCTTTTCTCTCGGTCATGTCCATGAATTATACAGTCCTTCTGAATTTTGCGGCGAAAAAGCCGTCCGTCCCATCCGCATGCGGCCAGAATGTGTACATTCCGTCCTTGCTCTGAATGCCGCAGACAGAGAAGTTCTCCGTCGTAAATACGGGATGGTTTTTCAAAAACCGCAGCGCGACGTCCTCGTTCTCCTCGGAGAGGATCGTGCAGGTGGAATACAGCAGTGCGCCGCCGGGTTTTACATAGCGGCTCAGGTTATCCAGGATCGCGGTCTGAATCTCCGGCAGAGCGCGCAGGCTCTCCGGATCCTTGGCGCGGATCTCCGGCTTTTTGGCGATCACGCCGAGCCCCGAACAGGGCACGTCCGCGATCACGAGGTCGAAAGCGGCTTCCAGCGCCGGGTCAAAGACGCGCCCGTCCATGGCCCTCGTCCCGATAATCTCAATACCAAGTCTCGCCGCCCCGTTTTCAAGCCTTTTAAGCTTTTTTTCGTGGATGTCGCAGGAGAGGATGCTTCCGCGGTTTCTCATGCGGATGGCGGCGGCAAAGCTCTTCCCGCCCGGGCAGGCGCAGGCGTCCAGAACGCGCATGCCGGGTTCCGGCGCGGCAATCTCAACGGCAAGTCTCGCGGCCCGATCCTGGATATAGAACAGTCCCTCCTCAAAGCCCGGAAGCGCCGGGGCAAGACCGCCGTCCAGCTTGATGCAGCCTGCCGGCTCCATGCGGCGAAACGGAATCTCTGCGCGTTCCAGCGCACGGACATAATCCTCGGTCTCAGCCTTCAGGGTGTTGACCTGCAAAAAAAGCTTCGGAGGCTCGTTGTTCTTTTGAAGAAACGCCTCTGCAAAGGCGTATCCCTTTTTTCCGATCAGCTCATCGCACAGCCACCGGGGGTGGCTGTATTTCACGGAGAGGTACTCTCCCGTCCCCTCTCCGGGGACAGGCGGAAGCGCCTCCCGATTCTCGGCCACGCGGCGCAGGACGGCGTTGACCAGCCCCGCCGCCCGCTCACAGCGATTGGTGCGGCAGAGCTCCACCGTCTCGCTGACGGCGGCCCTGGGCGGGACGCGGTCGAGGAAAAGCAGCTGATAGACGCCGAGACGCAGGATGTCCCGCACCGTCGGCTCCAGCTTTCCGGCATGATAGCAGCCGATATAAAAATCGCACAGCCGGTCGTTTTGCAGCACACCCAGACAGAGCCGGGATGCCAGCGCTGCGTCGCGCCGGTCAAGGGCAGTGCTTTTGATAATCGCGTCCAGCGTATCGCCCGACCATGCCCCGTCCCTGCGGCAGCGCGTCAGAGCCTCCAGCGCGGCCTGCCGCGCGTTCATATTCCGTCCCACAGGTGAAGGTCGCGGTTGCCGCGCAGATAGTCCGCCGCCTTCATCCTCTTCTTGCCGGGGACCTGCAGCTCGGTGATCAAAAGCGTTTCACCATCGGCGCAGGCGATCTCGATGCCGTCTTTCCCAGCCTCCACAAGCTGCCCAGGCTTTTTTCCGCTATGGCGCTCCGTGTAAGCCGCGCCGAAGACGCGCGCGGTCGTCCCGTCACGCAGATTCACTGTTGCGACCGGCCACGGCTGCAGGCCGTATATATGCTTGACGATTTCCCGCGGGCTCTTGTTCCAGTCTATGGGACAAATGGATTTATCCAGCATCTTGACATAGCTCGCCCGGCTGTGATCCTGCGGCGTGCGGGGCGCGGTTCCGGCCTCGATATCCCGCAGGGTTTTGACAAGCAGCTCCGCCCCCATGTCCATCAGGCGGTCAAAAAGCTCCCCGGCGGTTTCAAATTCGCCGATCTCCGTCTCAGCGGTGTAGATGATATCCCCGGCGTCCATGTCGTGGGCGAGGTACATCGTCGTCACGCCTGTCACGGTATCGCCGTTCAGCACCGCCCATTGGATCGGCGCCGCGCCGCGATATTTCGGCAGGAGCGAGCCGTGCACGTTTACCGCGCCGTATTTCGGTACGGCGAGGATATCGTCGGGCAGGATGCGCCCGTAGGCCACAACCACAAGAATGTCGGGGTTCAGCTCTTTCACGATGCCGAGGGCCGTGCCGTCGCGCATCTTTTCGGGCTGAAAAACAGGCAGATTGTGCGCGATCGCCACTTCCTTGACGGGAGAAAAGGCCATCTCCATGCCGCGGCCTTTCGGCTTGTCCGGCTGGGTGAAGACGCCCGCGATCTCATAGTCTTCCTCTATCAGCTTTTTCAGAGAGGCCGCCGCGAAGTCCGGCGTGCCCATAAACACCACGCGCATAACGATAAACCGCCTTTATTCCTTGATCTCGCCCTTTTCAAGTTCTTCCTCGCTCAGCATGCGCTCACACTTGGAGGTAAAGACAATCCCCTCCAGATGGTCGATCTCATGGCAGAAGCATCTTGCCGTCAGCCCCTCGCCCTCGACCTCAAAGGTGTTGCCGTCCCGATCCTGCGCGCGTACCTTCACGTGCATGGGGCGCTTCACGAGGCCGTATTCGCCCGGAACGCTGAGGCAGCCCTCCGCGCCGTTCTGTTCGCCGGTGGCCTCGATGATTTCGGGGTTAACAAGCTCGATGAGGTATTCCTCTTCCCCCTCGGGGACATTGGTCTCCAATACAATCACGGCGCGCCGCAGCACGCCGACCTGAGGCGCCGCGAGTCCCACGCCGTTTTCCCCGGCGAGGGTCTCCGCCATGTCGTCCAGAAGCTGGTGCAGTCTGGGATTAAACTCCGTTACCGGGCGGCACTTCTTATACAGCGCCGGCTGTTCTTTTGTGAGGATATTTCTGCGTGCCATCTTTATCTCCAATTCTTTAATCGTTTGGATCATTGTCCGCGTAGATTGCAACATCGCCGAAGCGCTTGTCCTGGCAGAATTCCATGACCACGCCCGCAACAAGCGCCCGTATTCCCTTGTTTCCGCCGCTGTAGATCATGACCCGGTAGCGGTAACGGTTGTTCACCTTCACCACGGCAAGGGGCGCGGGGCCGAGGATATCCGCGCTGCCGTCGGACGCTGTCAGATCGTCCAGGCGCCGGCAGATCAGGCGGCAGGTGCGGTAGACATGCTCTTCATTCATGCCGGAGACGGTAATGGAGAGAAGCTCCGAAAAGGGCGGGGTATGCTGGAGCTTTCTCAGCTCGATCTCCGCATGATAAAACCCGGGGTAATCCTGCTTTGCCGCCTGGAGGATCACCTCGTTTTCCGGGGTAAAGGTCTGGATCACGGCTCGTCCCGGCTTTTGCCCGCGGCCGCTCCTGCCGACGACCTGGGTGATCAGGGAAAAGCTTCTCTCTCCGGCCCGGTAGCTTCCGGCGTAGAGACTCTGGTCGGCGGAGATGACGCCCACCAGGGTCACATTTTCAAAATTCAGGCCTTTGGTGACCATCTGGGTGCCGACCATGACGGGGATATTCTCGCTGCGAAAACGGTCGAGCAGCTTTTCATGGGAGCCCGCCGGGGCGACGGTATCCGCGTCCATGCGCAGGATCTCCGTACCTGGGAAAAGCTCTTTCAGTTCGCTTTCCACCATCTGGGTGCCGACGCCGATATACTTGAGGGCGCCGCCGCAGTCCGGACAGACCTCGTCCGGCCGCTGGGAATAGCCGCAGTAATGGCAGAGAAGACGCCTGTTCGTGCTGTGGTAGGTGAGCGATACGCTGCAGCGGGGACACTTGTACACAAAGCCGCATTCCCCGCAGCTGATGAGGCGGTTCGCGCCCCGGCGGTTGATGAACAGGATGCTCTGTTCCCCGCGGTCGATATTCTTCTGCAGTTCTTCCCGCAGGACGCTGCTGATGCTCGAGCCGTTGCCTTGGCGCAGCTCCCGCTTCATATCCACGATCTCAACCGCGGGCAGATCCTTTTCGTTATAGCGGTTTTCCAGCGTGAAATACGCATAGCGCCCGGTATCGGCAGCGTACATGCTGACCACGTCCGGCGTGGCCGAGCCGAGCAGCAGCAGGCAATTTGCTTTCGCGCAGCGGTACTTCGCCACATCCCGCGCGTTATAGCGGGGGATGTTTTCGGATTTGTAGGTCTCCTCCTGTTCCTCGTCGATGATGATGAGCCCCAGATCGGGCGTCGGGGCGAAAACCGCGCTGCGCGTGCCGATGACAACGCGCGCTTTCCCGGTTTTGACCCGCTTCCATTCATCGTAGCGCTCTCCGACGGTGAGGCTGCTGTGCAAAACGGCGACGTCGTTTCCGAAATGGGAGGAGAAGGTCTGAATCATCTGGGGTGTCAGGGCGATCTCCGGCACCAGCAGGATCACCGAGCGGCCCCGGCGAAGCTGGCTGTCGATCAGGTGGATATAGACGCTGGTCTTGCCGCTGCCGGTGACGCCGAAAAGAAGCGCCGCCCCGGCTCTTCCGGAACGCGCAAGGGCGTCGATGCCCGTAAAGGCCCTGTCCTGTTCCAGACTCAGGACGGGCAGAGGCTCCGTCTGGCCGATATGGATCTGCGGGCGGCGGAAGGCCTCTTTTTCATAGAGTTCTACCGCGCCGGCCTTTTCCAAAGCCTTCAGCGCCTGTCTTTTGGCGCCGGTATGCAGCAGAAGATCATGACTCGGAATACACGCAAAGGCGCACAGCTGCTCCAGAATCGCCGCCTGCCCCGGTGAGCGCATCCGTTTCGCGTCCCGCAGGACTTCGGCCTCCTCCGGCTCGATGGCAAGTCTCGCCATCTCCAGACTTTTGTCTTTCGCGCGCCGTCTTCCCTCTTCGTCAAACCAGAGCCCCGCCGGGAGCATGGCGCGGATCGCATCATAGACCGTGCAGAAAAAGCGCTCCCGCATGAAAAGGGCGAGACGTATCTGCTCTTCGGTCAGCACGGGCTCCTCGTCCAGAAGCGCGAGTACGGCCTTCAGCGGCTGCTCGAAGCTTGTATGGTCCGCGACGGCAAGAATAACGCCCTCCGTCCTGCGGTTGCCCCTGGAAAAGGGCACATGGACCCGCATACCCGGGAGGGCTTTCTCTGCCATTTCCGGCGGGATCAGATAATCATAGGGCTTGTCAAGCCAGTATGTCGCGGCAGAGACCGCGATTTTAGCCACCGTTCTGGACATGAACCCCCCTCCCCCGCCGCAAAACGGAAAAAATGAAATCAGCGGTCAAGGCTGAGTTTTCCGGTGTAGACCTCTTCGATGGCGATGGAAACTGCCTTGCGTTCGAGGGGAAGCTGTTTCTCTTCCGCCTCGGTAGAGACCTGTCTCGCGCGTTTTGCGACGAGATTTACAAGCTGGTAACGGCTGCCGATCTTGTCAACGAGTTCGGCTACGGGGGGATAAAGCATCATAACAATTCTCCATTCTGCCGCTGAAAGCCGCGGCGCGCAATTTTTAACAGGCTGATACGATCAATTGGATTTCAGCCAGTTCGCCCAGTCGCCGAAGCGGCAGTGCTCGGCCTCGATGATGGCGTTGAGCTTGGCGGCGGCCTTGTCGACATCGTCGTTTACAATGAGGTAATCGTAGAAATCCGCCTCCTGATACTCCTGCCGTGCACGGATCAGGCGGCCCTCTATGGCCCTCTCCGTATCCGTGCCGCGCCCTCTGAGACGGCGCTCAAGCTCCACCAGAGAAGGCGGCGCAATAAAGATCAGGATGGCCTCCGGCATTTTTTTGCGCACCTGCCGCGCGCCCTGCACCTCAATATCCAGAAGGACGTTCATCCCCTCTTCAAGGCGCTTTTCCACATAGGATCGGGGCGTGCCGTAGCGATTCGCCACATACTCCGCATGCTCCAGCAGCTCGTCATTTTCCACCATCTCACGGAAGCGCTCAAAATTGACAAAGAAGTATTCCCTGCCGTGCACTTCGCCGGGGCGCGGGCTGCGTGTGGTGACCGAGGTGGAAAAGCAGATATCCGTCCTGCCCTCGATCGCCTTGGCGACCACCGTGCTTTTCCCGGCGCCGGACGGGCCGGAAATCACCAGAAGCTTGCCTCTTTTACTCATCTTTATATCCGCCTTCCTCAGAAATATCGGCGCAGCGCGCCGCAAGGTTCTCCGGCGTCAGGGCAGAGAGAATCACATTGCCGCTGTCCATCGTAATCACAGCTCTGGTGCTGCGTCCGAAGGAGGCGTCGATCAGCAGTCCCCGCTCCCGCGCGTCCTGAATCATGCGCTTGATGGGGGCGGATTCGGGGCTGACAATGGAGATGATACGCTCTGCCGAGACAAGGTTGCCAAAGCCGATTCCGATCAGTTTCATCACACCGTCCTCATTCGATGTTCTGGATCTGCTCCCGGATCTTCTCGATCTCGGACTTCAGATCCACCACCGTATGGGCAATGTCAGAATTCTGGCATTTGGAGCCGATCGTATTGGCCTCGCGGTTGAATTCCTGGATCAGAAAATCGATCTTGCGGCCGGTGGGCGAGCTGCCGTTGATCATCGTTTTGAGCTGACTCATGTGGCTGCGCAGTCTCACGGTCTCCTCATCCACGGCGATGTGATCGGCGAAGATTGCGGCCTCGGCAAGAATGCGGTTTTCGTCGATTCCGGCGCTGCCGAGTACCTCCGCCATTTTGGCCTCGAGCCTTGCGCGGTATTCGGCGACCGTTTTGGGACTCTCCCGCTCCACGGTGCTCACCAGCGCGTCGATGACATTGAGGCGGGAAAGCACGTCTTCCCGAAGCTTTGCGCCCTCCCTCTCCCGCATGGCGTCGAAGTCATGCAGCGCGCCCTCGGTAATGTCAAGCATGCCCGCCGTAATCGCGTCCGCGTCCAGATCCTTCTTTTCCACGCTCAGCACGTCCGGAAAACGGCTGACCGACAGCGCGGTCGCGTCGTTGACAAGGCCGTATTCCTCCGAAATATGCTGCATCGCTTCCAGATAACCGCGCAGCAGCGCCTCGTTGACCTTGACGGTCATCTCTCCGGCCTCGGTGGAATCGACACTGATAAAGACATCCACCTTTCCCCTGCTGATGTGCTTCTGCACGGCGGACTTCACCGCGTCCTCGGCAAAGAGGAAGCTTCTGGGAAGCCGCACGGACGTGTCAAGATAGCGGTTGTTTACGCTTTTCAGCTCGACCGTGATCTGGAGCCCTTCCACAGTCCCCTTCGCACTGCCGTAGCCGGTCATACTTTTGATCATATTGCCCCCCGAATCAATTGAATTTGATAATATCAAACGTGATGGGATTCCTGTCCCGCATGAGCCGCTGGGTCACCACCGTGACGACGGCCCCCATCAGGAAGCCGAGGAAGGTGCACAGGACGCAGATCCCTTCGGACGCGCCCATGGCATACGCCGCAAAGCAGCCGAGCACCGCAAGGAGAATCGGCACGATATAGACAAGGAGAATCGCGCCGTAAACCTTCGACGACTTGCTCTCGATTAGCACCTTCTGGCCGGGACGCGCGCCGATCAGATTCCGCGCCACGGTTTTGAGTTCATTCTGATACACGCACGCCTCGCAGCTTTCACAATTGGCGCCGCAGGCGGTGGCGCGTGTGACGACGACCTCCGCCCTTTCGTTATCCAGGCATCTGAATACAACCGCATCCTGTGTCATGAATCCGTCTCCATTTCCGGCGGCATTTCCGGCGGTATATCCGGAGGCATTTCCGGGATGATCTCCGGCGCGGGCTCCGGGACTCTCTCCGGTTCCTTCTCGATCTGGATATAAATCGTGTAATCCTGTCCGTTGATACGGATGGCGCCGACGTCGGTATAGCCGTCCACATAGATTTTGACCTTGGCCATAAAGGTCCCGACAGACTCGTTCATATCCGTCAGATCCGCGACGGCGCGGATGTTTTCATCCTTGATCGCCGCAAGGCTCTCCGGATTGCCGCGCAGCGTGACATACAGGGCCCCCGTCAGGATCTTCGCCGAGAAACCAGGCGTGGCATTGATGCAGGAGATGTTGGTCACCTTGGCGTTCTTCGTCTCAAGGCCCACGATTTCCGCGGTAACCTTGGCCTCCGTTACGCCGGTAATGTTGCGCAGCTCGTTGTCGATGGGGATCAGATAGGTGTCGGTATAGGTGGAGACAAAGTCCGCAAGATCGATCGAGGCCAGCGTGATCTTGTTGATGCCGGCCAGCAGCTTGGAATCACCGGCGAGCACGATGCTGTCCGGTTCGATGGTTACCTTGGTGTTTTCGGCTGTCGCGCCGCCCGCCTCGATCAGATTGATGCCGAGGTTGACCTCCTTGAGCGTCAGGATCGGGAGAATCGCCGTGACAACATCGGGCGTGCAGGTAATACCGGTGGTGGACGCGGGCGTGTTGTCCGCCGTCATCAGGGTATAGCCTGTCTCTACCTCATAGGTGCTGTCCACGTTCTCTTTGCCGAAGCTCACCCAGGCGTATTCGACGTTTCTCAGGTAAGCCTCCGGCCCGGAGAGCGTAATGGTCGCGGGTTCAAAGATCGGCTCCTCCGCTGTAAAGCCCTCGGCGACCGAGCCGTCAAAGCTGCCGCGCACCTGAATGGATTTCGTTGTCTGGGGCGAGACCATGAAGTTGATCGTCTCGGGCGTTTTTCTCGTGACCGTCAGATTGCTGGTATCCGTACCGTCGGGGAAAATGACGGAATACTGCAGCGAGGTATAGGCCGCGCGGGCAAGCTTGGACACGTCGACCTGCGCATAGATGTTGTCGGAGTCGAAACTGCCGACAATGCGCCTGGGTCCTACGACCTCCACCGTCACGGTGCTGGTATCCATATCGGTGATCACAAGGTTCTTGGTATCCCGGAGCAGCGCTTCCCCCACCAGCTGAACGCGCACGCCGCGGAAGGTCTGCTTGAATTCTTCCGTTTCGACGCTTGCCACGTAAACCCACAGCATGATCGAAAGAATCAGGGAGACGATAACCCAAAACGCTTTACTGTTATACAGTTTACTCAGATTTTGTTTCATGCTGGTCCTCGCTGTCGTCGTCATTGGCCTGGAAGAAGCTCTTGATTCCCTTCCACAGGCCCGCTTTGTCGTCCTTCTTTTCCTCGTGGATCAGTTCCTTCGTCAGGAAGGCGGCGAGCTGTCCCGGACTCAAATGCCGCTTGAGCTGTCCGTCAATCGCGGCGGAAATGTCGCCGCGCTCTTCCGAGACGATGACGGCGATCGCGTCGCTCTCCTCGGAGACGCCGAGGCCGGCGCGGTGCCGCGTGCCGAGATCGCGGCTCAGATTCTGATTCTTGGAAAGCGGCAAAACGCAGCCCGCCGCCTCAATCCTGGCGTCGCGCATAATCACGGCGCCGTCATGGAGCGGGGCATTTTTGAAGAAAAGATTCTTGATCAGCTCCGTATTGGTGTCGGCATTGACCACCGAGCCCGTACCCACAATGGGCAGGAGCGATACGTTGCGCTCAAAGACGAGCAGCGCGCCGGTATTGGTCGCCGCCATATCGCCGCAGGCCTGGGCAACCTCGCTGATCGCGCGGGTCATATCGGTACTGGAACCGCCGATGTTCGTATTCAGGGTGCTGCCCATGCGCTCCAGCAGCCTGCGCAGTTCAGGCTGGAAAAGGATGACCAGCGCGATGACGCCCAATTCCACGGTCTTTCTCAGGATATAGCTGAGCATGATCAGCCCGAAGAATTCGGACGCCCACAGCGCGACCAGCACCAGAATCAGGCCCTTGGCGAGATTGATGAAGCTGGATTTCCGAATAAACCAGATAATACGATATATAAGGTAGGCAACGATGATGATGTCAATGAAATCGGCGATCCCCATCGTCGCCAGATAGTTTCCGGCGCGTCCCAGCGCATTGGTAATTTTATCCATGGACGTTCCTCTTATCCGTGCACATAGTCTTTCTATTTTATTCCTATCTATATATTATACCGCAAGCGGAGCAAAATGGCAATATCATTTCTGCGTTCAGTTGAGCATTTCTTTGATTATTTTGCAGCAGCCGTTCAGCTCCTGCTCGCTTACAAAGGGTGAAAAGCTTATGCGCAGCGTCCCGGTGTCGACCGTTCCGGCGCTTCGGTGCGCAAGGGGCGCGCAGTGCAGTCCGCTTCGGAGGCAGATCCCGCGCTCGGAGAGCTGCCGGGCCGCCTCATCGCAGTCCATGCCTCCCATGCGGAAGGACAGCACGCCGCTCTGCGTCTCCTCCGGGCCGGCAAAAAGCTCCAGGCCGCCGCAGTCTCGCAGCTGGCTGACCGCCGTGCGCAGCAGGCCGCGCTCATGCTCCATGATGCTGTCCGGCCCGCGCGAACGGATATACTCAATTCCCGCAAGCAGCCCCGCAATGCCGGGGACATTATGCGTTCCCGCCTCCAGACGATCCGGCAGGTACGCGGGCATCTCCTGTAAAAGGCTGTCGGAACCGGAGCCCCCGGCAAGCAGGGGTTCTCCCCTCTCTCCGCACAGCAGCAGCCCCGTCCCCTGCGGGCCGAGAAGCCCCTTGTGGCCCGGCATGGCGACAAAGGCGGCGCCGAGCCTTCGGAAATCCACCTCCAGAATCCCCGCCGCCTGCGAAGCGTCCACGATCAGCGGAACGCCTCTGTCGGCGCACAGCGCCGCAATGTCGTAAACCGGCAGAATGAAGCCGAAAACATTGGAAACCATGGTACAGACCACGAGCTCCGCCCCGCCGATCCGCTCTTCGAAAGCGCGAAGGCACGCTTCCCTGTCAAACAGCGGGGATTCGGCAATCAGCAGCTTTGCGCCGAGCTGACGGAGCGGTCGGGTCACGGCGTTGTGCTCATAGCCGGAGATCAGCACCGGCGTCCCGGCTTTTGCCAATGAACGGATCGCGATATTCAGGCCGTGGGTGGCGTTCATGGTGAAGACGACGCATGCCGGATCGGGAACGCCGAACAGCTCAGCCGCCTGTTCGCGGCAGCGGTAGACAAGCTCCGACGCCCGCATGGCCGCCCGGTGTCCGCCGCGGCCGGGGCTTGCGCAGCTGCGCATGGCGTTCAGCATCGCCTGCGCGACCGTTACCGGCTTTATCAGCGTTGTCGCGGCATTATCGAGATAGATCATCCGCCGCAGCCTCCTGATAGCTGCCGTCTTCCCTGCGCAGATAGACCTTCCCGGTCAGCAGATCGGCGCTTTTTAAAATGCTGACTGCCTCCCCCAAACGCCTGTAAAGGCTCACGGCATAGCCGCAGCCTCCGGCGCGCAGGCTATGGGGCGCTTTTACCACCGCCGCGCCGATCCCGCGCCTTTCCAGGAGCAGGGAGGCGCGCTGGGCGTTGGTCAGCGATTTGCACATGATCAGATATTTCATACGGTTTTAACCTCCAAAAAGCAAAACAGCGATCCGCCCCGCAGGCTTTCCCTGTGGAACGGATCGCTGTTTTGCCGGCATCTCACACAGGACTGCCTTATCCTATGCAATCGCGGCGTATTCTGTTATTTTTACAGGCTTTCGATCAGCGACACGGCATGTGCCGCGATGCCCAGCCCCTCGCCGGAGAAGCCGAGCCCTTCCTCGGTCGTGGCCTTGACGCTCACGCGGTCGGACGCGACTGCCATGGCGGACGCGAGCTTTTCGCGCATGAGCGGAATAAACGGCGCCAGCTTCGGGCGCTGCGCGATGACCGTGCAGTCCACATTGCCGACCCGATACCCGGCCTCTTTGACGACGCGGCAGACCTCTCGCAGGAGCCCCACACTGTCGGCCCCGGCATAGCGCGGGTCGCTGTCCGGAAAAAGCTTTCCGATGTCGCCCAGGGCGGCCGCCCCCAACAGGGAATCCATCAGCGCATGCGTCAGCACGTCCGCGTCCGAATGCCCCAGCAGTCCCTTCTCATATGGGATCTCTATCCCGCCGAGGATCAGCCTGCGGCCTTCCACCAGGCGGTGTACGTCATATCCATGTCCGATTCGCATTCTGATCCCCCCTGCTCTCCACAATTGCCCTGACCATGACAAGATCCTCGGGCGTTGTGATCTTGATATTCTCCGGATCCCCCTCGACGACGAAGGTTTTGATCCCCATCATCTCCATGGCGGAGCAGTCGTCGGTGAGGGTCAGGCCCTTCTCGACCGCTTTGGTGAGCGCGCCCTTGATGAGATCCCCGTTAAAGACCTGCGGCGTCTGGATGCGCACCGTAGACGCGCGATCCACCGTTCCGGTGATAAAGCCTCTTGCATCCACGGTTTTGAGCGTATCGGTGCTGGCAATCGCCGGAACGACAGACCGCCATTCCCGCGCGGCCAAAATCGTCCTGCTGATCAGCCCCTGCGACACAAGCGGCCTTGCCCCGTCGTGAATGGCGATCAGCTCCGCCCCGTGGCGCGCGGCGGAAACCCCGGCAAGGGCGGATTCCATCCTTGTCGCCCCGCCGCTGATAACCTTCTTTACCTTGTGAAGCCCGTTTTTATGGCACATATCGGCGATTTCCTGGAGCTTCTCCGTTCTGGTGACAATGATGATCTCGTCAATATACTCGTTGTTCTCAAAGGCGAGAACCGTTCTGGCCAGCACGGGCATCGCGCCGAGCTTCATCATGATTTTGTCGCTCCCCATGCGCTGAGAGCTCCCGGCTGCGACAATGACCGCGGAACAGGTCGGCTTTTCGTCCCTCCGCTTTTTCAGCGGGCTGTATTTCAACATACAAAATCCTCCTTTTATCCTTTGAGCTGGCGTTTTCGGTAGAAGTTCATCATGCCGTCCTGCAGCATGTCCAGATGCATGAGCATTTTGCCCGCGCCATAGGCCGCGCAGGATACGGCGTCGTCCACGACGAGGGTACGGATGCCGGTGCTGCGTTCGATCAGCTTGTCGATGCCGTAGATGAGGCTGCCGCCGCCGGACATGATGATGCCGTTCTTGTCCAGATCGCCCACCAGCTGCGGCGGCGTACTCTCCAGGACGAGACGGATGGCGTCGAGGATATGGTTCATGGGCTCCACAAAGGCTTCGATCAGTTCCGTGGAGCTGACTCTGACGGTTTTGGGCAGGCCGTTGGAAAGGTCCCGGCCCTTGATTTCCTCAAAGCTGATGTCGGGCCGCTGGATTACGCAGCCGATGTTTCGTTTGAGTTCTTCGGCGGTGCTCAGGCCGATCAGAAGATCATATTTGCGGCGGATAAACTTGACGATCGACTCGTCAAAGCTGGTGCCCGCGACCTTGATGGACTGGCATTCCACCACGCCGCCGCCCGAGACGACGGCAACCTCGGTCGTGCCGCCGCCGATGTCGATGACCATGTGCCCGTCCGCCTTGGAGATGTCAACGCCCGCGCCCATGGCGGTGGCGACGGCCGTCTCCAGCAGATAGACCTTGCGCGCGCCGGCTTCGATGGCCGCGTCGATCATCGCGCGTTCTTCCACACCGGTGATGGAGCTGGGGACGCAGGCCAGCACGCACGGCTTAAACAGGCTGAAGGAGGTGATGCGGCTGACAAGCTCGCGCAGCATCTGGGCCGTGATCTCGTAGTCAGAGATGACGCCCGCGTTTACCGGGTGGATCGCCACAATATTCGCAGGGGTCCGGCCCAGCATCTTCTGCGCGTCCTGGCCGATTTTCAGGATTTTGCCGCTGAATTTGTCCACCGCGACGACGGTGGGCTCTCTGGCGACGACGCCCTTGCCCTGCTCAAACAGCAGCGTGGACGAGGTGCCGAGATCAATGGCTATATCTCTCTCAAACAGATTCATGTTAAACTCCTTCTTTACGCCTGCTGCCTGGAGGCGGCAGCGGCGGCAACAACCGCGCCGCAGCCCGCCTGTTTCAGCACAGCGGCGCATTCGGACAGCGTCGCGCCTGTTGTGACGATATCGTCAATCAGCAATACGCGTCTGCCGGAAGCCTTTGAGGGTGCGCAGCAGACATAGACGCCCTTCGCGTTTTTCCTGCGGCTCTCCGCGTCCCTCATGCCCGACTGCGGTTTCGTGTCCACACGCTTTTCCAGCAGCTTTTCACAGGGAAGGTTCAGAAGCTTTGCCGTTTCCTCTGCCAGAATACGGGCCTGATCATAGCCGCGTTTGCGAAGTCTGCGGCGGCTTAACGGCACCCATGTGATAATATCGCAGGAAATCTGCGATTCGTCAATACATTTTGCGAGAAAATCCGCATAAGCCGCTCCGTAAGCGGCGACGCCGCGAAATTTGTAGCGCAGCAGAGAATCCCGCACCGCGCCTTCATAGCTGAGCGGCGCGACGCAGCAGGAACAATGCGCAAGCTCCCGGCGAATGCAGCGGTTTTCGTATTTTCTCCGGCAAAAGCGGCAGACGCCCTTCTCCTTCTCGCCCAGCAGTCTGCGGCAGAAGGCGCAGCGCGGCGGATAGAACAGATCAAGAAGCCAATTGAGCATCTTTTTCATAGGCCGCACAGACTTCTCAGTCTCACGCGCAAAGCGGTATAACGGCGCGCCTGCCTGTAATTGTCGATCATTTTTATCGCAAGCGTGTCGTCCCCGACCAGGATCAGCAGCTCCCTGGCCCTCGTCACGCCGGTATAGAGCACGCTTCTTGTCATCAGGAGCTGCGACGTGCCGCTGAGCGCGAGGATCACGGCGCGGTATTCGCTGCCCTGCGCTTTATGTACCGTGACGGCCCAGGCGTGCTCCAGCTCGTTGAGCGCGTCGAAGCCGTAGCACACGATGCGCCCGTCAAAGTCCACGGTCAGCGTCTCGTTTTCCGGATCGACCGTGCGGAGCATGCCCATGTCGCCGTTGTAAATGCCCATCCCCGCTTCGGTATTGTTCGCGTTTTTCCACAGAATATCATAGTTGTTGCGGATCTGCATGACGCGGTCCCCCTCGCGGAAGACGACGTCGCCGAAGGCTTTTTCCTTTTTCCCCGGCGCGGGCGGGTTCAGCGCCTCCTGGAGCTTCCGGTTGAGATTCATCGTCCCGGTCTCGCCCTTTCGGGTCGGGGACAGGACCTGAATCTCCTCCGGCGGGATGTTCATTTTATTCGGAAGCCGCACGGCACAGAGCTCCGTGATCGTCTCCACCGCGCCAGCGCCCTGAAGTCTTTTCAGGCGGAAGAAATCGCCCGCGTTTTCGGCAAAATTCGGGTACTCGCCGTTTTTGATCATATGCGCGTTGCGGACGATGCGGCTGCCCTCCGCCTGACGGTGGATCAGGGTCAGGCGCCCCGTCGCGACGACCTGGCTGCGGATAAGGGCGGAGAACACGTTCCCCGGCCCTACGGAGGGGAGCTGATCCGCGTCTCCCACGAGCACCAGCCGCGCGTCCGGCGGCAGCGCGCGCAGCAGCGCGTCCATCAGCAGGATATCCACCATGGAGCACTCATCCAGGATCACCGCGTCGCAGTCGAGGCGGTCGCTCTCATTTTTTGTGAAGACGACACGGTCTCCCTCCTCGTCGAATTTCGCGCCGAGAAGCCGGTGCACCGTCGCCGCCTCGCGTCCGGTCACCTCGGTCATGCGCTTGGCGGCGCGGCCCGTGGGGGCGCACAGGAGCGTTTTTAAGCCGAGAGAATCATACATGGCAAGGATCGCGCGGATGCAGGTGGTCTTGCCGGTGCCGGGGCCGCCGGTGAGCACCATGAGCTGGCCGGATAACGCCTGTTCCAAAGTCTGCCGCTGGTCGGGGGCGTAGGTGATTCCCTGCTGCGTCTCCAGCTTTTGCAGGAGCTTTTCCGTGTTGACGCTCTCGCGGAATTTCCGCTTGCTCATGCGGGCGAAGGTCTCGGCCGCGTTTTTTTCCGCCTCATAGAGCGCGGGAAGATAGCAGGCGCGCACGCCCGCGATCTCTTCATAGCGGAGCTGATTGTCCTCGATCAGCTCGCCGATGCACTCGTCCGCCTCCTCCTGCTCCACGCCGATCAGCTCCGCCGTCACGGCGGCAAGCTTTTCGCGCGGAATAAAGCAGTGACCGTTGCCCATATTGTGCACCAGCTCAAAGAGGATCGCGGCGGAAATGCGGTTTTTGCTGTTGCCGCCCATGCCGAGGCCGAGCGCCATTTCGTCCGCTTCCCGAAACGTACCGCCGATGAGAGAGGAGCAGAGCAGATAGGGATTGTCGCGCAGGTTCTGGAGCGCGTCGTCCCCATAATATTTATACGCCCGCAGCGCCAGGATCGGACGCAGGCCGAAGGAGCAGACAAACTCCATCAGCATCCGAAGCCCCGCCTGCTGGCGAAAGCTTTTGGAGATCTGCTGCGCCTTCGCGGCGCTGATCCCCTTGACAGTGGTCAGCTCCTTCCAGTTGTTGAGGATCGTGTCCAGCGTCCTGTCGCCGAAACGGTCAACGATCAGCGACGCGGTGGCAGGTCCTACGCCCTTGACCGCTCCTCCCGCGAGGAACTGATAGATCGCCGGGGCGGAGCTGGGGAGAAAGCGCTGGGCGTATTCGGCCTTGAACTGTCGGCCGTGGACGCTGTGATTCATCCACTCGCCGCTCGCGATCATGGATTCGCCCGGCGCTGCAAAGGGGAAGCAGCCCACAACCGTGACGGCTTCGCCGCTGTCGCTGCGCAGCTTCAGAACGGTATACCCGTTTTCTTCGTTTTTATAGATAACCGTCTCTACGGTGCCGTTGAGCTCCTGATATTCCAGTTCCTGATCCATGGGATACCTCTCGCGTGTTGTTTATTCTTTGGAAACGCTGAATAAATCCCCGCACACATCCTGACGGTGGATTTTCCGCCCGGCTTTGCCTGAAAAGCTCGAAATACACAAAGTATTCCATCGCTTTTCAGGCTTCGTCAGACAAAAAATCCGCTCGGTCTGAACACGTCGGTTGAATCAGCGTTTCCCTTTCACCAGCAGGGGTTTCAAAAACTGACCGGTGAAGCTCTCCCCGCAGGCCGCGCAGTCCTCGGGCGTGCCGGAAAAAACCAGATTGCCGCCGAGATCGCCGCCCTCGGGGCCGAGGTCGATGATCGTGTCGGCCACCTTGATGACGTCCAGATTATGCTCGATCACCACGACGGTGTTCCCGGCCTCCACCAGCTTGTTGAGAATGTTGATCAGCCGGTGCACGTCCGCAATGTGCAGGCCGGTGGTCGGCTCGTCCAGCACATAGACCGTGGAGCCCGTGGAGCGCTTGGAGAGCTCGGTGGCAAGCTTGACGCGCTGCGCCTCGCCGCCGGAGAGCGTGGTGCTCGACTGGCCGAGCTTCACATAGCCGAGACCGACGTCGTAGAGCGTCTGGATCTTGTTGAGGATTTTCTGCTGATTGGCAAAGAAGCCGCACGCCTCCTCCACCGTCATGTCGAGAACATCCGCAATACTCCTGCCCTTGTACTTGACCTCCAGCGTCTCGCGGTTGTAGCGCTTTCCTCCGCAGACGTCACAGGGGACAAAAACGTCCGGCAGAAAATGCATTTCGACCTTGATAAGTCCGTCGCCGGAGCAGGCTTCGCAGCGGCCGCCCTTGACGTTGAAGGAGAAGCGGCCCTGGCTGTATCCGCGCAGTTTCGCGTCCTGGGTGGAGGCGAAGAGATCGCGGATATCGTTGAAGACGCCGGTATAGGTTGCGGGATTGGAGCGCGGTGTGCGCCCGATGGGACTCTGATCCAGGGCGATGACCTTGTCCACAAATTCAAGCCCCTCGATCCCGTCGCACCTGCCGGGCCTTACCTTGACCCGGTTCTTGACCGCGGCGAGGGTTTTATACAGGACTTCGTTAATCAGGGAGGACTTCCCGCTGCCGGACACGCCGGTTACGCAGACAAACTGCCCAAGCGGGATCTCCACGTCGATGTTTTTCAGATTATGCTCACTTGCGCCGCGAATCCACAGGCTGTGCCCGTTCCCCCTGCGCCTCTCGTCGGGGACCGGGATAGTCTTTCGCCCGCTCAGGTATTGGCCGGTGACGGATTCCGGACAGGCGCAGATTTCCCCGATCGAGCCCGCCGCGACGACACGGCCGCCGTTGACGCCCGCGCCGGGGCCGATGTCGATGACATAGTCGGCCGCGCGCATGGTCTCCTCGTCATGCTCCACAACGATCAGCGTATTGCCGAGATCGCGCAGCTGCTTGAGTGTCCGCAGCAGCTTCTCGTTGTCGCGCTGGTGCAGGCCGATGCTGGGCTCGTCCAGGATATAGAGGACGCCCATCAGGCTCGAACCGATCTGGGTAGCCAGGCGGATGCGCTGCGTCTCGCCGCCGGAGAGCGTCGCCGCCGAGCGGGAGAGCGTCAGGTAGCCGAGACCGACGCTGGTCAAAAAGCCCAGCCGCGCCCGGATCTCCTTCAAAATCCGCTCCGCGATCATGCGGTCTTTTTCATTGAGCGTGAGATTGTCAATAAAATCCAGTGCTTTCACGACGGACAGATCCGCGAAATCCGCGATGCTCATCCCGCCCACCGTGACGGCGAGGGCAGTTTTTTTCAGGCGCTTGCCATGGCACTCCGGGCAATCCACCTCCGCCATGCACTCCTCGATATCCGCGCGCATGGCGGGACTCTGCGTCTCGCGATAGCGGCGCTCGAGATTGTTGATGATGCCCTCAAACTCGCGCTTGATGACACCGTAGCCTTCGCTGCGTTCATAGCGGAGCTGGAGCGGTTCGCCCTTTGTGCCGTAGAGGATGGCGTCCACGGCTTCTTTGGAAAGGTCCTTCAAAGGCTCGGTCAGCTTGAAATGATAGCGCTTCGCCAGCGCCTCGAAATACATGCGGGAGATGGAATCGCCCTTGATATTGTTCCAGCCGGAGGCCACGATCCCGCCGTCCATGACGGAGAGATTGGGGTTCGGCATAATGAGCTCGGGATCGACCAACAGCTGCACGCCGAGGCCGGTGCAGGTCGGGCAGGCGCCGTGGGGGTTATTGAAGGAGAAGAGGCGGGGCGCCAGCTCCTCAATCGAGATGCCGCAGTCCTCACAGGCGTAGTTCTGGGAAAAGCTCAGGATTTCTTCCCCGCCCGCGTCCACATAGAGGATGCCGCTGGAGAGGGCCAGCGCCGTCTCCGCCGAATCCGTCAGGCGGCGCACGATTTCGGGCTTGACCACGAGGCGGTCCACGACGATTTCAATATTGTGCTTTTTGTTCTTTTCCAGGCGGATGTCTTCTCCGAGATCGTAGATGATCCCGTCGATACGCGCGCGGACGTAGCCGGATTTCTTTGCGTCCTCCAGAACCTTGACATGTTCCCCCTTCTTGCCGCGGATCACCGGAGACAGAATCTGCAGCTTCGTCCCCTGCGGCAGGGCCATAATGCGGTCGACGATCTGGTCAATGGATTGCTGGCGGATCTCCTTCCCGCACTTCGGGCAGTGCGGAACGCCGACACGCGCCCAGAGTAGACGCATATAGTCATAAATCTCCGTCACCGTGCCCACCGTGGAGCGCGGGTTTTTGGAAGTGGTCTTCTGGTCGATGGAGATGGCCGGGGACAAGCCCTCGATATAGTCCACGTCCGGCTTGTCCATCTGGCCGAGAAACATCCGGGCGTAGGAGCTCAGGCTCTCCACATAGCGTCGCTGGCCTTCGGCATAGATCGTGTCAAAGGCGAGACTGGATTTCCCGCTGCCGGACAGTCCCGTGACGACGACCAGCTTGTCGCGCGGGATCTCCACGTCGATGTTTTTCAGGTTGTTCTCTCGCGCGCCCTTGATGAAGATGCTGTTTTGCATCATAGAAATACTCCTAAACGATAAGATCCGCGGTTTTACCGCGTGTGGTTTTGATGAGATCGCCGGGCGCAAGCTCCACCTGCGCGCCGATTTTGCCCGCGCTGACCGCCATGGTCGGAAGGGGCAGACAGCTCTCATGATAGACGGTTTCAAACTGTTTCTTCATCCCGATGGGTGAGCAGCCGCCGCGCACATAGCCGGTGAGGGCGTTGATCTCGCTCACATGGATCATGGCGATGGACTTCTCCCCCACGGCTTTCGCCGCTTTTTTCAGGTCGAGTTCTTCCGCCACGGGGATCACAAAGACATAGTTCTTCTTGCTTGCTCCGCGTGTCACCAGCGTTTTGAAGACGCGCGCGGGATCAAGCCCGGTGAGCTTTGCCACCGTGACGCCGTCCACCGCCTCGTCCCCGTGGGGATAGCTGTGGGCGGTATAGGCGATCTTTTTCTGGTCAAGCACGCGCATGACGTTTGTTTTCTGTTCCGCCATATCATGGTCCCCCTGCCGTGATTTTTCGTAACTGTGTGATTATAGCGCATTTCCTGCGCGGTTTCAACCGTTCTTCGCAATTTATTGTATAAAGAAATTGAAAACAAAAGGGCGCGCTGCAAAATGCCCTGTCACTGCGAGACCAGTTCACAAACCGGTCGCGGCAATCCGTCTTCTCTGCGTCAAGAGGACGGATTCCCACACCAGTGACATCGGTCACTGGTTCGGAATGACGGAATCAAGCATTTTGCAGCGCGCCCGTTTAAGCGCTTCGATCAATCCTTCTGGAATCTCTCCATGATGTTTTCAATACTGTTGTCGAGAACCTTGAGCACCCTGTCCGTGGTGATCTCCTTGGGCAGCTGCATACCCTGATCCATCCACTGCGCGATCAGGCCAACGACGATGTTGGAATAAAACTCCACAATAAACTCAAAATCGGCCCGGTCGATGGAGCGGTTCTCCGCAACGATTTCGGAAAAGCTCCGAATACACTCCCGAAGCCTGCCCTTGATATAGCGGAGCATATACAGGCGGCTGTTGGAGTCATAGACATTCAGGGCAAAGGTGGAGTTATCATAGAGGTATTTAAACCAGAGCGTCACATCATGCTGCCAGTTATCATAGACAACCTCGCTGGGAAGATTGGCGTTGGCGTCCTCTTCAAAGACCCATTCAAGAAGATCGTACACATCATCGAAATGGTAATAAAAGGTCTGACGGCTGACGCCGCAGGTCTCCACCAGGTCGTTGACGGTGATGCGGTCGATGGGCTTGATGACCATCATTTTCTTCAGCGCATCCGCAAGCGCTTTTTTCGTAGACGTTGCCATATTGTTCCTCCTGCGTCCGTCAAATGCTTACCCCAACATGTTTTAATTATTATAGCACATTTCCATAAAAAAGGAAGTCCTGTTTTTCACAATTATTCAATTTTGTAAAAACATATTTTCACATTGTCAAAATGAAACAAAAGGAGTAAAATAAGGAAACGCTGATTAAACCGGAGTGTGCGGATCGGCGAGCAGATTTTCGGCTGACGAAGCCTGAAAAGCGCAGGAATACTTTGTGTATTTCAAGTTTTTCAGGCAAAGGCAGGCGGAAAAGATGCCGTCAATACGTGCGCGGCGATTTATGCAGTGTTTCCAAAAAGGAGGCGATTTCATGACGATACTCTGTTACGAAAAATGTTCGACCTGCCGCAAGGCTCTGCGGTGGCTGGATGAGCAGGGCGCGGATTATACCGTGCGGCCCGTCAAGGAAGAAAACCCCAGCTACGAAGAACTGCTCAACTGGTGGAAAAAGAGCGGGCTGCCGCTCAGACGCTTTTTCAACACCAGCGGCATGCTCTACCGGGAGCTGGGTCTCAAGGACAAGCTCGGCACCATGAGTGAGGAGGAGCAGCTCCGGCTTTTGGCCAGCGACGGAATGCTGGTCAAGCGCCCGCTCCTGGTGAGTAAAGACGCCGTGATCCCCGGATTTCAGGAAGCGACCTGGAAAGCGGTGTTATAAAGGGGCTGTCGCGAACTGCATTTTTCCCGTTTTATTCCGGCAGAAGCGGGATCTCCCCGGCGTTCAGGCGCTCCTTTTCCATCTGGATGATGGCGGCGCTGATGCTTTTTTCCGCCTTGAGGTATTCGCTGCCGACGGTCGACTCCTCCGCGAAGGAATCAAAAACGTCCTGCTTTTCGCGCAAAAGCTCCAGGATGCGCTCATCCACAGTGTTGTCACAGAGCAGGCGGTACACCAGCACGGAGTTGAGCTGTCCCATGCGATAGGCGCGGGAGATTGCCTGGTTTTCCAGCGACGGCTTGAGCTGCGGCTCACAGAAGATAACGACGCTTGCGGCCTGGATGTTGAGCCCCGTGCCGCCCGCCTGTACCTGGCAGATCAGCACCGTCCCGTCCTCCGCCTGCGCAAAGGCGTCCACGATCTCCTGGCGCCGCGCCGGGGAGACGGCGCCGGTGATCGGTTCCAGCGCGCGCTTGCCGAGAAGCTCCCGCACGGCGCGGATGGTATCGCGGAAATAGGAGAAGACGATGATCTTGCGCCCGTCCTCCCTTGCCTCGTCGCAGAGCTCCAGAAGACGCTGCGCTTTGGACGACTGTCTGATCGGCACATCCCAGGACACCTGGCGCATCGCCATGAAGTTCTCCGCCTGGACGGAGAGGGCGTAGTGCGCCCATTCCGCCGCGCTCATCTCGCACCATTCTTCCTTCTGAATCAGCTCCGGCAGCTCGCTGAGCACGTCTTCCCGGGTGCGGCGCAGATAGACCGGCGACAGCTTCTCCCGAAACTGCGGCGCGGAGGAGATGTATTTGATCTCCTTGACCTGCCCGGCGATGTCCGGGCGCAGGCAGGAGACGAGAAAGCACATCTCGTCCACGCGGTTTTCCAGCGGCGTGCCGGTCATAAAGAGTACGCGCTCCGCTTTCCGCCGCAGGAGCAGCAGGGCCTGCGTCCGCTTCGCCGCCGGATTTTTCGCATAGTGGGCCTCGTCCGCAACCAGCATGGAGAAACGGAAATCCTCCGGCAGGGCAAAGCGGCTGATGGACTCATAGGTCGTGACCGCGACGCCGCCCTTCTCCCTCCAGGCAAGCAGCGCCGCGTGATCGCCCCCGCGGATGAGCGTGACCGCCAAGTCGCTGAACTGCTCGATTTCCCGACGCCAGTTGACCAGAACACTCGCCGGGCAGACCGCCATGAAATGGGTCGCGCCGAGGGCGTTGAGCGAGACCATGGCCGCGATGGCCTGGACGGTTTTGCCGAGGCCCATTTCATCGCCCAGCAGGACGTTTCCCTGCCGCAGAATATAGCGCACGCCGAACTCCTGATACGGGCGGAGCACGGCGCGCAGCGCGTCCACATAGATGGGCTGCATCTCCACCGCCCGCACCAGCTCCTCCGGCAGGCCGCTGTAGCTGTTGTCGATCTGTGCCCGGAGGGAACGGTCGAGTCTGTCAAGCTGCGCGTAATAGGCCGCGCTGTTTGCGCGAAAATCGTCCCATATTGTTTCCTTGTCCGGGATCTTCCGCTCATCATAGGCCTTGAGCGCCGCGCGGACACGTTCGCCGTAATCCCCGGTCAGCAAATCATAGAGATACGCGGCGGCGTCAAGCGCCGTTTTCTTTTTTTCGGCGGATCTGAACAGCCAGCCGAACATGCCCGCCGCCGGCTTTGCCGCAAGGAAGGCGGCTTCCACCGACGCGCGGTACTCGTCGGATACGGCTTTTGCCAGCCTTGCCGCTTTGTCCGCGCCGATGGCGTCGGCCGCGGTCAGCAGGAGGGCCGCCGCGTCCTCGTTTCTGTCGTCCAGGCTCACCCGCACCTTGAGACCCGTCTGCGCCTCCATGCGGATGCGGCCCGCCAGGGTGTAGATCAGCCACGCGGCTTCGTCCCCAATGCCTTTGATGGCGTTGATCTGATCCGCTGAAAGCGCGCAGAGCTGCTCCATGTTTTCGATTCCGGCCGCCCGGAGGCTCGCCACACGCAGGCCCAGCTTGTCGCGGTTAACATTTTCCACATCCATCCCGCGCAGGATCTCCGAAACCTGTTTTTCGGAAAGGCGGCGCATGGCCTCCGCCGCCCGCTCCTGCTGAAGCCGCGGCTGGTCGGCAATCCCGGCAATCTCTTCCTCGTACTGCGCGATGAGCGTCAGGATATCATGTATCTGTTTTCTGTCCCGTCCGAATGCCATGTTTCCGCTCCTTATTCAAAAAGCCGCAGAATCTGCGGCTTTTTGATTTTGAAATTGTTATTCTACCGCAAGCACCCGCACCTGCTCAACGCCCAAAACCTCGGACAGCTTGGCAACGAAATCCTCCATGCTGCCCTCCACCTCGCTCACGTCCAGCGCGATGGTGACGCTCGCCTTGTCCCGGATCGGAAGGCTCTGGGTGATCGTAAGGATATTGGCGCGAGCCTCGGAGATACGGATCAGCAGGGCGCTGAGTACTCCCTGCTCATGCTCCAGCATCATGGACAGAACCGCCTTGCGGCCGCCGGAGATCTCCGTAGGCTCCAGAATAAAATCCTTGTATTTGTAGTAGGTACTGCGGGATATGCCGACCTGTCTGACGGCCTGACTGACGTCCTTGATTTTGCCGTCTTCAATCAGTCGCCGCGCCTCAATCACCTTTTCGTAGTATTCGGGCAGGATGCTCTTGTGGATAATGAGATACTGATCCAGCATGCACTCCCCTCCTTCCGTGCGTTTATCATAACCCGTCCGTGAGCAAAAGACAAGTGTCTTTTTGTACAAATCATGCCGAATGTCCAAAAATCGGCAATATCACAGAAAATCAGTTGAAATGAAAGCAATTTTGTGATAGTCTGATGATAAGCATCCTATGCTTGTTTCTTCAAATACATTGTTCCGGAAAGGAGACATGACATGGCAAGAGAGATTCTGTTTGAACTCGGAAAAATGATCACCGACCGCCTTCCCTACAAGTTTGGCGTCAAGAAACTGACGGAGAATGACCCCGAATACATCATTCTCGACCGCGCGTGCTCCAGCGATGAGATCGCGGAGGTCATGCTGAAGATGGGCCTGCGCAAGCCGAAGACCACGGCAGAGATCGCAAAGCTCACCGGCAAGTCCGAGGAGAGGATTACCGAGCTGCTCACCGACGCCGCCGAGCACGGCATCGTGGAGTATCACCGGGAAAACCCCGCGCATGAAAAGCAGTGGTACGTCCAGCTCTTTGTCCCCGGCATTGCGGAGATGACCAATATGGTTCTCTGGCAGGTGGAGAAATATCCCGAGCTGGCAGACGCCTTCGACAAGATGACCTTCCTCCCCCTGGAGGGCAAGACCCACCTGATCCCCCCCGGCGGCGACGGCATCGGCATGCACGTCATCCCTGTGGAAAACGCCATCCCCGCCAAGAGCGTTTCCGCCTCCATCGAGCATATCTCCCACTGGCTGGACAAGTACGACGGGAAGCTCTCCGTCGGCTACTGCTCCTGCCGCAACGCCCGCCGTCTCAACGGCGAGGGCTCCGGCGAGATTCAGGATGACTGCTGCATCGGTCTCGGTGACTTTGCCGATTACCTGATTGAGACCGGCAAGGGCCGTCCCATCACCAAGGAAGAGGCGCTGCAGATCTGTCAGCGCTCCGAAGAGAACGGCTACGTCCACCAGGTCACCAACATCGACGGTCAGGACAAGATCTTCGGCCTGTGCAACTGCGACCTCGGCGTCTGCTTTGCCCTGCGCACCAGCCAGTACTTCAACACCCCGAACCTCTCCGCCTCCGCCTACCGCGCCCATGTGGACAAGGACAACTGCGTGGCCTGCGGCAAGTGCGTGGAGGTATGTCCCGCCGGCGCGGTCAAGCTGGGCCAGAAGCTCTGCACCAAGAACGGCGAGGTACAGTATCCCAAGCAGGAGCTTCCCTCCGGTCTCGTCTGGGGCAAGGACAAGTGGAACCCCAACTATGTGGCCGACAACCGCAAGAACTGCCACGAATCCGGCACCGCGCCCTGCAAGACCGCCTGCCCTGCGCACATCGCCATTCAGGGCTATATCAAGCTGGCCAAGGAAGGCCGCTATCTCGACGCGCTCAAGCTCATCAAGCAGGACAACCCCTTCCCCTCCGTCTGCGGCTATGTATGCAACCGCCGCTGCGAGGACGCCTGCACCCGCGGAAAGCTCGACAAGGCCGTCGCCATCGACGAGATCAAGAAGTTCATCGCCGAGCAGGACCTGAAGGGCGAGGAGCCCTATGTCCCCGCGCCGCTCTACCGCCGCCCCATCGACAAGCCCTATGAAGAGAAGGTCGCCATCATCGGCGCAGGCCCCGCGGGTCTGAGCTGCGCGTACTACCTCGCACGCATGGGCTATGTGAACGTCACCGTATTTGACCGCAATCCCCAGCCGGGCGGCATGCTCGTCATGGGCATCCCCAGCTACCGCCTCGACCGCAGCGCCCTCAGGGGTGAGATTGCGGTGCTCGAGAAGATGGGCGTCAAGTTCCGGATGAACACCGAGGTCGGCAGGGACGTCACCATTGACGAGCTCCGCAAGGAGGGCTACAAGGGCTTCTATGTCGCCATCGGCGCGCAGAAGCTTGCCAGGCTCAACATCCCCGGGGAGGATCTGAACGGTGTTTACGGCGGCGTGGAATTTCTGCGTGAGGTCAATCTCGGCAACAAGCCCGAGATCGGCAGGAAGTGCGCCGTCATCGGCGGCGGCAACGTCGCGATGGACGTGTGCCGCACAGCCGTCCGTCTCGGCGCGGAGACTTATGTGATCTACCGCCGCAGCGAGGCCGAAATGCCCGCCGACAAGGAGGAAGTCGCCGAGGCGAAGGCCGAGGGCGTGAAGTTCTGCTTCCTCAACGCGCCTGCGGAAATTCTCGGCGAGAACGGCAAGGTTACCGGCCTCAAGGTGGAGATCATGGAGCTGGGCGAGCCCGATGAAAAAGGCCTCCGCAAGCCTGTCGGCACCGGCAAATTTGAGACCATCGAGGTTGACTCCGTCCTCTCCGCTGTCGGCCAGGTTATCGACTGGGGCAATCTCGACGTCGGCGCGCTCAAGACCGGCAGAAAGGGCGTTGCGCTCGCCGATCCCGTCACCTATCAGACCGAGCAGAAGGATATCTTCGTCGGCGGCGATGTCTATACCGGCCCGAAGTTTGCCATCGACGCCATCGCCGCGGGCCGCGAGGGTGCCGAGTCCCTGCACCGCTTTGTTCAGGACGGGCAGAGCCTCACGCGCGGCCGCAACCTGCGCGAGTTCTACGAGCTCAATAAGGACGACATCGTTCTCGGCGTGGACAGCTTCGACAGACCCGCCCGTCAGGAGATTCTGCACGATCCCGCCAAAGCCAGATCCTTCGAGCATGACCGTCTCACCTTTACCGAGGAGCAGGTCAAAAACGAGGCCAGCCGCTGCCTGGGCTGCGGCGTGAGCGTCGTCGACCAGAACAAGTGCATCGGCTGCGGTCTGTGCACCACAAGATGCATGTTCGACGCCATCCACCTGCAGCGCGACGTACCCGCCGCCTCCAACATGGTCAGGTGCGAGGACAAGGTCGGCCCGATGCTCAAGCATGCCGCCACACAGGGTGTGAAAATCATCTTTAAGAAATAATGCACGAATTAAGCACCATCTATTATGTGATCGAAACCGTGGAAAAGCTGATGGTGGAGAACGATCTCAAGGAGGTCGGCTCCATCACGCTGGAGGTCGGCGAGGTCAGCGGCATCATCCCGAGCTATCTGACCGATTTCTGGGAGTGGGCCAGGGCCAAGACCGCGCATTTTCAGAATACCGAGCTGAAAATTGAGGAGCTCAAGGCCGTCACCTACTGTCAGGACTGCAGGCAGACCTACCCCACGATGCAGTACGGCAAGGAGTGTCCCTACTGCCACAGCGGGAACACCTTCCTTGTGACCGGAAACGAATACAACATCAAGGAAATCGAAGCGAGATAGAGCTTCTCCCTGTGTCATCGGGATGAGCGCAGCGAAGAAGAAGCTTTCAGCATTCTTCGCTGACGTTCAGGATGATGCGGGGGGCCAAATCGCCGCATCGGGGAAAAAAGAAAAGCGGGACCGGATTCTTCTTCCGGTCTCGCTTTTCCAAATATTTGGTTTATTTCCCGCTGCTGCCGAGTCTGCCCGCGCCGCGCTGGGAGGCATGGGCCATGATCTCATCGGCGCTCACTTCATGCACGGCGGTTTTCAGAATCTCCCGCACATGAAACTGGCAGATCGCCTTCGTATAGGGAACCAGAACGCGATCCTCCCGCCGCTCGACCTCCTGCACGGCCTTGCTGATATGCACGGGGACGGGGTTTCCGTTATACATGGCGCACAGCCATTCGCCGCGGTAGCCGCTGTCGATGACCCCGGCCTGCACGATGCCGCACCACTTGGTATTGCTCCCCCGCTCCTCGAATTTCACGCCGAGGCTCTCGTCGAAGGCGCTGATCAGGCCGGTGGGAATGAGGCGTGTGGAAAAGGCGGGAATGACAAATTCCTCCTCCTCAAAGCAGGCATAGAGGTCGTAGTCCGAATCCTCATCCCGCCTGGAGGGGATCACCGCGCCCTCGCGCAACTTCGCAAACAGGATCTCTCTCACGTTCTCTCCCCTTCTTATTCCGGATGCTGATAGTAGGTATCCATCGCGTAATTGCCCGGCGTGCCCGGATTCAGAACCTGATCTTCCACCGTGTTCCCGTTCTGGTCGATCACAAGGCGGTGCGTGATGGTGCGGTAGCCGGAGGAAAAATCATCCGTAAAACCGTAGGTGTCCACCTGGAACTTGATCTTGTAACCCGGCCGGTCGGGTTCGGAGGGTTCGATCACGCGGTCGTAGTCATGCTCCCACCCGTAGGTATTGTCAAACTCGACCGGCATGTAGTCATACTCCTCCAGCGTGCCCCAGACCTCCACGTTGATGGTGCTGTCTTCGTTGCTGAAGTCAGCCTTGATCATGACGGGATAACTCTTGTTGTTGCGGAACTTGAAGTCGATCACCTTGCCCTCCGCCGGGATGGTGACGGTGGCGTCGGTGCCGCGCTGCATATAGCTGACCTTGAAAACGTGGTTCGCGCGCTCCACCGTCTCAAGGAAGGCGAAGGCGGTCGCGGCGTAGAGTGTACTGGAAACCTGACAGGCGCCGCCGCCGATCTCGTCCTTCTCCGCGCCGTCGACATAGGCGGGAGCAGGCTTGAAGCCGGCCTCTTCGGTACGCTCGCCCACGACCTCGTTATAGGAAAAGATCTCGCCGGGATTGACGATATAGCCGTCGATCTTGGATGCGCACAGCGCCAGATTGCTGCGGCGGTTCTCGCCGGAGTTGGGGAACTTGGTCATACAGGCGCCCAGCAAATCGTGGAAAAGCTGACCGCGGAGCTGCTCACCGGTCACATTGGGCCAGATGATCTCCAGCGGGATGCGTATTTCCTCGCCCGGCTGCGCCGCATCCCAGCGTGCGCGCGCCTGCTGCGGGTCGAAACGGCAGCCGACCACCTCGTCGACGACCGTATATTTGCCGTCGTCCAGATAATAGGCGTCGGCGGGCTCCCGCGACAGGGCGGTATGGATGGCCTCAAAATCCGGGGGCGTCAGCTCGGAGGCGAGTCTGTTATAGGTCAGCTCCGTCTGTCCGGACTGCAGGGCGCTGATGATGGCGGCGCGAAAATCGCCCCGGTCAATGTCCAGTCCTTCCCAGCCCTTTACCATCCGCAGTTCCCCGGCCTGCGCGTCAACCGTGTACTCCGCCGGGGCCAGTCTGCCCTGTACGCGCTCCAGGCAGCCGCTCACCATCGCGTCAAGATAGGCATAGTCGATCTGCCGGGCCTTCCAGGTGACATCGACCGGGTGCTGATATACCTCGATCGCCGTGAGCAGATTGCTGATAATATCGCTGTCATGGGCAATTGCGTGGGCTTCCTCCACAAGCGTCTCCACAGGCACCGCCACGCCGGCGCGCACGGGATCGACCGCGAAGCGCTCCCCCCGGAAGGTGGTGACGATCAGCGGATTTGCCGCCTTATCCCCGAGGCCGCGGCTGACAAGCAGTTCCTCGGTCTCGTCCCTGGTCAGGCGGCTGACATTCACATCCCCGACATAGACGAAGCGGACATTCTCTTCACTGTTTGAAATGGCGTATCCGGTAAAGAAAGCCGCCATTGCGAGAATCACAGCAAAAGCGAGCAGATAGACAAAAAACGCCCCGACTTTTCTCATACATGCCTCCTCACCGAGTCCGGATCAGATCCGGGCATCGAGCGCGGTTTCGTTTTCAATATCTTGTATTATACGGTCAGCGCGGCACAAAATCAAGCTATTTCTTCCCTGCCGGAAGTTTTTCTTTTGCATGATACAGCAAGCTTTCTTCAACACGACAAAAAAACACACCCTGCACCGGAGATTTGGTACAGGGTGTCAGATTGTTTACGGGTCGCTTTACTTCCAGCCGAAGGTGGCGAGGCCGTAGATATAGAGAGCGGCGACGCAGATCGGGACGAAGTACATGAAGATCGGCTTCATCCAGCTCTGGACTTTCAGGCCCTTGCCCGCATTGGCCTCGGCGATGAACTTATCCCAGCCCCAGCCGATTTTGTAGCAGCAGAAGACGGAGAAGACCAGCGCGCCGATGGGCAGGCAGTTTGTGCTTACGATGAAATCCCAGAAGTCAAGCCACGCAGAGCCTTCCGCAAAGGGCTGGAAGGAGAGCACGCTGTAGCCGAGGGCAGTGGTCAGAGACAGCAGGAAAATGCCGATGCCGCAGACAACGCAGCCCTTGGGACGGCTCCAGCCGGTCAGCTCACGCACGCAGGCGAGGATGTTCTCAAACACGGCAAGCTCTGTGGAGAAGGCGGCGAAGACCATGAACAGGAAGAACAGCGTGCCCCAAAGGCGGCCGCCGGCCATGTTGAGGAAGACGGAAGCCATGGTGTCGAAGAGCAGCGCAGGGCCGGCGCCCGGGGTGATGTCATAGGTAAAGCAGGCGGGGAAGATGATAAAGCCCGCCATGATCGCCACGAAGGTATCCAGCAGGATGACGTTCACGGATTCACCCAGCAGGGCGCGATCTTTGTCAATATAGCTGCCGAAGATCGCCATGGAACCGATGCCGAGAGACAGGGTGAAGAACGCCTGGTTCATGGCGCCGACGATCACCTGGCCGTTGATCTTGGAGAAGTCGGGGATGAGGTAGAATTTCAGACCTTCCTTTGCGCCGTCAAGGGTAGCGCTGTGGAACGCCAGAACCAGCATAAGCGCGAAGAGCGCAACCATCATGTACTTGGTAACGCGCTCCAGGCCGCCCTGGAGGTCAAAGCTCAGCACCGCGAAACCGACCGCGACGGCAATGGCGAGGTAACTTACGTTGACGGTGGGGTTGGTGATCATGTTGACAAAGCCGAGATCCGCGGTCTTGCCGGTGAGGAACTGCACGAAGTAGTAGATCATCCAGCCGGTGACGACCGTGTAGAAGGCCATCAGGGCAATATTGCCCAGCAGGCAGATATAGCCGTGGATATGCCACTTCTGGCCGGGCTTTTCCAGTTTCTGGTACATCTGGACAGGGCTGGCCTGAGACGCGCGGCCCATGGCAAATTCCATGGTCATGGCCGGAAGGCCGAGGAGCAGAAGGCACAGCACGTACACAAGCACGAAGCCGCCGCCGCCGTACTGACCGGTCATCCACGGGAACTTCCACACGTTGCCGCAGCCAATGGCGCATCCTGCGCTGAGCAGAATAAAGCCGAGGCGGCTGCCGAGTCTTTCTCTTTGATTATTCATTTCATACACCTCTCTTTAAGAGATAATGAAGATAGTATAAACTATCTTCGGGAAAAATCAATAATTATGAACGCACTTTAAACTTTTTCGACGTTTTGCACTACTCACCGGCTTGTTCTGCAGTAATCAATTATAAGCTTTGCGATTTTTTCGCTGTGTACGATATAGGATCCGTGATTCTCGTCCTCCAGGATCTGCAGCTCGGCGCCGGAGATCGCATCCGCAATATGTCTGGTCTCCTCTTCGTAAATCACGTCGCTGTCCCCGGCCAGCACCAGCGTATCGGCGCGAATACGGGCCAGAATGTCGTCGGAAATATACGGCTCATTCAGGATCAGCGCCAGCTTCGGATCCTTCCGGAACAGGTATCCGACCCTCATCTTCAGCCTCTCCCACAGCTTGATCCCCATCGGGGTGAGGTTGGCCCCGCTGACAATGAGCGTCGAGATCCGGTCCGTCTGCGGCGCCGCCAGCAGTCCGACGATGCCGCCGTCGCTGAAGCCGTAAAAAATCACATCCCGCAGATCGAGCTGCTCCATAAAGCAGAGCATATCCTCCGCCATTTCCGAATAATGCAGCGCCCCTCCCAAGCTCTGTCCGTGACAGCGGGAATCGACCGCATAGCAGCAGAATCGTTTTTCCAGAAGCAGCAGGGCCTGTTGGAAAATCGTGTGATCCTCCCCGTTGCCGTGCAGCAGGATCAGCGGCCGGCCCTCCCCCCGCTTTTCATAATGAAGACGTGTGCCGTTGACTTCAATAAGCATAGCGCTCTCCCCTTTTGTCAATTTTGCGTTTGATCGCATTATATCACGCCTGCGCGCAAACAGCATCCATTTTTCTGAAAATACAGGCAAAAAGCATTTCCCGGGAAAAGGAAAAAAACTTCAAAAAAATGCTTGACATTTTTTATCCTTTCTGGTATTATCCATCTTGCTCACGGGGGTATAGCTCAGCTGGGAGAGCGGATGATGTTTCACAAGCCCCCATCGTTGAGCAAACGCAAAACCCGCAAACGCTTATAATTCAATAACAATGTACCCTATTCGGGGGTATAGCTCAGCTGGGAGAGCGCTTGAATGGCATTCAAGAGGTCAGCGGTTCGATCCCGCTTATCTCCACCAGGTACATTGGAAAGGCTTGATTTCTTCGGAAATCAAGCCTTTTTTGTTACAAAAATCAAATATTGGGATGATGCTGGCAGCTTCCACCGCCATTCGAGCATCCGCCCCCACTGAAAGGCCGTTTCCACGTTCCATGAAGATCGTGAAAGCGGCCTTTTTTTGTTGCCCAAAATGCGTTTCACCGTGAAACGTATTAAGTAAACACCATCTTTACAGAAGAGATCATTTTACATAATTCTCCAAATAATAATCTTAATTAGTTTTCTTCACATGTTTTAATAAACATAATAGTATAACATAAGAGGCAATAGCAGATACAAATGAACCTCATTACTGCTTAAAACAATTAGCGAGATTCCTTTAACGTGTTGAAGGATTTAGCTCAAATAGAGAAAACCGAGTGAAACATTTTCTTTTTTCCAGCACAAGGGGAATTCTATTGGCGATTGTTAAAATAGTACGATAGCTTAAATTGATTTCGCATATTTTTGTTAAAATAGCACAAGAAAGAACCAATAGCGAGTCATGAAAGCACTTGACAGAAGTGCAAAAATCATTTATTATAGTAGCACCATTTTTGGTCAAAGGAGTAATGCTAACATGGATAACACTGCTCGTACACAAATTCGATATACCATTTTGAAAATGAAGAAACCCTTCTGCATTTCTGATCTTTTCTTCCGGTTAGAGAAGGATGGTTTTACTGATCGCGAGTTAATTATCCAAGTCCTCGATGAACTTTATGATGAAGGACTAATTGATTATTGCAAGTTGGCTGGCACAGTAGATAATCCAGATTCTAGTTCTCAATGGGCATTTCGTGTAGCCTAAGCTAATTCAATAAGGCAAGCAATACCGTCAAGCACATACAGTGTTTGGCGGTATTGCTTTCTTTGTACCGCATGGCCGGTATTACTAGTCAAGGTGTTCCAAAATGGCTTTACGGGTTGCTGGGCATGTAATACGGTTGTAATACTATTTGTGCAGTTTCAGTTGCTTGCCAGCGAAAGCCCCTACTATGTTAGTCAAACCTCCGAATAAACCGGAGGCTTGACTATTTAAGAGTTAGTAACATTTTCCGAAGTTGGTAGAAAATATTTCATATGGTTAGACATAATTTCAGCAATTTTATTTTGTAGCTCTTCTGTTGGTACAGTATAATACCCACCATGTTCAGTATCATAACGTGGTAAATAATATATATGGAAACTTGGGAATAGCGCTTTCTGATTTTTTATACTTTCATCTATAGTGGAACGTTCCTTCAATGGTGCTATTGACTGATTTGATAACGTAGAAATAATATATATAGATTCCATATCTTTCGCTTTAATCCCGGGAGAAAAGTCATTGTCATCAAGAAAGCAATCAATAATATTATATTTTTCAAATGCTTCTTTAGTCTGACTCCACTCCCCTAATTCCTTATTAACATCCCTATAATACTGAGCACTGCTATACTTGGGATTATTCTCTAAAAAACATTTCAATTGAGAGTCAAAGAAATATTTGTTTGAATTACCATCTGGAGTTCTTCCGAAATACTTAGTGTAAAAGGCATTATCAAAACGATGAAAACCGCCTGAACGCTTAAATAACGAGCGATAGTGTTTTTGCCCACTAATCAATTCATCAAGACGATTCCATTCTTTGTCATTACAATTAAGGCTTCGGGCAGAATAGTCAGTTCCATATTTCTGAAAATATTTGTACTTCAGCAAAGTATTTAACCATTCATCATCAAGCTGCGAAATCATAATATCTACAGCACCTGCCGATTGAATGGAAGCAATTGCATCCCATACAGAGGAAATCTCAAAAGGAAGAATTCCAACTGTGGTATTTTGAATTTCGGTTTTGGAATCTACCAAATCATTCTTTAACTCATCATCACCTAATTGGTAAATAACCAATTCAAGCAACAATTCGTGTTTGTGAACACTATGATGATAATTGATTGTCGTAAAATCTTCCCAGCGTCGCAGAAGCAATGCTTCAATCTGACCAAGTGCTTTAGTAGAAAAAGTAAAACAACACTTTTCGCGATCATCTATGATCTCATTCTCAGTCTTTGGGAGAGACTTATAATAAATCTGAACAGTATGGAAAATGCGCTCATAACGTGGGAATTCCTTACTAATACCAGAACAATAAAGATCTCGACAGCAATAATCCATCCTGTCACAATCTATAACCCCATCTACAATACGGTGAAGATCAGAAAAAATGTTATTTGAAGTTGATGTTGATTTAAGTATTTCTTTTGTAAGGAAAAAAGTCGATATAATAAATAGATTTTCTAAATTATATCTTGTAGGCAACTCTTCTCTAATAGACTCAAATATTTTTTCTACAAGTTTCTGCCCGATTACTTCGTGTATTTGAGTCTCTCCACCTGATAAAGGCAAATAAGCACTCATCATATCTAAAAATTTTTTTTGCTTATTTGTTAAGCTCGGCTCGTCTATTGTTTTAACTTCACGATAAAGTCGCTTAAGCGCAAACTCGGTAATGTGACTATACGGCAAATGTCCAATATCATGTAGCAACCCAACTAGCCGAATGGCCTCATATGTTACATAGTAAACAAAAAGCTGCTCCTGTCTTAAATTTGCCGGCGTATTTTTATGAAAAAGGTCACAATCAGGGTACGTTCTTTTTTCCTCACTGGAACAAAAAATGTAACTTTTCACATCTTTCTTTATATCAGCTAGAGTTCCAGAAAAGAGGCCATTCTTTGGAGTATCATCTTTTAGCCATGCACTGAGAGCATTTCCAACTTCGTTTATAAGTTTTTGTACATTGTCATTTGTGCTATTACAAATACTATGAAAAAAGAAAGTGCCAGATAGATGCATTACTCCTATTGAATGCTCATAACGATGTACTTTATTTGACGGATACGTAAGATAAGCAAGCGAACTTTGTAGTACACGGTGAAGTCGTGAAAAAATAGCGTTCTCAATAATTTTTGATTCAAGCCCATTGTAAGGTATAACTCCATGAATAATATCAACTATATTATGTGATTCTTCTAACCATTGTATTTTTTCCATTTTTTGTCCGTCCTATTAAATATTTATTAGTCATTGGCCCGAAAGTGTATAATTAATATTTTATACATTATACCTTGCTCATAAACTAAATGCAAGTACATTATTCGACAAATTACATCAACCCGTCAAAAATCCGTTTCACCGTGAAACGGATTTTTTATATATACCGCAAAGCCCCAATCTGACCTTTGAAGGGAGGGATGCCATGTATTTTACCAATGGCGATCATAGGGCTTTTGAAAGTCTCATGCGAGGAACACCCGGCTCAGACCACTATGACAGCGGCAAGGACGGCCCACACCCGGAGTGCCGGAGCTGCCGCTGGCACCGACCGTACCGCAAGGATCGGTACTGCAAGTTTGTCGAGTGTCCCTTTACTCCCGGCCGCATGACCGCCATCAGCAAGGGCAATCCGCCGGGGAAAGGAGGTGGTGCCGTCCGCTAATCTTTCTTTTCCCCAAAAAACTATTTTACAGGAGGCGATTGCCAATTCTCAAAACCAAATGGCGCAGAAGCATCGCTGTGCTGCTCTGCGTTATGCTCATGTTCTGCGCAGCCTTTTCCCTGACCGCCTATGCGGACTCGGCGGTCATTACCACAGCCCCCATGTATTCGTATTTTCAGACCTACAACACCAGCGGCACATGGGTCGATCTCCAGACACCCGGACACGCTACTTCCGACGGTCAAGTGGCCTACTGTCTGCAAACCAGCAAAGATAACCCGTATAACGCAGCCTACTCCTCCATCGACGGCGAGTATGTGTACGACGAGTATGTTTTGACCGGCCTCAAGGCAATTCTCACCCACGGCTACCCTGCGGACAACGGCGGATTTTCTGACCTGGAGGCAAGATACGCAACCGCGAACGCGATCCGCTTTTTCTTAGCTGAGAATTACGCCGATGGTATGCCCCAGTACCTCAACCTCAATGTCAACGGTGACTGGATCAGAGGCAGGCCCGGCTATGAAGATCTGTTCTATTGGTCGCTCAGCTTGCTGCAAATGGCGCGTTCCGGGAATGTGTCAACCGGCGGTGCCGGGAGCCTGACGTTTAGCCCGTCGGAAATTACGCTCACCCAGGAGGGAGACTACTTCACCGGCAGCGTCACGCTCACCAACGGTATCAACGGCACTTATGACCTCATGGACGATATGCCGGAGGGCAAGCAGATTCTCGGACATACCGGCGCGGATCAGGAAACGCTGACGATCAAGATTCCTGTCGCCTATGCCAACGGCAGCTATACGCTGTGCGCCTATGGGATGGATCACCTGCCCACCGCGAAGCTGTTCTTCTGGGCACCATCCGTCTACAACCAGCAAAGAATCGTCACAAGCACGCTGGACGGATCTCAGGACGTTTTTGTGAGAGGCTTCCTCACGGTGAAAACGCCCAGCGCGACCGTGCAGCCGCAGAAAGGCAGCTTGCAGATCACCAAGACGGACGACAGCGGAAACCCGCTTTCCGGTGTAGGCTTCACCCTGTACGACAGCTCCAAGCGCACCATCAGCACCAAGACTACGGACAGCTCCGGTGTCGTATCATTCAGCGACCTTGCCCCCGGCAATTACTACTACGCCGAAACAAGCGCCCTGCCCGGATATGTGCCGGACACCACACAGTACGCCGTATCCATCACAACGAGCAGCTTGCTTGTGCAGAAAACCGTCACGAATGAGCGCATCCCGTCCAAGGGCAGCTTGAAGCTCGTCAAGACCGATGAAAACGGCACCCCGATTGCAAGCACCGGCTTCCAACTGCTTGACAGCGACGGCAACCGGATCACAAGCGGCAGCACGGACAGCAGCGGCGTCCTGGTATTTTCCGATCTCCCGTTGGGCAACTATTTCTATCAGGAAACCTTTGCAGTTCCCGGCTATGCGCTGGACGATACCAAGTACCCCGTCAGCATTACGGAAAACGAGCAGATCGTCACTAAGACCATCGTCAACTACAAATCCGCAGGCACCATCAAGATTCTCAAAACAGATTCCGAAACCGGCCAGCCCCTGCAAGGCGCAGAGTTTACCATCCTTGATGATCACATGCGCGATGTCACCAAGGGAACGACTGATGAAACCGGCCTCGTGGTTTTTGCGGGACTGCCCCTCGGCCCGTATTACTGCCAGGAGACACAGGCACCTCCCGGATATGTCCCGCTGGGCAGCATCGAGCTTGTATATCTGGACGGGAACGGAAAGGTCGTCACGCTGACCTATACCAACAAGCCCGCCAGAGGCAGCATCCAGCTCACGAAGAAGAACAGCGACGGAGAGCTTTTGGGCGGCGTTGTGTTCACACTGTACGACGCGGACAAAAACGAGCTTACCACCGGCACGACGGACGAAAACGGCGTTGTAGTCTTTGACAATCTCCCCATCGGGGATTACTGGTATGCTGAAACCTCAGAGATTCCCGGCTATGTACCGAACCATAACCTCATGGCGGCGCGGGTCGGCTATCACACGGCTGTTGACGAACACACATTCACCAACTACAAGGCTCACGGTCATGTCCGTGTAATCAAGAGTGACGAAAGCGGCGCTCCACTTGCGGGCGTTCACTTCAAGCTGACCGATGAGGCTGGGAACCTGATCGACGAGGGCGACACCGGGACGGACGGCAAGCTGCTTTTCACCATGCTCCCCGTTGGCAAGTATATCCTCAAGGAAACCGCGACGCTGACCGGCTATGTGCTGGACGAAACCCCGTTTTCCATCGAGTTAGTGAATGACGGCGATGTGGTAACAAAAGAGATCACCAACAGCCAGCAAACCGGCAGTATAGCAATCCTCAAAACCGACGCGGAGACAAGCAGCCCGCTTGCGGGAGCGCATTTCAAGCTGACGGATTCCACGGGCAGGCTCATCAAGGAGGGCGACACCGCAGCAGACGGCAAGCTCATCTTCACCGGCCTGCCCCTCGGCACCTACAAGCTGACCGAAACAGCGGCCCCGGCTGGTTATGTCCTCGACTCCACCCCGATCACCGTTGAAGTCACGAACGCCGGGCAGACTGTGAGCAAGACGATCACCAACACCCGCGCAGTCGGCAATATCTCCATTCTCAAAACCGACGCGGAGACAAACAAGCCCCTTGCAGGCGTCCGTTTCAAGCTGACGGATTCCACCGGCAAGCTCATTTCCGAAGCAGTTACCGGCACGGAGGGCAAGATCACCTTCTCCGGCATGGCCCTCGGTAAGTACACGCTGGAGGAAACGGCGACCGTTGACGGATATAGCCTTATCAGCGATCCGATCCCCGTGGAGCTGACCGAACACGGCAAGACCGTGGAGATCAGCGTCAAGAATACCCCAAGCCGTGGAAATCTGAAGCTCATCAAGAAGGACGCCTATGAGAACAAACCCCTTGCCGGAGCCGTGTATCGCCTTCTGGACGAAAGCGGCAAGAAGCTGGCCGAAGGCACCGCCGATGAAAACGGTGAAATTGTCTTTGAAAATCTGCTCTACGGCAATTACCGGGTACAGGAGATTTCCGCGCCCAAGGGCTACAAGGTGGACGAGAGAGCCTATACCGTGACCGTTCCCACCGAAAACGGCACCCAGACCGTGACAGATCTTCGCAGGCCGGGAACGCTGGAGGTCAGGAAGCAGGACGAGAAAGGCAAGCCTCTCGCCGGTGCTTCCTTCCTTTTGGAATACTCCACAAACAACGGCACGACCTGGACCCCCGTCACAAACCGCAGCGGCGAGAACATCACAGCGGGCGGCTGTTCAAGTAACAACCTTTCTAATGGACAGCTTACCACCGACAACACCGGCAGCGTCAGCTTTACCGGCCTCCGTGCAGACGGCACGATTCTCTACCGCCTGACCGAAACCAAGGCCCCAGAGGGCTATTCCCTGATCGGCACCGAACTCTACAAAGGCACACTTCCCATCGAAACACAGAAAACCAATATTGAGGACTCGGAAACCGTGGACGGCAAGACATACTGTTATTCCCTGTATGTCACCGCAACAGACGATCCCACTTACCGGCTCCCCGAAACCGGCGGCAGAGGCTTTGACCTGCTGCCTCTTTTTATGCCCATTTGCGCTATACCTCTTATCATCTATCTTAAAAGAAAGGAAGATCGTGAATCTTGAAAAAACTCTTTACTCTGCTGCTGGCCCTTGTCATGGTCGGCAGCTTTTCCATTCCCGCCTTTGCCGCCGCTGATCCGGCGCTGATCGACACGACACTCACCGGCTCCATTAGCCTGTACAAGTACGATGTGACCGGCGCGGAGAAAGACGGCGTTTGGGACAGCTCCTATGTCAGCACCGGCATCCGGGACGAAAGCGGCGTGGAGGCCATTCTTGGCAATCCGGCCCGTGTCTCCGCACTGAACGCCAACGGCGACGCATACGGATACGCTGTGCGCGGCGTGGAATTTACCTATGTCAAGCTGGCGGACATTCTGGCCTACACCAAGACTGAGGACAACACGAACCGTGTTGAGCTGCTGTACGGCATCGAAAACAGTGAGCTGAACGCAGCTTTTCTGAATGTCCTCGGCATCACCGCCAATGACCGCTTCGCCCCGGCGGACAACACCGAGGGCGGCAAGACGATTTATTATTACACCTCAGACGTGCTGATCGACGGCCTCAAGAACGCGCTGAACACCAACGGCACGGCGACGCGAAACGCCGCCGAAAGGTTCGTCCAGTTTGCGGGCGGCAGCGCCATGCCCGAAACGGACGCTTACGGACACAGCGCCGTGTCCGGCCTGCCCCTCGGCCTGTATCTTGTGGTCGAAACCCGTGTCCCCGAAATGGTCACGGAAACCACCGCGCCCTTCCTGATCTCCTTGCCCATGACCAATGTTGTAAACGGCAGCGAATGGATCTATGACCCGGTGCTTTACCCCAAGAACGCCACGGGCATCCCGTCTGTCGAAAAGACCGTGCGTGAGGCCAGGATCGACACCGGAGCAAACGGCGGAAGTCTGGACAACATTTCTGACGGCTATGCACACACTGCATCGGCTTCCGGCAACGACACGCTGGAATACCAGATCATTTCCACTATGCCCAGCATTACCTCGGCTGCGTCCTATCTGACTGAGTACGGTTTTACCGACACGCTGAGTAAAGGCATCACTTACACCAAGGGCGACGTGAAGCTGGCCTTTTACAAGGACGCGGGATGCACGGATAAGATTGCCGAATGGTCTGAGGCTGACGGCAAGTTCACTGTGTCCTATACCGCCAAGGATGGCAACAGCGTTATGAGCATTGCCATGACCGCCTCCGGCTTGTCCGAGATCAACACCAGCCCCACGGTCTACAACGGCCCGAACATGGTCAATTCCGGCTATTCCGGCTGTACCGTTCGCATCACCTACAAGGCAAAGCTCAACATGGACAACACCGTGACCTACGGCAACAACGGCAACGACAACGCGGTTGTCCTGACCTGGAAGCGCAGCAACACCGACTATTACGATACCCTTGTGGACGATTGCCACGTTTATTCTTATGGCGTGGACGTGACGAAGCAGTTTTCATCCGGCAACGGCGATTTCTCCCAGGTCAAGTTTGTTGCCCACAATGATACGGACAACTACTTCCTGACCGCCGCGCTCAATTCTGCCGAAGGTGTCTGGTATGTGACCGGTCATGTGGAGGCCGCGGAGCAGGCCACGCAGTTTGTCTCCACCACGGCGGGCAAGCTGATCATCAAGGGCATGGAGGATGACGCCTACACCATCAAGGAGATTCAGACGGATAAAGCCTACACGCTGCTCAAGCAGGGCGTCAAGGTCATTATCTCCAAGGCAGAGGGCGCAAACGCCTGTCCCGTCTACGGCACGGACACGCTCGGCCTCGTCCAGAACGATCCCCGCTTTGCAAGCGTCCCCACCGGGATGTTCCACAATATGCCCCAGCGCCATCTGGAACACAAGCTGCTGACCGCCTCCGCCACCGTGGACGGCAACGACGTTTCCATGCTGTCGGACAATGGCTCTGTCTCCGCGCTTGCGCCTTTCAATGTCATCAACACCAAGGGCTTTGATCTGCCGCAGACCGGCAGCCGGGGTACATGGATGTACCCGGTGATCGGCTTTACGGTTCTGGCCCTGTGCGTCGTGGGAATCATTGTTATTGCGAGGAAACGAGTGGACTACTGATTACGCAGGAGGGCGGGAATACCGCCCTCCTGTTCCGAAAAGAGGACGGATGAAGAAAATGAAAATTACACTTCTGGCAGCATTTCTTGTCCTTTCCCTCGTCGTGATCCTTTATCCCCTGATAGCAAACAGGCTTGCGGAGAAAAATGCAAGCCTGATCGAAACGCAGTATATGGAACGCATTGAAACCCTCTATGACACCGAGCTGCAGGAGCTGCGCGACCGGGCGCAGAGATACAACGGCACCCTCCAGACAACAACAGGAGCCGCCTTTTCCAAGGAGGCGCTTACAAGCGCCTCCGAGATCTACGATGAGCTTTTGAACGTGCAGGGCGATGGACTCATGGGTTATGTGGAAGTCCCCGTTATATCCGTAAAGCTCCCGATCTACCACGGCACGGACGAGGCAACGCTTGATAGGGGTATCGGGCATTTACTCGGTTCGTCCCTGCCTGTCGGTGGAGCAAGCACCCATTGTGTGCTGACGGGACACAGCGGCCTTGCTGGACAAAAGATGTTTTCCGATCTGGATTTGTTGAAACAGGGCGATATTTTCTTTCTCCGCATCCTCGGTCAGACACTTGCCTATAAGGTGGTGGAAATTAACACGGTACTCCCGGAGGATTCAGAAAAGCTGCTCATTGAGCCGGGACGTGATCTCTGTACGCTCGTGACCTGTACGCCTTTTGCCGTCAACACGCATCGGCTTTTGGTACGCGGGGAGCGCATCGAGTACGAGGAAGCGGAGGCCGTTATAGAGGACGCTGAATTTACCCCGCTGGAGGAATCCACCTGGGACGAGGCATATATGCGCGGTCTCAGC